>DATGHY010000001.1:0-6157 GCA_035307625.1 Actinomycetota bacterium
CGCGATCGCGTCGCACGAGCTCCGCACGCCTCTCACGGCGATGCAGGGTTCTCTCAAGACGTTGCAGCAACGCGTGCACCTTTCGCCGCAGCAGCAGCACACGCTGCTCGAGATGCTTGACCGTCAAACGGACCGGCTTGCGCACCTGGTCGAAGATCTGTTGATCGTGTCGAACATCGAGGCCGGCGGTGTCGGCCTTCGGCTCCAGCCGACCGACATGAACAGCGTGGTGGATACGTTGCTGGAAGAGCTCGGCCCGCGTGGCGCGCGCGTGTCGTGCGCGATCGGACCCGACCTGGATGCGTTCATGACCGACAAGCAGCGCTTCGGACAGATCGCGCGCAACCTGGTCGAGAACGCGCTGAAGTTCTCACCCGACAACAGCATCGTGCGTGTGAGCATCCATCGCGAGCCCGACGGCTTGCGGCTGGAAGTGAGCGACGATGGGCGCGGCATCGCGCCCGAAGACATCCCGCGGCTGTTCGAACGCTTCTACCAAGTCGGAGGCGCGCTCCGCCGCGTCGGCGACGGCTTCGGCCTCGGCTTGTACATCACGAAGCGTCTGGTCGACGCGCTCGACGGGCAGATCACAGTGGACACCGAGATCGGCAAAGGCACGACGTTCAAGATCTGGTTCCCGAACGCGCGCGACGCCGCCGAAGAGATCGCCTAGCGCCGCTCGAGCACCACGACCGGGATCTCGCGCGACGTCTTCTTCTCGTACGACGCGAAGCCCGGCATCAGCTCTTTCTGTTTCGTCCAGATGCGCTCGCGCTCATCGCCGGTCGCGACGCGCGCGCGCACCGGGATCGTCTCGGTCCCGAACTCGATCTCAACGTCGGGATGAGCCTGGACGTTGTAGAACCACGCCGGGTTCGTCGGCGCGCCGCCCTTCGACGCGAAGATCGCCCATGTGTTTTCGTCGAGCAGCTGCGTCGCGAGCGGGTTCACCCGGATGTGGCCCGACTTGGCGCCACGGTGGTGGAGGAGAACCAAGGGATGTCCGGCGAATCCGCCGCCGACGCGCCCCTCGTTCTCTCTGAATTCCTTGATGATGTTGTCGTTCCAGTTCGTCATGCCTCGTGAAACGCCGCCGGCCGGAGGTACATTCCTGTCGCGCGACTGCCTGACTGCCTGACGGTCAGGCACCCCCGCCGCCGAGCACCTTCTCCGGCTTCTCCTCCAATTCGCGCAATTTCGCGAGCAGCTTGGCGAACACCCCGTCGAACTCCTGCGCTTTGCGCGCGCGCCGCAGCGGGTTCGCGTACGCGATGATCTGGGCGCCGACGAACTCGTGCCACATGCCCTTCTCCTTCAACGCATCGACCACCGCGCGCACCAGCCGCTGAGCCTCAACCACCTGCGCCGCGCGCGCCTCCCGCGTCTCCACGGCAGCAGACAGCGCCACGTCCAGGAACCCGTCGCACTTCTTCAGGATCGGCTCGAACGACGAGCCCGCCAGCCTCCCGTACGACGCGTACGCCATCCCCAGCGTCACGTTGTGCGCGAACAGCACCGCATCGGCCACCGCCGGATCGTCCTCGAACATCTTCGGCGACGCCGAAACCATCTCGCGGTACAGCGACAGCGCCACGGCGGCTCGCTCGCGGATGTTCGGCTCCTTCTCGACATTCAGCGCGAGCATCCTGCGCGCGGTCTCCTCGGGCACGATCACGACCGGCAGCTGCTTGAGCCCCAACTCCGAAGCCGCCAAGAATCTGTGCTGCCCGTCGATGATCACGTACCGACCGGCACGCTCGACAACGACCAACGGTGCGACGAAGCCAACACGTTCGATCGAGTCCACGACGCGCGCGACGTGCGGCGCGCTGGCCTTGCGCTGATGCTCGATGACGTCGAGCTTCCCGACAGGCACTACGTCGAACGCGAACGCGCGCTTGCCCGCGGGCTCCTTGTATCCGAGCCGTTCTGCCATGCTTCGATGCTATTCGTCCTTGCGCTGGGCCACGAATCCTCGATGATTCGGGTATGAGGAAGTGGCCCTGCGTCCTTATCGCGCTGGCGCTTGCGATGTGCGCGCCCGCATCGCGGCCCAAGGCTGCACCCCCAGCCCAACCCTCATCCCACCAAACGGTCGTCGGTCTCGGCGACTCCGTCACCGCCGCAACCGCATGTGACTGCCGCGGTTTCCTAACCCTCTACGCCGAGCAGCTTCAATCTCGCTCCCACATCGAGACGACGACGCAGAACTTGGGCGTGATAGGACAGACAACCGCAGGGCTGCTCGCATCATTGCGCGCGGATCCCAACGCGAAGTCTGCCGTCGTTCAGGCCGACATCATCATCGTCACGATCGGTGCCAACGACTTCTGGTACGACCCGGCGTGCGCGAAGCTGTCGTGCTACGCGTCGGAGCTGACGGCGCTCACGTCTAACCTCGATGCGATCCTGAGCAGCATCCATGCGCTCGGCGGCTCGGCGACGGTGCTCGTCACCGACTACTGGGACATCTGGGAGGACGGCGCGGTCGGGCGCGCGCGCGGCGCGCAGTTCATGGCGCTCGGCGACGAGCTGACCCAGCAGGTCAACGCGGCGATCCGTGCCGCGTCGGCTCGGGCGAGCGCGCGCTTCGTGGACCTGTACACGCCGTTCCGAGGCGCGGCGGGGAACCAGGACGACACGGCGTTGCTGGCGGCCGACGGCGATCACCCGAGCGCGGCCGGCCACGCCGTGATCGCGCGCGCGCTACTCGACGCGAGCGTTTTCTAGCAGCGCCTTCGCACAGAGTGAGGAGAACTCCTCATGACGCGCGAAACGCCCCTACCTATGGTGGCCCCATGAGATAGGAGGCCACCGTGACCGAGCAGAAACCCATCATCACGTTCCACGTTGAGCTGCAAACCGACGTCTCGCCCGGCGACCTGTACGCGACGCTGGCCGATGTGAACACGCACCTCACCTGGGCAGGCAAGCAGGCCCCCTACAAAGGGTTCCGGCTGCTCGACATGGACGCGCCCGCCGGGCAAGCGACCGTCGGCACAACATGGAAGTCGAACGGAGCGAACAGCGGGAACGGCTCGATGACCTTCCACGACGAGTCGACCGTCGTACAGGCCGGGCCTGGAAAGGCGTTCGGCTTCGACACCGAATCCACCCTCGAGCGGCGCAACGGCGAGACGTGGCTCTGCCTTTTCGAGCATCGGTACACGATCCGGCCGGCCGAGGGCGGTTCGATCATCGTCTACAACTGCGATGTGTTCCCCAAGAACTACCGGCCGTATTGGTTGTTCCCGACGATGCGCCCGATGACGCGGTTCATGGTGCACCGCGCGCACCGCAAGCACATGCAGAACCTCGCGCGTCTCGCCGCGGAGACGGCGGCCCGCGCGCGCTAGCCGAACACGTCGACGAGAGTCGTTACCGCGTGCAGGTCGCCGCTCGCGGTCGCGAGGCCGGCGATGTCGACACCGGAGTTCGTCTCGTGCACCTCGATGCGCCCCCATCGCAACGCACTCGCGAACGCATGGGTCCACGCGTACTTCGTCGTCAGCGCGCTCGAGAAGCCGGCGAGGAACGCCATCGTGACTTCGCGCTCGCCGAACGTCCCGAACGGATAGGCGAAGCTGGTCACCGGGACGCCTAGCTCCTTTTCCAGGATCGACTTGCCGCCGGCGATCTCGTGCCATGCCTCCGCGCGTGACATCTTCGTCAGGTCCCGATGCGTGATCGTGTGTGCGCCGAACTCGATCAGGCCACTCGAGCGCATCTCCTTGATCTGCGCCCACGTGAGGTACCCGGGCTGCCCGACACGGCCGGTCGGCACATAGAACGTCGCGCGCAAGTGATCGCGTAGAAGGACCGGCCACGCGTTGATGTATTGGTCCTCGGTCGCATCGTCGAACGTGATCGCAACGACACCTTGCGGAAAGACTCTTTTCATCCGAGCAGCCTGCAGCGCCTCGCTGATCGTCAGTGTCGCCGCGCTCGACTGCGCGATCGCATCCATCTGCTCGGCGAACTTGTTCGGATCCACGACGAGCGGCGTGTACCGTCCCGCCAGGAACTCGATGCGGTGGTAGAGCAGGATCGGCAAGCGCAGCCCCGTGAGACGTTCCATCCGGGTCGACGTCTGAGCGAGAGCGCGCGCGGACGGCGTCGGCGGCACCGCGCGACGAAATGCGGCGAGGACGTGGGTCGCCGAGGGTCCCGCGCATGCGGTCATGGCGAACATGACGGCAAACACTGACGCGAAGCGGCGGCGCGATCGCAAGGACTCAGCCCCCTCGACCGGACGCGGCCGCGTCGCCCGGGGGTGTTTAGAAGAAAAGTATGGCCCCGTTTGTCTCGGGTTCAGGGCATCGAGGGTGGCTTAACTCCTCGCCGGGCATATGTGGCGGGGCAGCGGCACGTACTGTCAGCTACGAACCACGAACCATGTGGCCGAATCCCACGCGTTGTGGATCGCGACGACCAGCAGCGTCAGCTGGCTTAACGCCACCATGTACAGCGTCCACCCCGGCTCGCTGAATGCGAGCACGCCGGCTACGAGGATGGTCAGATGCGCCAGCGGCGGGAAAGTAAAGTGAAACAGGGTGTCTTCCAGGTCTGCCTTGTAGTCGAAGCGGCGACGGGCGGTGTCGATGATGAACGCCATGTAGCTGCAGCTCGACGCCGCGATGGCGATAAGGATCCAGCCGACCGCGTGCTCCGATAGGCCCGGCATGGTGAGCAGCGCCGAGATGGCCAAGACCGTCGTGAAGTGCACGATCGTCGGTGTGGCGAACGACCGGCGCCCGTGTACCGGGGCGGCGGCCATCTGGTCGCGCCGCAACGCGATCACGACGAACATCAAGCCGGTCAGCGCACCCGCAGCGCTGCCCATGATCACGAAGAAGTTCTGCCACGAGTGGATATCCACGAGCCGACTGTACCCGGGCGGCCTGTGCGCGCGACAATACGGGCAGAGGGGGTGTCGGACATGGCACAACGACGCTGGGAAGAGACGATCGACGTGAAAGCACCGGCCGACAAGGTCTGGGGGATCGTTAGCGATTTCGAGCGGCATGCGGAGTGGGCCGGTCACGGACTGACCGCCATGAAGACCAGTGAAGGCCCGATCGCCGTCGGCTCGACGTACGCCACGACGGCGAAGCAGTTCGGCACGCAGAAGGAGAACAGCACCGTCACCGCGCTCGACGCGCCCAAGCAATTCGAGTGGGACTCGAAGGGCGCGCTCGGCACCGTGCACCACTGGTTCGCGCTGTCCTCCGCGGGCGACGTCACGACGGTTCGCAAAGGCGCCGAGTTGGTTCAGCCAACCTTGTTGGCCAAGCTGACCGGCCGCCGCATCGCGAAGGATCTGCCGAAGGGCTTGCGCGCGGACCTCGAGAACATCAAAGGGAAGATGGAGGCCTGACGGAGCCCACCGGCAAGGCGTACATCGGCGACGGCATCACCGTCTATTACGACGGCAAGCGCTGCCGCCACTTCGCGGAATGTTTGCGCGCGCTCCCCGAGGTGTTCGATGGGAAGGCGCGCCCGTGGATCCAACCTTTCAACGCGCCCGCGTCTGCCGTTGCCGACGCCGTGATGCGTTGTCCTTCGGGCGCGCTGCACTTCGTGTCTGATTCCATCGTCGAGCAGCCCTCCGCCCCAACCACCGTGGAGGTTCGCGCCGACGGGCCGGTGATGCTGCGCGGAGATTTCGATCTGATGGGGCCGGACGGACCGATACACGAGACGCGCGCGGCCGTCTGTGGCTGCACGAAGACATCGAACGCGCCGTTCTGCGACGGAGCGTGCGGCTGCTCGCCCTAAGCGATCAACGCTGCGACCGTCGCCACAAGCTGCTCGATATCCGTCCACGTCGCGTGCAAGACCGTCCACTTCATCGCAGTGAGCACATTGCGCCGCGCTCTGTCTGAATCGAAGGCGCGCCGGCCGGAGTGAAACTGGTAGCCGTCGCATTCGATGGCGATGCGTGCGGCTGGGTACGCCAGGTCGACGCGATAGCGCCCGACGCGATGCTGGATGACCGGCTTCGGCAGTCCGGCCGCGCGCAACGCGCGCAACACCCGGATCTCTAACCTGCTTTCCGTGACGCCATGCGCGCGCTCGTCGACCAGCTTGATGAGCACCGTGCGCGCGCCCAGCTCCTTCATCCGCCACCGCAACTTCGGCAGCGAGACCAACCGCC
>DATGHY010000002.1:0-4971 GCA_035307625.1 Actinomycetota bacterium
GGCAAGATCTGCCGGCCCGAAGACACGACCGTCGTCCGTCGTGACGAACGTCAGCGCGCCGAGGATCCGTTCTCCGACCTGCAGTGGCACGCAAAGGTACGAGCGGATCTTTAGGCTTCGGAGCAGCGCGAGGTAGTCATCCCGGCCGTTCGCTTCCCGCTCGAGCCACTCGTCCTCTATCGAATCCCGCATGTCCCACTGGCCGGTCTGGATCACGCGCCGGACGCCCTGGCTCGCCGTGGGATCGGATGGGGAACGCCGCAGTGCGTCCACCCTCATCACATCCGCGATGCGCTGCCGGTCCCGGCCCTCGACGATCAGCCGCTGGACCGAGTCGTCACGCTGCAGGAGATCGATCGCGCACCAGTCGGAGAACCACTCCACCATGACGGTCGCAAGCCGGTGCAATAAGACCTCGTATTCGGTCGACGACGTGAGCGCTGCACCAGCCTCTGCCAGCAGCGCCGCCCTCCGCTGTCCCTCTTCGAGCTGCCTCGCCGCTCGGCGCTCCGTCGTTACGTCGCGGTAGTACCACGCGCGTCCGCGGAGCTCGCCGGCTTCATCGTTCAGCGGCGCCGTCCACCGGTCGAACTCGCGGCCGTCACCGAACACGATCTGGTCGCGGCCCGACGCGTTCGGGTCCATGGTGAGCTGCCGGCGGCGCACCATGTACGCGTCGGGGTCCACCGTCTGTGCGGCTTTCTTGCGAACCGCGCGCGCGTAGTTCTCCGATAGGTCGGCGTCGGTCAGGTTGAACAGCTCGAGCACCCGCTTGTTGTAAAGCAGCACGCGGTCTTCGGTATCCGTCACGACGAAGCCGTCCAGCATCGCTTCGCCTTGCGCGCGCAAGAGTGCCGCTTGCAGTCGCAGGTCCTCCTGTACTCCACGTACGTCGCGGAACAGGCGCGCGTTCTCGACCGCGATCGCCGAACGGTGCGCAACCTCGATCGCGAGGTTCAGGTCCTCCGGTCCGTAATGCCGCTCCGACTCCGTCGTCGAAACGAACGTGATCGCGCCGATCACGTGGTTGCGCGCCCGCATCGGGACGATCATCACCGACGTCATCCCGAGCTCGCGCAGGATCGCGAGGTGCTCCTCGTCTTGCGCGCCCTCGACCAGCGCTTCGTCCGTCACCTGTTCGTAGAGCTCCGGCTGGCCGGAGCGGATCACGCGACGGACGCCACCCTCGGCATCCACCGGGTCCTCGAAACGGTCCCGCAGCCGGAGTGCCCACTGAACTTTTTCCGGGTCGACGTGCTCGACCGCGAGGGTCTTGACGGTGCCGTCCTCCTCGAGCAGGTCTATGACGCACCAGTCCGCGAGCTTCGGAACGCACGAGCGAGCGACGATCTGCAGCGTCTGCTCGTACTCCAGCGACGACAACAGCAGGTCGCTCGTTTGGGCCAAGAAGCGAAGGCGCGACGCAGCGGTTTCCGCGTATGCGCGCGCGTGGTGCTCGGCCTCGTAGAGGCGCGCACGCTCCAGTGCCTGCGCGGTCAGCTGCCCCAGGGCGAGCAGGAAGGAACGCTCGTCGTCGGTGAACACGCGTTGGTCGTCGAAGCTGTACGTGAGGCCGCCGACCACACGCTGCTCGACGATCAAGGGAACGCAGGCGAACGAGTTGTTCCCCGTCCTTTCGGTCGCCAGCATCGGGTACCGCTCGTCTCGCTCTTCCCGACTTCCAAGCAGAACGAGGTCGCGGGTCCGCACTGCTTCGGACAGGGGAAGGTTGTCCGAGACGGCGAACGTCTTCCAGTTCGTTTCGACGTCGGAGCGGTACCCCGATGCTCGTACGATCGTCAGCGTCTCGCGTTCGGGGTTCAGCAGAGCGAGTGCGCCGGACGCCGCATCCATCGCGGCGAGCCCGGTCGTAACAACCGCGTCGGCGACCTCGTCGGTCGTCTGAGCGCTGGCGAACGCCGCGGTGAGCGACTGGAGGCGCCACAGCAGGCCGGCCGTTCGCTGCGCGCGCTCCCGGAGCGATCGCTCGACCGATAGCTCGGTCTCGGGCGCGACGGATCGAACGATCAGATTGGGCTCATCGCCGGCAGCGGCTTTTGGGTTCGCCGGTTGCTCGGGCGGTTTCAGCATTCGGTCTTGTCCCCCACGTTCCACCGCAACGGCCGCCACCTGCTTCGGAACAGAGCCGGAACGCGTGCGCTCATCACGCGCGCCCGGTACGGCATAGGCATTTTAGCCCATTGGCCGTTACGTCAATATGGAAGTTTCTCCCCACTACGCCTGTCTAAACCCGGTAATTCGGTAGCTGACGCCGGCTTTGTAGCGGAAGTTGATCGACACCAACACGGCCACGAACGCCTCGACGTAGCGCGAATTCACGAGCGGCCCGCCGTCGACCGGGCGTACCCCGACGTCCGCGCACAGCGCCATGACCGCTTCCTTCGCCGCATCGTCGTCGCCGGTCACGATCGTGTCCGAGTCGATCGCGCGATCGACCTTCGCGAAGCGCGACACCCTGATCTCGTGTAGCGCGCTGACGACGCGCGCGCTCGGCGCATCGCGCTGTGCCTGCTCGGCCAGCGACCCCGCAGGCGGAGCGTCGAACGTCGCGCGCCCTTCGGCCACGGTCACCGGGTTGGCCATGCTCACGACGACCTTCCCGTCGAGCAGGCCGGCCAGCGCGCGCACCGCTTCCGCCTGCGCCTCTGCATGGACCGAGAGAACGACAACGTCCGCTGATGGGATCGCGTTCTCGTTCGTGCTGCCGGAGACGTTTCCGGTCCCTGCCAGCTCAACGATCTTCGCGGCGGCTTCGCGCGCGCGCTCCTCCGATCTCGATCCGACAAGCACGTCGTGGCCCGCGCGCGCGGCGCGCGCGCCCAGCCCGATCCCCGCGGGACCGGTGCCCCCGACGAATGCGACCTTCACGCGACCGTGAACAGCTTCTGCAGCCGGGTGAGCAGCTTCGGGTGCGCCATCATGCCGTGAACGACGAGCTGCTTTCGCATCATCTTCGTCAGGATCGCACGGCCCTCGGGCGTCATCGGGTCGGGGCGGCCGAAGCGCAGCTTGACGTTTGCCAGCTCCATCAACGTCGCAGAGTCGCACACGACCTCGAGATCGGGCGCAGGGAGCTCGGGTCCGATCCGCACGCTCGTTCCCGTGAAAAGCATCCCGATCACGGACTCCACGTCGGTCGCGTTGATGTTTATCCTGCCCGCAACGCCGTGCGCGAGATGCGCACGCTCAGGCTCCTTCTCGATGTTGCTTCGGACGAGGTCGGCGATCATCGTTCCGAGCGGCGGGGCGTCCGGCGTGGTGACGACCAGCTCCACCGTCAGCTCTCGTCGACGAACTGCGTCTGCACGGAGCCGGCGATGTTCACGAGCTCGTTCGCGGCCTTGACGTACCGAACGATCGTCGGAAGGTCGCCCTTCAGCTTCAGCTTCCCCTGCATCATCCCCTTGATCGGGTCGAGCTCCTTGCGGATGACCTCTTTCCACCGCGAGTACGGCGCGCGGATGATGAAACGCGCCTTCTCCCCTTCTTCTTGGGTGACGCCGAACTTCGCATCGCGGCACTTGCCGTGCCAAAGGTCGATCCACACCCACACGTCGTCGGGGACCTTCTTATCCGGCTCTCGCTCGAACACGTACGAGAGGTCTCCCTCCCAGCTCGATGCGGCTTCTTCGTACTCCTTGGACGTGTTGATCAGGTCGACGTACTCGGTGAGCCAATCCTGACTCGGAAAGACGGGCACGGCATCCCCCTTCGTACGGTGCTGGCTTGGATCGCCGCGCGAGTCTAGTCGTGCGCGCGGCGGCTGCTCAACAAGGCCCTAATACTGCTTGCGCGCGATCAGGATCGCGATCTGGATCCCGTTGAACGTCATGTGGGCGAAGATCGACGGCACGATGCTCTTGCGCGCGCGCACGATCGACGCCAGCAGAACGCCGAGGCCGAAGATCGGCAACATGATCAACGGGATCAAGTGGGCAAGGCCGAAGATCGCGGCAGAGAGCGCGACCGCGATCCCGATCCGATAGCGCTGCGCGAGCCGTCGGAAGATGAACCCTCGGAAGAACGCTTCCTCCGCGAGCGGCGCGAGCAGGACGACGCTGATGCCGATGATGACCAGCGCGATCGCTTGCGGGTTGTGCTGCAGAGAGATCTGTTTCGGGGCCTCGACGGTCCTATGCGTGAAGCTCTGGATTATCGAGGCTTGCACGATGCTGATGATCCCGGCAACGAACAGGCCGGCGACCCCGATCGCGACCCCCATCCCCACATTCGCCGGGGTGAAGCTCTTGAAGCCGAGCGCGCGCGGCCGTCGCTTGTGAACCAAACGGACCCAGAGCACCACCGAGACCAGCAGAGCGAGCTCGTTCACACCGGTCGTAAGCGCGAGCAATAGGTCTCGATGGTTGAGGCAGGTCTGAGCCGCTGCGGTTGGCAGAGAGTCGCAGTTGCTGAGCGGTCGCAGCACGAAGCCAAGCGGCAACGAGATCACAACGGTTGCGATGATCGCGATCAAGAAGATCGCAAGACCTTCGATCGCGCGCCAGTTAGGCTGCTCGTCTTCTGGTTCGTCCGATGCGAACGGGGCTTCGGAGGCCGTGGTCGCGAGCATCACGGTGCCGGTCGGTGTCGTGACGTCTTGACCGCAGTTGGGGCAGAAGCGCGCGTATTCGCTGAGCGGATGCCCGCAGTTCGAGCAGGCCTTCTGCGTCACGCTTGGAGCGCCCGCTGGACCGACTCTCGTTGGATCGCCGCTCCCAGCGAGGACAGCGTTTCATCGAACGACTGATAGCCGCGGTCGATGTACTCGAGCCCGGTGATCTCGGTCGTGCCGCTGGCAGCCAAGCCGGCGATCACCAACGCCGCACCCGCACGGATGTCCGGCGCGCGCACCGGCGCTGCCTGCAGCTCGTCGAGCCCGCGGATCACGGCGTGATGCCCCTCGGTGCGGATATCGGCGCCCATGCGCACGAGCTCGTCGACGAACATGAA
>DATGHY010000003.1:0-8039 GCA_035307625.1 Actinomycetota bacterium
GCCCATTAAGCCAACTAGGACCAAGGTGGCGTTACTGCTTGGCGAGAGTTCTCACCGGGTCTGGACGCACTGATCGGCCCGACGTCGGGCCGGGGGGGTGTGGAGATGGCACGCTTGTACTTCTCAGGAGGGGAACAGAGCATTGGCCCGTCGCCTCAATCGACTATTCCCCCCGTGCACAGCAGAACGAAGCCAAGTCGCCTATTGATGGGAACTTCGGTCATTCTTTTCGTTACCTCGTTCATCATCGCGCCGATACAACTTGCAGCGGCCACCGTATCGGACGAGTGCGGGTCGAGCATTGCTGGTTCAAATGAGGTTGTTCCATGCATCGGCGTCAATGGCTCCGGTGATTGGGTGAACTACGTCGACGTGGGGGCTCAGAAATTCATAAGTTCAGTCGAGTATCAATTTGGCTACGTGCAGGTGGGTTGGTTCGCGCCCGGAGCAGCACTCTCGCAGACTAACTTCCATGTGTGGGAGACCACTAAGTCAATAAACTTCTACTGGTTTGCCGATTGCCAGAATTGGTATTGGTGGCAGCAGCAAGGCGCCTCGTGGAAGACTCCTTGCTCGACCAGTCACACGTATGGGTGGTGGGTTAACAACTACGTAGGTAGCAAGGATCAAATCTGCACAAGGACCTGGGTGAAGCTGTCAAATGGTTCGTATTACGGGAGCAAGTTCATCTGTGTCACGATCACACCATGAGAGCGACGGCGCTCTGAACTCCGCTTGTCCTACGGTCAGGAAGCGATTTGAGGTGACACCCATTCACTTCAGGAAGCCTTCGTAGTGGCGCATCATCAACTGCGACTCGATCTGCTTCATCGTTTCAAGCGCGACACCGACCATGATCAGCACCGCCGTACCGGCGAACGGGAAGGATGAAACCTTCCACGCTCCTTGCGCGATGAAGGGCAGCACCGCGATCGCGCCGAGGAACATCGCACCGGGCAACGTGATGCGAGTCAGGATGTGCGAAAGATAGTCGGACGTCGGCTTGCCGGGTCTGATGCCGGGGATAAACCCGCCGTACTTCTTCATGTTGTCCGCAACGTCGGCGGGGTTGAAAGTTATCGCCGTATAGAAATACGTGAAGAAGATGATGAGGACGAAGTAGGACCCCACGTACCACCAGCTGATGTGGTTCTGGTTCGACAGATTGCTGTCGACGAAGCGCGTGAGCCACGCGTTGTGGATGATGGTCGACGCGAGCACGGGCAGGTACAGCAGCGACGATGCGAAGATGATCGGGATGACGCCGGCCTGGTTGACCTTCATCGGGATGTAGGTGGACGCGCCACCGTAGGTCTTTCGCCCAACGACACGTTTCGCGTATTGCACGGGTATTCGCCTTTGGGCCTGCTCGACCAGAACCACCGCGACCACGATAAGCAGCCCGAGCGCTATGAACACCGTTCCTTTCCCGGGGCCTGCGCTCGCCCACAGCGCCGTCGCGTTACCCGGCATCCCGGCGATGATCGACGCGAAGATCAACAGTGACATGCCGTTGCCGATGCCGCGCTGCGTGATGGTCTCCCCGAGCCACATGATCAGGGATGTCCCCGCCGTCAGCGTGAGCACGATGAGGAACGTGCGTCCGACCGTCAGGTGTGGGAAGAGGTCGCGGATCGCGCCCCCGAACAAGGTGCCGTTGTTCGCAGTAACGATGATGCCCAGCGACTGCAGCAGCGCCAAGACGACCGTCATGTAGCGCGTGTACTGCGTGATCTTCTTCTGCCCGAGCTCGCCTTCCTTCTGAAGAGCTTCGAGGCGAGGGATCACAACGGTCAGCAGCTGCATGATGATCGAGCTCGTGATGTACGGCATGATCCCGAGCGCGAACACGGCCATCTGGGTTAGCGCCTTGCCGCTGAAGAGGTTGATCAGGGAGTAGATGCCGCCGCTCTGCGATGCTTGCCGCTCGAGCGCGTGCAGCTGAGCGATGTCGACACCCGGCAGCGGTATGTGCGCGCCCAACCGGTAGATGCCGATGATGAATAACGTGAAGAGGATCTTGTAGCGAAGGTCCTTGACTTTCCAGGCGTTGACGAAAGCCCGCAGCACGTTTTCCCTCCTACAAGACCTCGACGGTCCCGCCGGCGGCAGTGATCTTCGCCTTGGCCGTCTCGCTGAAGGCGTGGGCCTTCACCGTGAGAGCCACGGTCACGTCACCTCTGCCCAATATCTTCACCTGTCCGCGGCTCTTCCGCACGAGCCCCGCGCTTCGGAGGCTTTCCGGCGTTACCGTGGCCCCCGACCCGAACGAGTTGAGCGCTTCCACGTTGACCGGCAGGTATGTGACCTTGAACCGGGCATTCGAGAAGCCGCCCAGCTTCGGGAGGCGGCGTTGGAGCGGCATCTGGCCGCCCTCGAACCACACCGGGACCGTGGTTCGCGCGCCCGAGCCCTTCGTCCCGCGGCCTGAGGTCTTCCCCCGGCCGGAGCCGTGGCCTCGGCCGACGCGGCGCGCCTTCTTGTGCGCGCCCGGGGCCGGTCGCAAATGATGGAGCTTCACTGAGAAACCTCCTCGACCTTCACGAGATGCGAGACGGAGCGCAGCGCGCCTCGCAGCGCGGGACCGTCCGGGCGCACGACCGACTGGCGGATCGCGCGCAACCCGAGCGTCTGAACCGTCGCGCGCTGGCGCTCGGTCGTCCCGACGAGCCCCTTCACGAGCGTGATCTTCACCTGCGCCACTAGAGCGTCTCCGTCCCCGTCGCCTCGAGCATCCGCTTCGGCGCGATCTCCTCGACCGATCGGCCGCGCGCGCGCGCAACCTCCGACGGCATCCGAAGCTGACGGAGCCCGTCCACGACCGCATGCACGATGTTGATCTGGTTGCCGCTCCCGAGCGATTTCGACAGCACGTCGTTCACGCCGGCGCACTCGAGCACCGCGCGCACGGGTCCACCGGCGATGATCCCGGTACCCGGCGATGCGGGCTTCAGCAGCACGCGCCCTGCGCCTTCCTCGCCCATCACCTCATGCGGGATCGTCGAGCCGACGCGCGGCACGACAAACATCGAGCGCTTCGCGATCTCGACGCCCTTCTGGATCGCGGCCGGCACTTCTTTCGCCTTGCCGTAACCGACCCCGACGCGGCCGTTGCGGTCTCCCACGACGACGAGCGCGGTGAACGAGAACCGGCGACCACCTTTCACAACCTTCGCGACGCGGTTGATGGCGACGACCGTTTCTTCGAACTGCGGAGCTCCTCCGTCATCGGAGCCACCCGACCTGCGACGTTCGACCATGAGTCCCTCGATCCCTTAAAGAGTTAGTCCTGCTTGGCGCGCGCCCGCAGCGACCTGCGCGACGCGCCCGTGGTACTGGTACCCCGCGCGATCGAACACGACCGCGGTGATCCCTGCTTCCTTCGCGCGCTTGCCGAGCAACGCGCCGACGCTCTTTGCGACGTCCTGCTTCTTTCCGTCCTTCGCAGCGTCCGCATCCAGCGCCGAGGCGGCGACCAGCGTTCGCCCGGCGACGTCGTCGATGAGCTGCGCGTAGATGTGCTTGTTCGAGCGGAACACGGCCAAGCGAGGCCGCTCGGCAGTGCCTGCGATCTTCTTGCGCACGCGCGCATGCCGGTGACCGCGCGATTCGACTTTCTTGAGCGCCATTACTTCGCCGCCTTCCCGGCCTTGCGCCGCACGTACTCGCCCTCGTACCTGATGCCCTTGCCCTTGTACGGGTCCGGAGGACGGTGCGCGCGGATGTCGGCCGCGATCTGGCCGACGAGCTGCTTGTCGGCACCGCTGACGACCACACGCGTCGGCGTTTCGACGGTGAACGTGATGCCTTCGGGCGCGTCGATGGGAACCGGGTGCGAGTAGCCGACGGCCAGCTCGATGTTCTTTCCCTTCGCAGTTGCTCGGTAGCCGACGCCTTGGATCTCGAGCACCTTGGAGAAGCCTTCGGTCACGCCCTGCACCATGTTCGCGATCAGCGAGCGCGTCAGGCCGTGAAGCGCGCGATGGTTGCGCTCATCGGTCGGCCTGCTCACGGTGAGGACGCCGTCCTGCACCGCGACGGCCATCTCCGGGTGGAAGTCGCCTTGAAGCGTCGCCTTCGGGCCCTTCACCGTGATGTGGTTTCCGGACACGCTTACGTCGACCCCCTGCGGGATCGCGATCGGGCTTCGTCCAATCCTGCTCACGTCAGCATCACCACACGAAACAGAGAACTTCGCCGCCGGTCCGGTCCTTCTGCGCTTGCTTATCCGTTACGAGGCCTTTCGAGGTCGAGATGATCGCGATGCCGAGTCCTCCGAGGACGCGCGGCAGCGAGTCGCGTTTCGCGTACACGCGAAGACCGGGCTTCGAGATCCGCTTGATCCCGGTGATCGTCTTCTCCCGGTTCGGCCCGTACTTGAGCGTCACCGTCAGGACGGGCCCTTCCTCCCCGCCCGCGACGGCGAATTCCTCGATGTATCCCTCGCGCTTCAGGATGTCGGCGATCGCAACCTTCTGCTTCGACGACGGCATAACGACCTCGTCCTGCCCGGCCGTCGTGCCGTTGCGGATGCGGGTAAGCATGTCTGCGATCGGATCGGTCATCGTCATCTCGGTATCACCAGCTCGACTTCGTGATGCCCGGCAGCTCGCCCGCGTGGGCCAGCTCGCGCAGGCAGATCCTGCAGAGCCCGAACTTGCGGTAGTACGCGCGCGGCCGCCCGCAGCGCTTGCAGCGGTTGTATCCGCGCGAGCTGAACTTCGGCTTGCGCTGCTGCTTCTGGATCAATGCTGTTTTCGCCATCAGCTTCTCTCCCGGAAGGGGAACCCGAGCGCCTTCAGCAATGCGCGCGCTTGGTCGTCGTTCTCAGCGGTCGTTACGACCGTGATGTCCATGCCCCGGACGCGTACGACTTTGTCGTATTCGATCTCGGGGAAGATCAGCTGCTCGGTCACGCCGAACGTGTAATTACCCGAGCCGTCCATCTTGGTCGGAAGGCCGCGGAAGTCGCGGATACGTGGCAGTGCGATGGAGAGCAGCCGGTCGAGGAACTCCCACATACGATCGCCTCGCAGCGTCACCTTCGCGCCGATCGCCTGCCCCTCGCGGAGCTTGAAGTTCGCGATCGACTTGCGTGCCTTGGTGACGAGCGCCTTCTGGCCGGTGATCGTCGCGAGGTCCTTGGTTGCACCCTCGATCAGCTTGGCGTCCTTCAGCGCCTCGCCGATCCCCATGTTGATGACGACCTTGACCACGCGCGGCACCTGCATCACGTTCGCAAGGCCCAGCTCCTGCTTCAGCGCGGGAACGATCTCGCTCCGGTAGCGCTCTTTCAGGCGCGGGGTAAGCGTCTCGGTCGCCATCAGATCTTGCCTCCGCAGTGCTTGCACTGACGCTCTTTGCCGTCGGGCCCGAATGAGTAGCCGACGCGCGTCGGCTTGCCGCAGGTCGGACAAACCACGGCGACGTTGGAGACGTCGAGCGGCATCTCCTTGGTGATGATCCCGCCCTGCATACCGCCGCCCGACTTCGTCGGACGCACCGTCTCGTGACGCTTGACTTGGTTGACGTGCTCGACCATCACCTTGCCGCGGTCTGGGTACACATTCACGACGCGGCCTTGTTTGCCGCGGTCCTTGCCGCTCAACACCTCGACGGTGTCGCCCTTCTTGATCTTCAGCCCCGGCACCTCTAAAGCACCTCCGGAGCCAACGAGATGATCTTCATGAATCGCTTCTCCCTCAGTTCGCGCGCGACCGGTCCGAAGATGCGGGTCCCGCGCGGGTTCATCTGATCGTTGATGAGAACCGCGGCGTTCTCGTCGAAGCGGATGTACGAGCCGTCCGGGCGTCGCCGCTCCTTACGGGTACGAACGACGACCGCTTTCACGACCTCGCCCTTCTTCACCGGCGCGCCCGGGAGCGCATCTTTCACAGACGCGACGATGATGTCCCCGATCCCGGCGTACCGGCGGCCGGAACCACCGAGCACCCGGATGCAAAGGATCTCCCTCGCACCGGTGTTATCCGCGACCTTCAGCCGCGATTCTTGTTGAATCATTTATTTCGCCTTCTCCAGGATCTCCGCAACGCGCCAACGCTTCGTCTTCGACAGCGGCCGCGTCTCGGAGATGCGAACGCGGTCACCCACGCCGCACGTATTCGCATCGTCGTGCGCCTTGTATTTCGTCAGCCGCCGCTGCGTCTTGCCGTAGAGCGGGTGACGGTATGTGTCGCGCACCGCGACGACCACCGTCTTGTCCATCTTGTCGCTCACGACGACGCCGACGCGCGTCTTCCGGCTGCTCGAACGTTCTTCCATCAGGCTTCCTCCGCCGCGGCACCTTCGAGGACCGCGAGCTCGCGTTCGCGGATCACCGTCAGGATGCGCGCGATCTGTTTCCGCATGATCTTGATCGCCATCGGGTTGTCGAGCTGCCCGGTCACCAGCTGGAACCGAAGGTTGAACAACTCTTCCTTCGCCTCGGCCAGCTTCGTGTCGATCTCCTCGTCCGACAGGTCACGCAGTTCTTCGGGCTTGGTCACTGTCACTCGCCCTCTTCCCGTTTCACGAACCTGGTCTTCAACGGAAGCTTGTGCGCGGCGAGACGCATGGCTTCGTGCGCCGTCTCCTCGTCGATGCCGGCGATCTCGAACATGACGCGGCCCGGCTTCACGACCGCGACCCATCCTTCCGGGTTGCCCTTCCCCGAGCCCATCCGCGTTTCGGCCGGCTTCTTCGTGTAGGGCTTGTCCGGGAAGATGTTGATCCAGACCTTGCCGCCGCGCTTGATGTGGCGGGTCATGGCAACTCGAGCAGCCTCGATCTGGCGCGCCGTGACCCACGACGGCTCCGTCGCTTGCAAGCCGTAGTCGCCGAACGACACACGCGTTCCACCCTTCGCGAGCCCGCGCATGCGGCCGCGATGGTGCTTGCGGTGCTTGACCTTCTTCGGTGCCAGCATCTACGCCTCGTCCTTCGGAGCTTCGGGTGTTGCGTCCGGCGTTGGTTCGGGCGCCTTCGGCGCTGCTTTCGGCTCTGCCTTGGCCTTGGGAGCAGCCGCGCGTGGCGCCCGCGGAGCGCCGGTGCCTCGCGGCGCGCGCGCCCCCGTGCCACGTGCGCCCGGCTTCGCACCACGACCCGGTGCACCCCGGCCCCCGCCCGGACGTTCGCGCGGCGCGCGCTCACGCGGCGGGATCGCCGCTGGGATCAGGTCGCCCGTCGCGGCGGCGCGCGCGCGCGCCTTCGCGAGCTCGGCTTCCTTCTCTTCCAGCGTCGGCATCACGTCGCCGCGATAGATCCAGACCTTGACCCCGATGCGCCCGCCGAACTGCGTGTGCGCTTCGCGCATCCCGTAGTCGATGTCCGCGCGCAGCGTGTGCAGCGGGACACGGCCCTCGCGGTACCACTCGGAGCGGCTCATCTCGGCGCCACCCAAGCGGCCGCCGACCTGAACTCGGATCCCCTTCGCGCCTGCGCGCATCGCGGCCTGCACCCCGCGGCGCATCGCGCGGCGGAACGAGACGCGGCCTACAAGCTGCTCGGCGATCCCTTGCGCAACGAGCGGCGCTTCGAGCTCGGGTTGTTTGATCTCGAACACGTTCAGCTGGATGTTGTCCTTGTGCGTGATGTTCTTCAGGTCGTCGCGGATACGGTCGACCTCGGCGCCACGGCGACCGATCACGATGCCGGGGCGCGCCGTGTGGATGTCGACCTGGATGCGGTCCTCACCCTTGCGCTCGATGTCGACGCGCGAGATGCCGGCGTGGGACAAGGTCTTGTAGACGTACTGGCGAACGCGGATATCTTCCTGCAGCCACGCCTGATACGACTTGTCCGCGTACCAGCGCGAGTGCCACTCGTAGTTCGGGTTCGCGCCGAGGCGGAAGCCGTTGGGGTTGATCTTGTGACCCACTATGCCTCCCTCGGCTCAACACAGATCGTGATGTGGACCGTGCGCTTGTTGATCCGGTACGCCCGGCCTTGCGCGCGCGGCATGTATCGCTTGAGCGTCACGCCTTCGTCCGCCCACGCGCGCGAGACGAACAGCTCGTTCGGCTCTGCGTTGAGGACGAAAT
>DATGHY010000004.1:0-9605 GCA_035307625.1 Actinomycetota bacterium
GCCTTGGTTATCGACGCCATCATCATCGGCCTCGTGACGTCACCGTTGGCGCGAACGGTCGAGATCGGCCCCAACCACGTTTCGGTCGGATACAACCCCGCGGCCGTACCGGCACAGTTCTTGTACGCGTGGTTGATGATCGGTCTCGTCAACGGACAGACCCTCGGGGCGATGGCGCTGGGCGTCCGCGTGATGCGGACGAACGGCGATCGCGTCGACATCGGGCGGTCGGCAGCGCGCGCAGCGATGGCCATCGTGTCCGGTTTGGTCCTAGGCCTTGGATACTTGTGGGCTGCGTGGGACGTGGAAAAACGGACCTGGCATGACATGGTGGCCGACACGCGCGTGTATCGCACGAAACCGGGCTGAAGGTCCTTGTAGGCCCCTCGGGCTGCCCCTAAACTCGGCGGCGATATGGACGAGCAGCCTCCGACGCCTGATCAGCCGACCCCACCGCCTCCGTACGAGGCCGGCCCGGCTACTTCAGAGCTGGTTACTCCCGCGTCGCGCGCCAGCCGCGCGCGCGTAACAGCGCTCATCCTTGTGATCCTGGTCGTCCTCACAGGCGGGGGTACGGCCCTGCTGTTGCGGGCGTCCAACTCAACTCAATCGCTGGACCACTTCGTTCCGGATACCGCGGCCGCGTACATCAAGTTCTCGCTTCATCCATCTCTCGATCAACAGCAACACATCCAAGACCTGTTGTCCCGCTTCCCCGCGAGCGTTTCCAAGGATGTGGGAACGAAGCTCGACGACGCGCTTGATAAAGCATTGAAGAATCTCAAGCTCTCGTACCGGAACGACGTGAAGCCGTGGGTCGGTTCCCAGATCG
This sequence comes from Actinomycetota bacterium, assembly GCA_035307625.1. Classification (GTDB taxonomy): domain Bacteria; phylum Actinomycetota; class AC-67; order AC-67; family AC-67; genus AC-67. The sequence continues at coordinate 833 of DATGHY010000004.1, forward strand.
CGATCGCGGTCCTGGCACCAACTGGGTCGTCCGATACCGGTGCGAGCGTGCCGAATGTGATCGGCATCGTTTCGGTCAGAGATGCATCCGCAGCGCAAAAGGCGCTGACCAAGATCAAGAACAGCTCACCCACGGCGCCGGCCTTTCTGATCGAGGGCGGGGTTGCCTATCTCGGCCAGACGCAGAACAACATCGATTCGTTCAAGAACGCTGTTACGAGCGGCCACACGCTCGCCGACAACGCCAGCTACAAGCGCGAGCACGATCGCGCCGGCGGGGATGGACTGATCTTCGCGTACGCCGATCTCAGCAAGCTGGCGGGCATCGCTCCGACGCTCCGCGGCGACATCCTCGGCGGCTCGGCGCTCACCGGTGGGTCCGGGATCGTCGCGGTCAGCCTGCGCGCGGAGTCGCAGGGCATCGTTCTGTCCGGCCATTCGTCATTGCCGCAATCGCCCGGCGGCGCGAAAGCGGGGACGTTCAAGATCCTGCCGACCACGCCCGACGACGTCCTCGGTTCGGTCAGCTTCTTCGACCTCGGCGACCTAGTAGGGAATCTCCTCAAGACATTGAACAAAGGCTTCGGTCTGCAACCGGCGGCACTCAAAGTGCCGGTTCCCGGTGTGCCTCAAGTCGCGGATGCTCTCAAAGGGATCGAGCAGGCACTCGGACTGAACTTGCAGAAGGACTTGTTGCCGTGGCTCAAGGGCGAGCTTTCGATCGTGATCGGTCCGGTCACGAACCCGCCGATCCCCGACATCGGCATCCTGATCGAGCCGACCGACCGGGCCGCTCTCGGCCGCACATTGAACGCATTGCGGACGCACCTCGGCGCACTGCTAGGTTCCAAGGGCAAAGTTGTTACGAACGCGAACGGGCTGACGATCAAGACTTCGATCGGCGAGGACGTGGTCGTGCACGTCACTTCGGATCGCGTCATCATCGCGAGCAGCCCTCAGTACGCGCAGCGGCTTCTCAACCCCTCTGGTTCATCGCTCGGGAACGACACCGTTTACAAGGCGACCGTCGATCCCACGAAGCCAACAGTGTTCCAGCTCTTCGTGCGTCTCGACCGCGTCCGGACGCTCGTAGAGGGTTTACTCAAGCTGAGCAATCCAAACGGGTACTCGGACTACGAGCGGAACGTGCAGCCGTACGTGACGCCGCTCCAGGCGCTCGGGATCCAGTCCAGTATCTCGGGGAGCGACCAAGACTTCCGCCTAGTCCTGACGATCGCAAAGCCGTAACGGCTCCCGGCCCGAGCCGGTATCCTTCGCGAAAGTCGATGACTCCTTCGCGTGAAGATAAGAGCTTCGTCTCGCAGAATCCGGGGCGCGATGTTCAGCGCGTCGGCACCGCACGCTTCCTAGGACAAGACCCGGCCAAGATCCACGATCAAGTGTGGGGCGTGATCGGCAACCTCGGCGATAGCCAGTGTTATCTCGGGGTCACGCAGAAGGTGGAAGCCATCCACGCTGCCATCGCCGACCGTATCGTTCGCAACGACCTGTCCGTCCGGCTCATCCCACCGGCGTACGCCCTCGGCATCTCCGACGGGCAGCTCAACGGAACCGACCGGATGCGGTTCTCGCTCATAGGGCGAGAGGTTTCACACGACACCGTCTGCCTGCACGTGTCCGGCAGCGACATGAAGGGCATCATCGCCGTCGTCGCATGCGACAAGCCTCCCGTCGGAACCTTGGCCGCGCTGCTCGAGCACAACGAACCTGCCGTCCTCGTCTCCGACGGATCGATACGACCGGGCATCGAGCCCGAAACCGGAGAGCCCATCGACATCGTGTCCGCGTTCCAGATCGCCGGCGATCCCGACGCCGAGAAGCTGAGACGCTATGCGTTGCACGCCTGTCCCGGTTTGGGGAGCTGCGGCGGCATGTTCACGTACAACACGATGCAATCGTTCTTCGCGGCGCTTGGGATGGAGCCGCTTCATATGGTCACGCCGGCGTCGGAAGATCCCAGGCGCCTCAAGGAGTTCCCGGATGAGCTCGTGGACTGTCTGGTCGGCCTCGTCGACAAGGGCATCCGACCGCGCGACATCGTCACCCCTGTATCGCTCCGGAATGCGATCACCGTCGCGATCACTCTCGGCGGCTCCACGAACGTGCTCTTGCACAGCGTCGAGATCGCCCGGGCCGCGGGCATCGACTTGTGGCGAGATGTCATCAGCCAGGCAGAGTTCAACTCCCTCTCACATCGCGTACCGGTTCTCGTGGCGGCGAGACCGTTCGGCCCTTATTCGATGGTCGACGTGGATGCGAAGGGTGGCCTTCAGGTCATCGTCAAAGAGCTGCTCGATGCCGGCTTCCTCGACGGAGACTGCATGACGTGCACGGGCGAAACGCTGGGCGGCCAGGTGAAGCGTCTGAATCCTCCTGTGCCCGACCATGTGGTCGTTCACTCGATCGCGAAACCGTTCAAATCGTCCGGAGGTCTTCGCCTGCTAAAGGGCAACCTGGCGCCGGAGGGCGGCGCGGTGATCAAAGTCGCCGGCATCGAAGCCGGGATCAAAGACGGTGTCTTCGTCGGGCGCGCGCGCGTCTTCAACGCGGAGTCGTCGCTGATCGAAGCCCTCGAGGATTCTCCGGAGACGTTCGCCGACGGTGACATGGTCGTCGTTCGGTATGAGGGTCCGCGCGGGTCGCCTGGGATGCCGGAGATGCTCGATCCGACGTCGCGGATCACAGCTCTGTGCCGCGAGAGGGGGATCACGATCGCCCTCCTGACGGACGGCCGGTTCTCTGGTGGCTCGGTCGGGCTGGTCATCGGTCATGTACAGCCGGAGGCGTTCCTCGGCGGCCCCATCGCCCTCGTCGAAGAAGGCGACACGATCGTGGTCGACCTGAACGGCGATCGCCTCGATTGCCGCGAGCTCGGAGACGCTTCCGAGCATGAGCGGCGCGCGCAGGCATGGCGGGACGCGGCGAAGCCGAACGGGGGAGTGCATCCCGACGCGAAGTCCGTCACGAACAGGCTGCTCGTCAGGATGCGCGCGACCGCGCGGCAGGCGCTGCTGGGCGCCGGGATGAGCGAGGGGTAAGCGGTCGACCGACCGGCCAGCTTGTTGACACCCCTGGGACGGGCTGGCAGACTCTCCGAGCCATGAAGACGAGGACTTTCGCCCGCGGAACGGTCGTAGTTCTCGTTTAGCGCGCGCCGGCTCGGCCGGGCGCGCTCACCTCTCGCTCTGCGGGAGGTTTTTTCTTGGGGCGAGAGGTTTTTGTTAGGGCGAATCCAGACCCACAGACGGAGTAGCGGGATGAGCAGGACCGGTTTGCTGATCATCGACATGCAGAACGACATGTGCCACCCGGAAGGGCGCATGTTCATCCGCGACGCCGCGCACCGCGCCGAGACGATGGCGCGGGTCCTTCAGGCCTTCCGCGAGACCCGGCAGCCGGTCATCCACGCGGTCCGGTCCTACCGCGCCGACTCGTGGGATGTCGAGCGGTTCCGCGTTCCCTACTTCCAGAATGACCGCGGTTTCTTCATCGAAGGGACCTGGGGCCGCCAGATCATCGACCGGCTGACGCCGGAGCCCGGAGAGCCGATCATCGTGAAGCAGCGCTTCAGCGCCTTCATGCAGACCGAGCTCGACCTTCTGCTCCGCCGCGCCGACATCGACCGCATCGCGGTGATGGGCCAGAACCTTCCGAACTGCCCGCGCGCGACGATGGTCGACGCGGTCGCGCTCGACTACGACGTGATCGCGGTCGAGGACGGCCTCGCGACCGGCACAGAAGACACCCGGATCGCGAACCTTCGCGATCTCGAAGGTATCGGCATCCGCATCGCAACCGCGAACGAAGTCATCTTAGAGATCCATCGAGCAGCCGACCGTGCGGCGTCCAACGAGGAGCGCAGATGAAGATCAGTGGAGCACAAGCAGCCATCAAGAGCCTCGAGCAAGAGGGTGTCGAGGTCATGTTCGGCATCCCGGGCGGCGCGATCCTGCCCTTCTACGACCCGATACTGGACTCACCGATCCGCCACATCCTCTGTCGCCACGAGCAGGGCGCTGCGCACGCGGCCGACGGATACGCGCAAGCGACGGGCGAACCGGGTGTGTGCGTTGCGACGAGCGGCCCGGGCGTGACCAACCTCGTCACCGGTCTCGCGAGCGCGTACATGGACTCGATCCCGATGGTGGCCATCACGGGTCAGGTTCCGCGTTGGGCAGTGGGCGGCGATGCGTTCCAGGAGTGCGATTCGACCGGCATCACCATGCCGATCACGAAGCACAACTACCTGGTCATGGACCCGCAGGAGCTCCCCCGGATCATCAACGAGGCGTTCCACATCGCGCGCACAGGCCGCCCCGGCCCGGTGCTCGTCGATATCCCGAAGGACGTCCTCCAAGCGGAGATGGTCTGGTGGTACCCCGAAGGACCCGACCTGCCCGGCTACCACCCAGTCACGCGAGGGAATCAGAAGCAGATCCGAGAGGCTGCTCGACTGCTGCTGTCCGCGCGCCAGCCGGTGCTGTACGTCGGCGGCGGCGTGATCCGCGCAGGCGCGGCCGATGAGCTGCGGCGGCTGGTGGAGCTCACAGGCGCGCCCGTCGTTACGACGCTGATGGCGCGCGGCGCGTTGCCCGACGATCACCCGCAGTGTCTCGGGATGCCGGGCATGCACGGCAACTACACGGCGGTTACCGCGATGCAGAAGTCGGACCTCCTAGTTGCACTGGGCGCGCGCTTCGACGACCGCGTGACGGGCAAGCTCGACGCGTTCGCGCCGGGCGCCAAGATCGTTCATGCGGACATCGACCCGGCCGAGATCGGCAAGAACCGCCCGGTCGACGTGCCGATCGTCGGCGACGCGAAGTCCGTCATCCACGACCTCTGTGAAGCGGTCGAAGAGATCGTGAACGAGCGCGGCGCGCCCGATTACGCGGCGTGGATGACGACGCTCGATGGCTGGCGCAAGAAGTTCCCGTACAAGTACAAGCAGCCGGCCGACGGGCCGCTCAAGCCCGAGTACGTGATCGAGCAGATCGGCAAGGCGACCGGCGGCGACGCGATCTTCGTGGGCGGCGTCGGCCAGCATCAGATGTGGGCGAGCCAGCACATCCGCTTCAAGCGGCCGAACACCTGGATCAACTCCGGCGGCCTCGGCACGATGGGCTACGCGGTGCCGGCCGCGATGGGAGCGAAGGTCGGACGCCCGGACCAGACGGTGTGGGCGATCGACGGCGACGGCTGCTTCCAGATGACATGCCAGGAGCTCGCGACGATGACGTACGAGAAGATCCCGGTGAAGATCGCGATCATCAACAATGCGTTCCTCGGGATGGTGCGCCAGTGGCAGGAGCTGTTCTACGACAGCCGCTTCAGCCAGGTGGAGTTCGGGTACGACACGCCGGATTACGTGAAGCTCGCCGACGCGTACGGCGCGGTCGGCTTGCGGTGTGAAACGCCGGACGGAGTGGAGGCCACGATCGCGAAGGCGATGGAGATCGACGACCGCACGGTCGTGATCGACTTCCGCGTCGACCCCGCAGAGAAGTGCTACCCGATGGTTCCCGCTGGGGCGTCGAACGACGACATCATCCTCGGGCCCGAATTCGAGAAGGAGCACGCCGATGTGCTCCACGACACACCGGAGGCGATCATCTGATGGCGCGCCACACGCTCTCTGTGCTGGTGGAGAACAAGCCCGGTGTGCTCGCGCGCATCTCGGGCATGTTCAGCCGCCGCGGCTTCAACATCCACTCGCTTGCGGTGGGGCCGACCGAGCAGGACTCGGTCAGCCGCATGACGATCGTCGTCAACGTTGAGACGAAGCCGCTCGAACAAGTCGTCAAGCAGCTGAACAAGCTGATCAACGTGCTCAAGATCGTTGAGCTCGAGAAGGACGCGGCCGTTGAGCGCGAGCTGTTGCTGATCAAGGTCAAGGCAGACAATGACACGCGCGCAGCCATCGTCGAGATCGCAGACATCTTTCGCTCGAAGATCGTCGACGTGTCGGCGAATGCGCTCACGATCGAAGCCACCGGCTCGCCGGACAAGCTCCAGGCGTTGACCGATCTGCTTCACCAGTACGGCGTGCGCGAGCTCGTGCGCACCGGCCTCGTCGCGCTCGGCCGCGGCGACAAGGCGATCACCGAACGGCCGCTCAAGCTCGCGGAAAGGACCGGTTAATGGCAACCGTCTACTACGACAAGGACGCGGACCTCTCCGCGCTCGAAGGCCGCAAGGTCGCGATCATCGGGTACGGCTCGCAGGGCCACGCCCACGCGCTGAATCTCAAGGACTCGGGCATCGACGTACGCGTCGGCCTGTACGAGGGCTCGCCATCGCGGGCGAAAGCCGAAGCGCACGGCCTGACGGTGAAGTCGGTCGCCGAGGCGGCGGACGAAGCCGACGTCATCATGATCCTGCTGCCCGACACGAAGCAGAAGAAGATCTACGAGACTGAGATCCTGCCCGGCTTGCGAGACGGCAAGGCGTTGTTCTTCGCACACGGCTTCAACATCCACTTCGGCCAGATCAAGCCGCCGCCCGGCGTCGACGTGTTGATGGTGGCCCCGAAAGGCCCCGGCCACCTCGTCCGCCGCACGTACACCGAAGGCATCGGCACGCCGGCACTCATCGCTATCCAGCAGGACGCGACGGGGAAGGCGCACGAGCTCGCGCTCGCGTACGCCAAGGGCATCGGCGCGACGCGCGCAGGCGTGCTCGAAACGACGTTCAAAGAAGAGACCGAGACGGACCTCTTCGGCGAGCAGGCCGTCCTATGCGGCGGCGTCAGCGAGCTGATCAAGGCCGGTTTCGAGACGCTCACGCGCGCCGGTTACCAGCCCGAGGTCGCGTACTTCGAGTGCATGCACGAGCTGAAGCTGATCGTCGACCTGCTGTACGAGGGCGGGTTCAAGTACATGCGCTACTCGGTGTCGGACACCGCCGAGTACGGCGACTACACGCGCGGGAAGCGCGTCATCGGAGACGGTTCGCGCGCGGAGATGCAGCGCATCCTGAACGAGATCCAGTCGGGCGAGTTCGCCAAAGAATGGATCGACGAGAACGAGCACGGCGCCCAGAACTTCCTCGAGGAGCGGGAGCGCCAGCGCGACCACCAGATCGAGAAAGTAGGGGCGGAGCTGCGAGCGATGATGCCCTGGCTCAAGAAGCCCGAGTAACCGCGTAAACGCGCGAACGACACCCCGGCCGGGCGGTAGGATGGGGTCCTTCCCCTGTTGCAGCCGCTCAGAAGGGTGATCGACGTGCGCAAACCCGAGATCTTGATGACGCCGGGGCCGACCCCGGTGCCGCCCGAGGTCCTGCTCGCGCAGGGCTCTCCGATCGTCTACCACCGCGGGCCGGGTTTCGGCGCGGTGCTCCGCGAGGTAACCGAAGGCCTGCAATGGATCTACCAGACGCAGAACGACGTCCTGACGTTCACCTGCTCGGGGAGCGGCGGCATGGAAGCCGCCGTCGTGAACGTCTTCTCGCCGGGCGACAAGGTGCTCGTCGTATCGGTCGGCAACTTCGGCCAGCGCTTCGTCAAGATCTGTAAGGCATACGGCCTCGACGTGAAGCTGCTCGAATACGAGTGGGGGAAGACCGCGAAAGCGGCCGACGTCGAAGCGGCTCTGGAGCCGGACATCAAGGGCGTCCTGATCCAGCACTCCGAGACATCCACCGGCGTGATCAACGACATCGAGCCGATCGGCGCGGTTGTGCGCAAGCACCCGGCGCTGTTCATCGTGGATTCCATCTCGGGTGTCGGCGGCGCGCCGCTGAAGGTCGACGAGTGGGGGATCGACGTCGCGATCGGCGGCTCCCAGAAAGCGCTCATGGGCTCACCGGGCATCGCGTTCATGGCGGTTTCGGACGCGGCGTGGGCTGCGCACGCAGGCGCGAAACTGCCCCGGTTCTATTGGGACTGGACCGCGGTCAAGAAGGCGTACGAGCGGCCCGACCCAGAGACGCCGTACACGCCGGCGGTGCATCTGTATATGGGCCTTGCAGAAGCGATCAAGCTGTTGCGCGAAGAGGGGATCGACAACGCGTACACGCGACACGCGATCTTGTCGCGCGCGACGAAGGCCGGGGTGCAAGCGCTCGGCCTCGACCTCTTCGGGGAAGACATCGAGCGCGCGGTCTGCGTGACGGCGGTGAAGTGCCCAGAGGGCATCGACGGCGACAAGCTGACTGGGCTCATCCGCGCGAAGTACGGGATCATCTTCGCGCCGGGTCAGGACACGCTCAAGGGCAAGATCTTCCGCATCGGTCACGTGGGATATTTCGAGCGAGCCGACATCCTGCAGGCGCTCGCCGTGCTCGAGCTCGCGCTCGAAGAGCTCGGCTATCCGGTGAAGCGCGGCGACGCGGTCGCGGCCGCGGAAGAGGTCTTCACACAGGCCTGATGAAGATCCTCGTTGCGGAGACGATCGCCGACGCCGGCGTCGCGCGGCTGCGCAACGAAGGGTTCGACGTGGATGTGCGAACTGATCTTTCTCGCGAGCAGCTGCTCGACATCATCGGCGACTACGACGGGTTGATCGTCCGGTCGGCGACGAAAGCAGACGCTGAGCTGCTAGAACGAGGCGCGAACCTGAAGGTCGTCGGACGCGCGGGGATCGGCGTCGACAACGTCGACCTCGAGACGGCAACGAGACGAGGGGTGCTCGTCGTCAACGCGCCGCAATCCAACGTGTTGAGCGCCGCAGAGCACACGATCGCGTTGCTGCTTTCGCAAGCGCGGAACATCCCGGCGGCGAACGCCGCGCTGAAAGCGGGGCGGTGGGATC
>DATGHY010000005.1:0-6372 GCA_035307625.1 Actinomycetota bacterium
CAGCTTCCCGACGGCGTGGGCCACTCCGGTCGTTATATCGATCGCGAGGATCGACGAGATCGATCGGTCACCCGGCACGAGCCCACCGAGCATGTAGCCGGTATCACCTATCACAGCGCCGGCCGCGCGCTCGACGACGTACGGAAGCTTCGGCAGAGATGCTGGCGGCACAGGTGTTGCCGACTTGTCGGAACGCGTTGCCCTTGGGGGAAGGGTGGTGCGCGCGCGCGGGCTGCTCGACGAAGTGCACGAGAACAGCGCAAGAAGCGCAACGATGGCGACGAACGAAGTCCGGGGCTTCATGGGTCGCGGAGAGTCTAGGGAAAAAGTCTGCTCATCGTGGGAGCGTTTCGCACGCGAGCGCGGATCAAACCGATTTCTAACCGAAAACGCCCATCAGCCGCCGCCTACCCCCGGCGCGACGATCCCGCCGCGCGTCATCCTCATCAGGTCCAAGGCTTCGTCCAGCTGTTTCTCATCGAGCACCCCGCGCTCCAGCACAACCTCGCGGATGCTCCGCCCCGTCTTGAACGCTTCCTTCGATATCTCCGCGCAGAGGTCGTAGCCGATCGCCGGCACCAGCGCCGTTACGATCGGGAACGACTGCTCGACCAGTGCCCGCGCGCGCTCCGCGTCGGGCTGCAAACCTTCCACGCATTTCTCGGCGAGCAGCCGCGCCGCCGACGCAAGGAGGTGCACCGATTCAAGCAGGTTGCGCGCGATCACCGGCATGAACACGTTGAGCTCGAAGTTGCCCATGGCTCCGCACATCGCGACGGTCGCGTCGTTGCCGAACACCTGCGCGGCGACCTGCGTGACAACTTCGGGGATGACCGGGTTCACCTTGCCCGGCATGATCGAGCTGCCCGGTTGCAGCTCCGGAAGACGAAGCTCGCCGATGCCGGCGCGCGGCCCCGAGCCCATCCAACGCAGGTCGTTCGCGATCTTCATCATGCCAGCTGCGATGACTCGCAGCGTTCCCGACAGTTCGACGCACGCGTCCTTGGCGCCCTGCGCTTCGAAGTGATCGTCGGCCTCGCGCACGTCCAACTTCGTACGCTCGGCGATGTTCGCGATCGTGCGCGCGGCGAAGTCTTCTTCCGCGTTGATGCCGGTCCCGACCGCCGTCCCCCCGAGGGCGAGCTCACCAAGACGCTTCTTGACGTCGCGGATGCGTTCGAGGCCTTTCGAGATCTGAGCCGCGTACCCGCCGAACTCTTGACCGAACGTGATCGGCGTCGCGTCCATCAGATGCGTGCGGCCGACCTTCAGTACGTCCGCTAGCTCGTCGGCCTTGGCGCGTAAGGCCCCACCAAGCTGAGTGAGAGCCGGCTCCAAGTCGTCGCGCAGCGAGCCGAGAGCCGCGAGGTGGATGGCCGTTGGGATCACATCGTTGGACGATTGGCTGCAGTTCACGTGGTCGTTGGGGTGAACCTCCTTCGAGCCACGCTCACCGCCGAGGAGCTCGCCGGCTCGATTCGCGATCACTTCGTTCGCATTCATGTTGGTCGAGGTGCCCGACCCTGTCTGGAACACGTCGATCGGGAAGTGCTCGTCCAGCTTCCCTGCGATCACCTCGTCCGCCGCTTGCCTGATCGCGCCGGCACGTCGGGCATCGAGCGTTCGCCCATCGTTCGCTTTCGCAGCGGCCCACTTGATCAGGCCGAGGGCTTCGATGAAGCGGCGCGGCATCCGCATGCCGCTCACCGGGAAGTTGTCGACGGCGCGCTGCGTCTGCGCGCCCCAATACGCGTCGGCCGGCACGCGCACCTCGCCCATCGAGTCCTTCTCCACGCGCCACTCAGTCATTCCTACGCCTCCCGGTCCCGACGAAGTCAGTTTATGGCTTCGCGAGCAGCCCTCGCGAAGCGCGAGCAGCCGGGGCCGCCGCTACGATGCCCGCCGTGGAACCGTTCGCGTGGGAGCCGACGCCCGAGTACGTCGAGCACGCCAACGTGAGCCGCTTTATGCGCGCGCATGGCATCTCGTCCTATCCCGAGCTGATCACGCGATCCCAGGACGACATCGAGTGGTTCTGGCAGGCCGTCGTCGACGACCTCGGCATCGAGTTCTTCACGCCCTACCGCGCCGTCGTGGAGACGCCTAAGGGCATCCCGTGGGCGATCTGGTTCGGCGGATCCACGGTGAACCTGACTTACAACTGCGTCGACCGGCACGCCGCGCGCGCGCCCGAGCGTAAGGCGCTCGTCTGGGAAGGCGAGGACGGCGCAACGCGAACGCTGACCTACGGCGAGCTCAAGCGCGAGGTCGACCGCTTCGCGAACGGGTTGAAAGCTCTCGGCATCGGACCCGGCGACGCCGTCGGGATCTACATGCCTATGATCGTCGAGAACGTCGTCGCCTTGTACGCGTGCTCGAAGATCGGCGCGGTGTGGTTGCCGATCTTCTCGGGCTTTGCCGCGAGCGCCGTCGCCGCGCGCCTGCAAGACGCCGATGCCGTCGCGCTCATCACGGCCGACGGCTTCTACCGGCGTGGGTCGCAGGTCCAGATGAAGGAAGCGGCCGACGAAGCCGTCGCATCGTCCCCGACCGTCCGGCACGTCATCGTGACGCGACGCCTCGCCCGCGACGTCCCGTGGACCGAAGGGCGAGACCTCGATTGGCACGATGTCGTCAAAGAGCAGCCCGACGACTGCGAACCCGCGCACCTCGACTCCGAGCATCCGCTCTTCATCGCCTACACCTCCGGCACGACGGGCCGTCCGAAGGGCGTCGTGCACGTGCACGGCGGATTCCTGGTGAAGATCGCCGAAGAGGTCGCCTACCAAGTCGACCTCCACCCAGACGACCTGCTCTTCTGGTTCACCGACATGGGCTGGATCATGGGCCCGTGGGAAGTGATCGGCGCCGGCGCGAACGGCGGCGCGGTTCTTCTGTACGAAGGCGCACCGGACTTTCCCGAACCGGACCGCCTCTGGTCGATCGTCGAGCGCCACGGCGTCACGATCCTCGGTGTGTCGCCGACGCTCGTGCGCGCGCTGATCCCGCACGGCGACGAAAACGTGACGAAGCACGACCTCTCGTCGCTGCGGATCCTTGCATCCACCGGCGAGCCGTGGAACCCGGATCCGTGGCGCTGGCTGTTCGACGTCGTCGGCAAGGAACGCTGCCCCATCATCAACATCTCCGGCGGAACCGAGGTCGGTGCGTGCTTCCTTTCTCCAACCCCGTTGACGCCGTTGCGTGCGTGCACGCTCGGCGGGCCGGCACTCGGCATGGCGATCGACGTGTACGACCCAGAAGGCAAGCCGCTCCCACCTGGCCAGGTCGGCGAGCTCGTCTGCACGAAGCCGTGGCCCGGGATGACGCGTGGCATCTGGGGCGACCCAGATCGCTTCATCGAAACCTACTGGTCGCGATGGCCGAACGTTTGGGTGCATGGCGACTGGGCGAGCCGCGACGAAGACGGTTACTGGTACTTGCACGGCCGCTCGGACGACACGCTCAAGATCGCAGGCAAGCGGCTCGGTCCGGCCGAAGTGGAATCGATCCTCGCGGGCGACCCCAATGTCGCAGAATCGGCCGCCGTCGGCGTTCCCGACGAGGTGAAAGGTGAAAAGGTCTGGTGCTTCGTCGTCCTTCGTCCGGGCATCGAACCGGACGAGCAGCTTCGCGCGGCGTTGCGCGGGCGTGTCGCTCAAGCATTGGGCAAAGCGTTCACGCCCGACGCGGTGAAGTTCGTCACCGCGTTGCCGAAGACGCGCTCTGCCAAGATCGTGCGGCGTGCTGTGCGCGCGCTGGCACTCGGTGAAGACCCTGGTGACCTGTCCAGCTTGGAGAACCCCGGCGCGCTCGACGCGATCAGGAGCGCGAGCTAGCCGTTGCGGAAACCGCCCCACCACGGTCCCGGTGGACGAGGACGGCGGCCGCGACGGATCCACTTGGAGACGAAGTAGCCGGCGGCGGCGAACCCGGTCAGGATGATGAGGCCGACGATCTCATTGCCGGCCCGCACCTCGGGTGAGGTCGTCGCCGAAGCCGTCGGCGTGGGTGTCACCGTTTGCGCGGCGGCGGCGACCGAAACCAGCAGGAAGCAGGCTGCGAAGAGCAGGATTGCCTTGACCCGTCGCTTCGTCACACGAGGTATCTAGCCGAGCAGCGCTCCGTATTTCAACATCTGCTCGCGGCCGGCCTCGTCGTCGGGGACGAGCTGACCGACGATGAGACGTGGATCGGCGGTGATCTGCGCGCGAAGGCCTCCGACCTTGCCGCCATCGACGGACGTGCTGCTCCAGCCCATGACGCTTTCGGTGCTCCCGACGGCCTTGCTCCACATCGCCTCGAAGTCCGGCAACCGCGAGAGCAACGCGCGAAGCTTCACGAACCACCGTTGCTCGGTGCGGTGCTCGGTGTCGGCTCGGAAATTCGACACGGTGATCTGTGCGAGCTCTCCCCAGATGTCACCGAACTGTTTCCGCATAGAGCCGCCCTCTTCGAAGAACATCTCCACGTAGTGGCGCCCGATGTGCTTCTCCGGGAGGCCTAGGCCTTTCGCGAACAGCTCGTTCGTCCGCCAGAGGTACCAGCCGAAGTCCATGATGCTTGCCGGATAGGACCAGCTGGCGATGTCGGGGAGCCTGTCGCCCAGCTCGTCTACCTCGCGTGCCGTCGGCAGATTGCCCGCCGCGAGGAACAGCCACGCGCGCACCTCGGCCGGCGAGCCCGTGACGCCGGGCTTGGAGAGGTTCTCGGCGAGCTTCAAGAGCGTGCGCCGCGTCGGATGGATGCGGTCGGTTTCGATGCGGCTTACTGCGGAGGCGTCGCGCCAACCACATTTGCGCGCAAGCTCAACTTGCTCGAGGTTGAGCCTCGAGCGCAGTACGCGGACGACTTCCCCGACGGTTTCTAGCTGCATTGTGAGCAACGGTGTGATGGGACGCCGCATAGTGCCACCCATTTCCGATTCGCTCAACTACCTTCTGATTGAACCACGCAAAACGCACACGTACATGGGTTAATCAGCCCCTATAATCCCAGGCTGTGCCCGCCGCCCTGACGCCGTCCGCAGGATACACGCTCACTCTCCGTGTCAATCTGAAAAACCTGCCCGGCACGCTCGGGCGGCTCACGACCGCGATCGGCCGGGCCGGCGGAGATCTCGGAGCGGTGGATCTCGTCGAGCACAGAGGCAAGATCGTGGTGCGCGACCTTACGGTGAAATGCCGCGACGAGGCCCACAGCCATCAGATCGTCAAAGCCGCGTCGCGCGTGGAAGGCGTCGAGGTCCGCTCCGTGTCGGACCGGACGTTCGAGACGCACGCCGGCGGCAAGATCTCGGTCACGCCGAAGTACCCGTTGAAGACGCGGGACGACCTCTCGATGGCGTACACGCCCGGTGTTGGCCGCATCTCCCGCGCGATCGCGGACGCCCCGGAGCGAGTCTGGGACCTGACGATCAAGCAGAACTCCGTCGCCGTTCTGACGAACGGCACGGCCGTCCTCGGGCTCGGTGACATCGGCCCGGAAGCCGCGCTGCCGGTGATGGAAGGCAAGGCGATGCTCTTCAAAGAGTTCGCCGACATCGACGCGTACCCGATCTGTGCGCGCGCGCATACCGCGGACGAGCTGGTTGCGGTCGGCCGCGCGATCGCGCCGGGCTTCGGCGGGATCAACCTCGAAGACGTCGCTGCACCGATGTGCTTCGAAGTCGAGCGGCGTCTGCGCGAGGAGCTGGACATCCCCGTCTTCCACGACGACCAGCACGGCACCGCCGTCGTAACGTTGGCGGCTCTGATCAACGCGACGCATGTCGTTCGCAAACGGCTCCAGGACATGCGTGTCGTGTTCCTCGGCATGGGCGCCGCCGGGATCGCATGCACTCGCCTGTTGCTCGAGGATGGCATCGGCGACGTCATCGGGGTCGACCGCGCCGGCATCATCCATCGCGACCGCGCGGAGAACATGTCGGATGAGAAGCGCGCGATCGCAGAGGTCACCAATTCCGAGCAGCTTCGCGGGACGCTCCAAGATGCACTGCGCGGCGCCGACGTGTTCGTCGGGTTGAGCGGACCCGGCTTGGTGAAGCCTGAGTGGCTGAAAGAGATGACGTCGGACGCGATCGTGTTCGCGATGGCCAACCCCGTGCCGGAAGTCATGCCGGAGGAGATGCCGGAGAACGTCCGTATCGTGGCGACGGGACGGAGCGACTACCCGAACCAGATCAACAACGTGCTCGTCTTCCCGGGGTTCTTCCGCGGGCTGCTCGACTGCCGCGCGCGCGGCTTCACGATGCCGATGGAGATCGCTGCTGCGCGCGCGCTAGCAGATATATCGGCGCGCGAGGAGCTCGATGAGGAATACATCGTTCCGTCGGTTTTCGATCGCAGGGTGATGCCTGCGATCGCGGAAGCG
>DATGHY010000006.1:0-2580 GCA_035307625.1 Actinomycetota bacterium
CAGCTTCCATCTTCTTGATCCATTCGGATCGATCCCGTCCACCCGTTTCGAAGAAGACATTGCCGAGATTGGTGAACGTGCTCACGTCCTTGAACCCTTGGCGTTCGAGGCACGCCTTTAAGCGCGACATCTCGACCTTGCCGTGGCCGCCGACATTGATCCCGCGTAGCAACGCGACGTATCTCACGTGAGCATCCTAGAGCCGCGCGCTAGCCGGGCTTTCGAAACAGAGCGCGCGCGAACGAGGGGGGCTCGAACGGCTTCCACGCACCTTCCGGCTGCGCCAGCCGGTCCGCCACGATCCACAACACGGCGGGGTTATGACCGAACCCGAAGTGGCTGCTGAAGACCTCGATGCTCTCGCGCGCCTCTCCGGGATCCTCCATGCACGACTCCCATGGAACGATGCCGTCGAGCTTCGAGTACACCGACGTCGTCGGAACCGTCAGCGGATCCGCGGCCGCGCTCGACGTCGGAACGACGACGTCTTCGACGTGCCGGCTCGAGTAACGCATGTACGCCCGGTACGCGCGCGTCCGCCGTGGTTCATCCAATCGATACGGACTGCCAAGCGTGATGACCTGACGGACATCGTCCGACTGCAACCGCGCGAGCACGCGTGCATATATCCCGCCGAGGCTCCACCCGAGGACGCTCACCTTCCTGTCGTGCCGCTCGACGAGCGCCTTGAACTTGGCCTCGATCCCGTGCACGACTTGCGGCGTAGGACCGATGTTGCGGCCGAGCCCCCAGCCGTGCGCCTCATACCCGAGGCTCCGGAGGTAACGGCGAAGAAGGAGCGTCGAGGCATCGCCCGCGAGCAGTCCGGGCAAGATCAGAACCGGATGGCCGTCGCCCTTCGGTGCGCGCGCGCGCAACAGCGAACGGGTCGCGAAGTAGAAGCCGAAACCGCCCACCGCGCGCGGGAAGTCCGACAGATACAAGGCCAGCGGTCCGCGCGCGGCGCGTCCGTTCGGCGTGACGGGCTCCGTCACATCGGTCATCGCGTCTCGATGATATGGGTTGTGGGCCGATCGCGACTGAGCGCTACTGTTGTCCGCCTGGAGAGCTTGTCGGGACTGGAGGGAGGGACGATGCCGACCTACGCGATCGTGTACGGCGAAGGCGAAGACGTGAAGCGCGAGACCATCGAAGGCGTGACCCTTGAGCGCGAAGACGGATGGCTCACCATCTTCCGCGGGAAGGATTCGATCCTTCGGGTGCGAGAAGAGCACGTCCGATCGATCGAAGAGGTCGGCTAGCGTCAGTCCTCGCTGAGGATCTTCAGCGTCTGCTCGCGGCTCGGCCCTGGGGTTTCAGGTGGTTCTCGTCCTTCGGCGGCGGCCATGACCTTCTCGAGCATCCCCGGTCGCGCCATGATCTCCTGAGGGAGCGTTAGCGCCGACAACACCTCGGCGAACGCACGAGCCACCTCCGGATCGCGACCGGCGGCAGTCGCGAAGGCCAGCTGGCGTCGAACGATCGGGTTCGACAGATCGGGCTTCGGCGGCTCGCGTCCGTCGATCGCCGCACTGATCGCCGCCACGCGGCCACGGTCTCTGTCGATCTGCTGCCGGTACCACGGGGTGAACTTCTCCTCTGTCACCGCGTCGAAGTTCACCGCCAAGCCAAGCGGATCGTCGAAATGCGTTCGAGCAGCATCACGCAAGGCGATCGCGTGACCCAACCCCAGCGACATCCCGCGGCCCGCCGTTGGGTTGGTACACGCCCACGAGTCGCCGACGGCGACCATCCCGGTCACGACGGGGGAACCATCGACGACGAAACGACGATATCGATCCGCCGCCCCCGCCATGGGCTGAACGTCGTGCAATGGGTCGCCTTCGATCCAATGAGACAGATGAGGAACAGAGCGGATGACCCGCTCCCATGTTTCGTTCTGCCGGACCGCCTTCATCGGTTTGTCGCCGGACATGCAGATGATCGCGACGACCCACGTTTCGTTGTCGGCAGGCACGCTGATCGTTTGGAACGTGGTTTGGACCGTGATGGGCGCGCGCCGCAACTCGGGCTCGAAACCGTCACGGCATTGGTAGTGACGCGTGTAGTACGCGAAACCGAGGTCTGATTTCTCCTCGTAGAGTGGCCGCCCCCCAAGCCCCACTGCCCATTCGTCGAACTCCGATTTGCGTCCCGATGCATCGATGATGAGATCGCCGGCGTAGTCCTCTCCGTCTTTCGCCCGCACGCCGGCGACATGAGGGATCCCGGCTGCGATCTCCTTTCCCGCGATCGGACCCGCAACCGAAACGCCGCGGATGACCTCGACGCCGGGTGTGTTACCTGCTGCGCGCGCGAACGCGCTCTCGACGACCGGCCTGCGCGCGGTGATCGTTTCGAACTTCTCGTCACCCGGGCGGGGCGACCGATCTTCGAGCTGGTTCAAG
This sequence comes from Actinomycetota bacterium, assembly GCA_035307625.1. Taxonomy (GTDB): domain Bacteria; phylum Actinomycetota; class AC-67; order AC-67; family AC-67; genus AC-67. The sequence continues at coordinate 2,409 of DATGHY010000006.1, forward strand.
AACCCGGTCATGATGCTGATGCGACGGCCACCGGACGCAACGATGTCGTCGCGGATGTCGGGGAACTCGGCGTCCAACAGATGGCGGAAGCGCGCGTGCATCGCATGCGCCTGCCGGAACTGCGCGACGCCTGTTCGCTGCCAGTCGCGCCATGCCTCGAGTGCGGTGGCCG
>DATGHY010000007.1:0-6007 GCA_035307625.1 Actinomycetota bacterium
GCTTCGTCCGGAGAGTCGCTTCAGAGATTTCTACATCCACCGAGATTTCCCTTGAGATCTTGGTGCGAGGGCTCCAGAAGCGTCCAACCACCCCTAGGGTTGGCTCTTCAGGCAACTTCGCCGTCCGCCCCATCAATCCTCCTGGTCGACCAACTTTGTACGAACCCCAAACGGGTCGGCCGGAGGACTTTGTCGCCCGCACCGCGAAGTGCACGTCGTCACAAACATCAACGGGTCAGCCCCGTTAAGGTCGCGGTAACAGAACGAAAGATGAACTGAAGGTTTCCGCGCGGCGTCGCGCAGTGGATCCACCCCAGGCCCCTTTGCCCCAAGCGATATGAATAGGTATAGAGAGACTACTAGGACCGGTTTTGTCTTAGATAGGTGGGAAGGCGAGAAATATGGCGGGACAAATCGATAGAGAGCTCGATGGCAATATTTTGCCTCCTCAGCCCGAGCGGTCGGTGAGCGAAGAGCGGCTCCACCGGAAGCAGCGGCTGGCCGCCGCCTACCGGCTGTTCTCCCGTTTCGGGTTCGATGAGGGTGTCGCCGGGCACATAACCGCGCGCGACCCCGAGTATCCGGACCGCTTCTGGGTCAACCCGTTCGGGATGCACTTCGGGCACGTCCGAGTCAGCGACTTGCTGCTCGTGGACGCCGAGGGCGACGTGGTCGAGGGGGAGGGCTCAGTCAACCGAGCCGCCTACGCGATCCACTCGCAGGTGCACGCGGCGCGTCCGGACGTGGTCAGCGCCGCCCATGCACACTCGCTCTACGGGAAGACATTCGCAGCGTTCCGAAGGCTGCTCGACCCGATCACCCAGGATTCTTGTGCTTTCTATGAAGACCACACGGTTTTCGAAGACTTCACCGGCGTCGTATTCGACCTCGAGGAGGGCAAGCGGATCGCCCACGCGCTCGGTGACGCGAAAGCCGTCATCCTGTCGAACCACGGGCTGCTCACCGTTGGGCACAGCGTCGAAGAGGCGGCGTGGTGGTTCATCACGATGGAGCGCACGTGCCAGTCGCAGCTGGTCGCGATGGCCGCGGGAACCCCGCACGTGATCGACCACGAGAACGCCTCCGTCACTGCGTCCCAGGTTGGTTCGCACGCCGCCGGCTGGTTCCAATTCACGCCGCTGTACGCGCGCATCACGCGCGAGCAGCCGGACCTGCTGGATTAGGCGCGCGCGCGCCGCGTCACGTGAGGCTCGTGTCTTTGGTCTGCGGCGAGAGGGCCTCGACGACAAGGATGTAGAGGAAGATCAGGAGCAGAGCTCCGACCGCTGCGATCAATAAGTACTTCTTCAAGCTCGCCGTACGTATCGACGAAACGTTGGTCGCCGGCGTGAGAACTGTGATGTTGTCGGGCGGCAAGGTCTTGTACTCAACGATCAGCAACGAGTTCGTGCGGATCGTTTCCTGCTCGGTCGCGAGCTCGAGCACCTGCGAATCGGTGCGCCGGCTCGCGGGGGTCCTCGTCAAACGCGAGACCGATTTCTGCGTCGAGTCGATCCTGTCCTGGATCGCTCTCAGGTCGCTCGCCAGTGAGTCGGCGCGTTGCCTCGCCACGACGCTGACATACGTGGAGCAACCCGCGGTCGCGAGGCTCTTCGTTCGTTTCGGATCGGTATCCGTCGCCGAGACCCGGAATGCTCCGATGCCGATCGCCGGCAAGATCTGAACGCTCGCGGAAACTTCACCGACGCTTAACTTCTGTGACTTCGCCACGTCCGCATACACGGTGGGGGTTGCCAACGAGACCGCGTTCGCCGCGAGGTTGTTCGTGAAGGTCAGGAAATCGGGACCCGGGTTCCCCTGAGAGAGAGCCGGCGCGCGCAGGAAGACCTCAACGGTGCACGACGCGTTGTAGGTCAGCTTGTCCTTGGCCTTGTAGGCCGCACCTGCCGCTGCAACGGCCACGATGATTATGAGAAGGCTTGCGAGCAGATATCGCTTGATCATTCGGCGGCGAAGTGTACCAGTTTGGTTTTGCGGTTTCGGAGAGCCTCGGGCCCTCTCAGGTCCCAGAAACAGCGAGGATTTCGGAGTAAATGGTCAAAAGTTTCCGAAGCGCAACCGGGGGAGCGTAGCCCTCCTCGTAGCGCCGGCGTGCCGCCGCGCCCATCGTCTCGAGGGGCGCATCGAAGGCGGCGCGCAAACCGGCGGCCAACGCATCCGCTCGCGGCTCGACGACCCATCCACTGTGCGCATCGACGATCTGTGCCGGCTCGCCCAGTCTCGTCACGAGCGCAGGACGCCCGCGTGCCATCGCCTCGACGACGACGAGCCCGAACGGTTCCTCCCACAAGCCGGGCGCGACGACGAACGCCGATCCGTTCATCAGAGCGAGCGCGCGCTCGTGCTCGACAACGCCGAGGAACTCGATGCCCGGAACGTCCGCGGCATCGCGCGCGATCGCATCGAGCTCGGGCCCGCCCCCTGCGAGTCGCAAACGGTGACGATCGCCCAGCCCGGAACGCCTCCACGCCTCGACGAGAAGGCGCGCGCCTTTCGACTCTGCAACCCGTCCGACGAACAACGCATCGGTACCCGGCGGCACCGGAGGCCCGGGATCCGCGACGGGATTGCCGCGCACGGCGATACGCCCAGGATCGAAGCCCGCCGTCGCGAGATGGCGCGCGACCGATTCACCGACTGCGACGAATCGATCGACCAGACGCCACGTCGAGCGATGCACGACGAGCGACGTGCCGAGGACCGTCGCGGCGATGCGCCCCGACACCGGCCCGTCGAGCTGCGCGGTCAGGTTGCATCCGTGGAGAACCGCCGGCCACGGCACCGCGCGGCCGCGGCAATCGTGGCACGGATGGCCGTCGCGGAAGTAGGTCGCCGCGATGCACTCGTGGAGGTAATTCTGCACGGTCTGCACGACCGGGACGCCGGCTGCGCGCGCGGTTCGCACGACCCAGGGTGACAACAGCGGAGTGACATTGTGGACGTGGATGACGTCGGGCTTGAACCGATCGATGTGGCGTCGCAGCGCGCGCGCGTCTCCGGCCGAGACGATCGGCCGGACGCCCATGCCGGCCCACTGCACGAGGCCGAAATCGGCGATCTCATCGTTGCTCCGCGAGTAGACCTCGACCTCGACGCCGGCGCTTCGCAGCATCTCGATGTCGACCTCGACGGTCCTATTCTCGCCGGAGATAACGGAAGCCCGGTGCCAGTTGTGCACGATCAGCACGCGGCGAGCCGCGCGCTCGGGTCCCTGCGTCACGACGGCGAGCCGCGGGCGGGTTCCGTGCGGCTGGACACGATCTGTTCCATCACGTCGTCGATGCGCGCCGCGAAACGATCCCACGTGAACTCAGCGGCGCGCGCGCGTGACCCGGCGCGCATGCTTTCGGCCTTCTCGGTCGCATCGATCATCGCGGTCGCGAACGCATCGCGTGTGGGCTCGACTCGCCACCCGCTGGCGCCGGGCACGACCGTCTCGCGAGGCCCGCCCGAGTCGACGGCGATGACCGGCGCACCGCACGCCATCGCTTCCAGCGGAACGATGCCGAAGTCTTCGTTCAACGACGGGAAGACGAGCGCCCTGCAGCGCCGGTACAGCTCGCGCAGCCGCTCCTGCGTCGGTGCGACCTCGAACGAAACGGGAAGGCCCGCGGCCTGCGCGCGCAACGAGTCAAGGTATTCGCCGCCGAAGTTGTCGACGATGCCGGTGATGATCATCGATGAACGGCAGCCTCGCCGGACCGCGTCGGTGAAGCCCGCGATCGCAAGCTCGATGTTCTTCCACCACTTGATCCGGCCGGCGACCAAGAAGAAGTCTTCGCGAGGCTGCTCGTCGTCACTGAACCACTCCAGGTCGACGCCGTAAGGGAGGATCTCGATCGGGTCGTGGGGGAGGAGGCGCGCGCGCTCGAGCTGGCCGCGCACCTCGTTGCTCGCGCAGAACCCGTGCGTGTACCGGCGCCACATGCGCCGGTGCACGACACTGAACGGCGGGCCGAGGACGTTCAACGCCATCGCTTTACGGGGCTCGCGTTCGCGGAGACGCGCGCGCGTCGTCGGGTCGTGCAGGATCTTGAGCGGCGTGTGGCAGTAGACCGCGGCGGGAACGCGATTGCGCATCAAGATCAAGTCGCTGAAGCCGTCGGATGAGACCAGCAAGCCTTCGGTTTCAGGAAGGCGCGCGCTCATGATCGTCGCCGCACCGCGCGCGAGCGGCATCAGCGAGCGTTCGACCGAGATGCGCGGGCTCAGCTCGACGACGTGGGGGTGAAGCTCGGGGAAGGTGTTCTCGGGGTCGTAGGCGTGCGTATAGACGGTCCACTCGTGCCGTGAACGTCGGAACAGCTCAACGAGGGTTCGCTCGATCCCGCCCTTGAGATAGATCCACGGCCCGTACACCGCCAAACGCATGCGGCAGATGATAGCGAGCGGTCAGAGCCCGAGCGCCGCGCGGTGCACCGCGTGCGTCTCGACCGCAGCCTTGTCCCACGTGAACGTGAGGGCGTGCCGCCTGCCGGTCTCGGCGTGCTCCTGCGCATAGATCGGATCCTCTTCGATCCGTTTCATCGCATCCGCCCACGCATCCGCGTCGTCCGGGTCGAGGAGCACCGCTGCGTCGCCGAGAACCTCGGGGAGCGCGCCGGCGCGCGCGGCGATCGCAGGCGTTCCGAGCGCCATCGCTTCGAGGGGCGTGAAGCCGAAGCCTTCGTACCGGGATGGGTGTACCAGCGCGAGCGCGCTCGCCATCAGCGCCGGCAGGTCCTCGTCGGGAACGTGCCCGGTGAACGTGACCCGATCGCGCACGCCATGGTGCTCGATCGCATCCTTAACGACGCCGGCACCGAACCCTTCGGGGCCGACGAACAGCAGAGGCGCGCCCTTCCCTCTTCGCGCGAGCGCTTCGACAAGCACCGTGAGGTTCTTGCGTGTCGTCACCCATCCGACGTGCACGAGGTATCGCCCCGGCTCGACGCCGTATCGCGCGCACACCTGCGCCGAGATCTCAGCAGGCGGAGGCGTGCGGAAGCGTTCGTCGATCCCTTCGTGCACGACCGTGATGCGCGTGGGATCGATCTGCAGACGTTCCGTTAGGGAATCGGCGACGGTGCGCGACACCGCGATGATGCGGCGCGCGCGCCCAACCACGTCGCGCGCGGCTGCTCGGAAGAGGAAGCTTTCGATCGCCGGATACCAGTCGGGAAACTGCATCGGCGTGAGGTCGTGCATCGTGTAGACGACCGGGATGCGCGACGGCACCGGCCATGTCGGCACCAACACGTGAAGCAGCTCCGCGCCCGGCACGAACCGATCGATGCGCGGGCGATGTGTGAGGGTCCACGCGAGGTGGAGCGGGCGCCGGCGTCCGGGTACGCGCGCGAGCGGCAGGTCGCCGGGGACCCATGGCGCCGGAACTTTCTCGGGACTGGCGAGTAGCCGATATTCCTGTGGATAGCGGGCGTGCAGGGCCTTCGACAGCTCGGTGACGTACCGGTTGACCCCGGTTGGGTGCGGATAGGCGAGGCGATACGCGTAGAGTGCGACGTTCACCGCGAGTTGTGCTCCTCGACGTCCGCACCGGCATCGAGGTCGCGGGGGCTCACCTGGGGCATCGTGGCGCCGGAGTCTACCGGCGGGGGTCTCTCGTTTTCTAGACGATAGATTGAGGCATCACATGGCGAAGATCTGGGACTGCTTCATGTTCGGCGGTGAGCTCGACCTGCTCGAGCACCGCCTGCGCGAGCTTGGGGACGTCGTCGATCATTTCGTTTTGTGCGAATCGGCCCGGACGCACAGCGGGCGCGCGAAGCCGCTCCATTATTGGGAGAACCGCGAGCGGTTCGCGGCCTGGGAGAAGCAGATCGTCCACGTCGTTGCCGAGCTGGACGAGGACGCGCCGCACGCGTGGCGCCGCGAGGAACAGCAGCGCCGTCACATCCGCGACGTGCTGCGCGCGCGCGCGGCCGGCGACGACGCGATCGTTATGGGGGACGTCGACGAGTTCATCGATGGCGACGTCCTCGCGGCG
>DATGHY010000008.1:0-6091 GCA_035307625.1 Actinomycetota bacterium
CAGGATGGTGGCGTCGCTCCGCGCGAAGATCTTCAAGATATCTCGCCGGCTGATGATCCCCGTCACGCGTCCGCTCGCCAGAACGGGCACGCGTTTCACATGCATCGCGTGCATCAGGCGAGCCACGCTCGCCACGTCTTCGTTCTCAGTCACCGTGAACACGACGGTGGTCATCACGTCGGACGCCTTGGAAGGGAGGCGGCGCCTCGATCGCCTCTTCAGGAAGATGTGGAGTCGCGGGTCCTCGACCGACTCCATCGACAGGAGGTCGTTCTCTGAGACGATGCCGATCAGGCCGCCCACCTCGTTCACGATCGGGACGGCGCTTATGTCGTGTATGAGCAACAGCTGGGCGACCCGCTTCAGGCTCGTCGACGGCGATGCCGTGATGACGGGCGCCGACATGATGTCTTTCGCTCTCATCGCGACCTCCTGACGTTGACGGTAGCGGTTGTACCGCCGGAGGCCAGGTGCCGATCGGCCCCCTCGAGAGGTGACGGGAGGACTGGTAGGCGGGAGAACTCCTGCCGAAGGTCCCTACTTGCTCATCACCCTCGCCCCGTACTTTGATGACGCAGAATGAGCTCCTACCCGTCGTATCGGGAAGCCGACGTCGCCTTGCGCGACGGCTCAACCGCCCACATCCGCCCGGTTCGCCCGGACGACCAAGAGGCGTTGCTCGAGTTCCTCCAAGGTCTTTCGATCGACACGGTTGCTTTCCGTTTCTTCAGCGGTGCAGTGGATACCGAGAAGGTCGCGCGATGGATGATCGACATCGACTACGCGGACCGCTTCGGGCTGCTCGCATCGATCGGACCATCACACGAGGTCGCCGCGCACGTGTCGTATGTGCGGATTGGTCCCGATCGCGCTGAGGTTGGACTGGAGGTCGGCGACGCACATCAAGGGCACGGACTCGGAACGATCATGCTCGGGCACCTTGCCGAGATCGCAGCCGAGAACGGGATAACCGTTTTCGAGGGGCACGTGCTTCCGCAGAACCATCGGATGATCGAGGTCTTCCGACAGAGCGGTTTCCCCGTCCAAACAACATCCGAACCCGGGGAGATCACTTTCGAGTTCCCGACATCGCTGACGCCGGATGCGATCGATCGTTTCGAGCAGCGTGAGCGATCCGCCGCCGTCGCCGCGATGGGAAGCTTCCTCGCGCCCCACTCGGTTGCCGTCGTAGGCGCCGGGCGCACGCGTGGCTCGATCGGAGGTGAGATCCTGCACAACTTGCTCGATGCAGGCTTCACCGGGCCGGTGTACCCAGTCAATCCGAAGGCGGAGGTCGTGCAGTCGATCGTGTCGTATCCGACCGTCCGGGATGTACCCGGTGCGGTCGAGATGGCGGTGGTGGTCGTGCCGGCAGACGCCGTCGCCGATGTTGCGCGCGACTGTGCCGCGAAGGCCGTGCGAGGGCTTGTGGTCATCTCTTCGGGGTTCGGTGAGGTCGGCGACGCCGGCCGCGAGAAGGAGCGCGAGCTGCTCTCGATCTGCCGAGACGCGGGGATGCGGATGATCGGACCGAACTGCATGGGGATCCTGAATACCGCAGAAGACGTTCGATTGAATGCGACGTTCGCGCCGACGTATCCGCCACGAGGGCGTGTTGGTTTCATGTCTCAGTCTGGCGCGTTGGGACTTGCCGTTATCGACTACGCGTCGTTGTTGGGGCTGGGTATTTCATCGTTCGTTTCGGCGGGGAACAAAGCCGACATCAGCGGCAACGACCTCCTTAACTACTGGGAAAGCGATGAAGACACCGACGTGATCTTGCTGTACCTCGAGTCATTCGGAAACCCGAGGAAGTTCGCACACATCGCGCCGCGCGTCGGGAAGAAGAAGCCGGTCATCGCCGTGAAGAGTGGTCGGTCTCCTGCGGGTGCGCGCGCGACCTCCTCACACACCGGCGCGATACTCGCTGCAAGCGATGTCACTGTCGATGCGTTGTTCAAGCAAGCCGGTGTTATCCGGACCGACACCCTCGCGGAGATGTTCGACGTCGCGGCGTTGCTTGCGAACCAGCCGCCCCCGAAGGGGAAGCGGGTGGGGATCGTTACCAATGCCGGAGGGCCTGGGATCCTGTGCGCAGATGCGTGCGAAGCAGGGGGTCTGATGGTCCCGAACCCACCCGATGATGTGCGCGCGGCGCTGAAAGAGTTCTTGCCTGCTGAAGCCTCGTTGCACAATCCGATCGACATGATCGCTTCGGCATCGGCGAAGGACTACCGCCGAACGATCGAAGCCGTCGCGGCATGGGAAGGGATCGATTCGCTCGTCGTGATCTTCATTCCACCGCTCGTCACGCGGGCCGAAGAAGTTGCGACGGCGATCCGGGACGCGGTCGAAAACCTTCCTCGGCCGATCCCCGTCTTGTCCGTATTCATGTCGAGTAAAGGTGTTCCACCGGAGCTCCGTGACGAGCGGATCCGCATTCCGTCGTACGCGTTCCCCGAAGACGCCGCGCGCGCGCTGATCCGCGCTGTGCAGTACGGAACGTGGCGAGACGAGCCGGTTGAGCCTCCGTATCAGGCCACCGGAGTCGACCGAGACGAAGGATCGGCCATCATCGCGCGCGCGCTGGCGAGCGGCGGAGATTGGCTGGATCCGGCCGACACGTGGCAGCTGCTCCGTTGTTACGGGCTGCCCATGGTCGAGCAGCGCATCGTCGCTTCCGCGCGCGCAGCCGGCATGGCAGCGCGCGAGCTCGGCGGCCCGGTCGCGGTGAAAGCGATCGCCGCGGACGTTCTCCATAAGACCGAAGCCGGCGCTGTGCGACTCGGTGTGTCGCCGACCCGGGTCTCCGCTGCAGCGGCTGAGATGAGCAAGCAGCTCGCTACCTCCGGTCACAAGCCGTCGGCCTTCGCCGTGCAGCGCATGGCACCGAACGGAGTCGAGGCGTTCGTCGGAGTGGTCGGCGACCCGCTGTTCGGACCGGTCATCGCGTGCGGCGCGGGCGGCACGATGATCGAGCTGATCAAAGATGTGAGCGTGCGCATCGCTCCGCTCACCCAGGGAGACGCGAGCCGGATGATCCGCGAATTGAAGACCTACCCACTGTTCGAGGGGTATCGCGGTGCACCGCCGGCCGATGTGCGCGCGCTGGAAGACGTCTTGCTCCGTGTTGGCGCGCTCGTCGATGCGCATCCCGAGATCGTGGAGATGGACTTGAACCCGGTGATCGTGCTCGAATCCGGCGCTTCCGTCGTCGACGCACGGATCAGGGTTGAGCGGCGTGAACCCAGGCTGCCGTTGAGCGCGCGCCGGCCGATCTGATCGCCGTAACTCAAACGCCGCTTGAGGACATCGCGCGCGCGAGCAGCCTCTCCACCGCCCCAACGATCTGCTTCGGGTCGGCGAACTTAGCCACCATCTCGATCGGGCCGGTGCCCAACAGATCATCGGGGGCGCCGACGGATACGACGAGCATCGGCAGCCGCCCGTAGGCCGGATGCTCGCGATACGCACGCAGCAGGTGCACGCCTCGATACGTTCGGTGCCGAAGCGGTGCGTATACACCACACGAGAAGATGATCAGGTCTGCCGCGTCGGCGACCGGGCAAGACCCGTCGCGCATCATCGGGCACGCCGCGAAGGGAGTCGGTCCGCCGGAGCAACGGAGCACCGTATGGCCATGCTGCTCGAGCAAACCCGCTTCGTAGAGCCCGAGGTCCGGCGCGTCTTCAACGAGCAATATGGATGCCACGGCGTACCTCCGATACCGCCGGCGCGCGCACCGCGGAGCGGACGGCGCCGACGAGAACCTTGTCGGACGAGTGACGTTTGATGACGGTCACTTTGTCGTCCGAGAGCGGGTGGACGATGTCGTCGTCGTTCGACAGCGCGACGATGCGCTTCCCGCGCTCCATGTAGTAGATCAAGAGCTCCCAGCCCGGCGTGCCGCGCATGACGACGTCCGATGCGAGGCGCAAATCGAGAACGACGACATCCGCGTCGTGAGCCAGCGGGCAGGGCAAGCCGCGTCCGCCGAGGCAGATGTAGTCGGGGCCCTGGGGACCCGGGCACACGACGACGTCGAACCCTTCGTCTTCGAGCAGCGTGCCGATGCGGGAACGTTCCCCAGTGTCGTACTCGACCAGCAATACCGATGTTGGCTTCATCGCCATCGCCTCCCACGAGGAGCATCAGACAGGTCTGCGTCGGAACGTAGGGCCACGTGTCCCTGAACCGCGGGGTCGGTTGGCAATGTTCTCTTACGACGATTTCGTAAACGCTTGTTTCGTCAAGGGAGACTCAGATGGAAGCCGATAAACCGCTATCGCTGGTGCTCTTCTCCGGGACGGACGACAAGCTGCAGGCAGCGTCCGTTCTCGCGATCGGAGCGGCCGTCATGGGACGCGCGGTCAACGTCTTCCTTCAATACTGGGCATTAGACGCATTCCGGGCGGACCGCATACGCAAAGATCACGGCGCTGCTGCCGAAGCCGGCGAGGAAGGCACCGCCGCCATGCAGCGGCACTCGGGGGAGCATTGGGCCGACGTTCTGGGTCAGGCGAAAGACCTGGGCGAGGTCGAGATCCACGCGTGCGCGCTTTCGATGGAGATGTTCCAGATCACCCAAGACGATCTTGATCCGCTCGTCGACGACATCGAAGGCGTGGCTGCATTCATGTCCCATGCGACCGGCCCGATCGTCTTCATCTGATGGGAGGAATCATGAGCATTGAGTTGGTCACCAGAAGCATCGATGCGCGCGGCATGCCTTGTCCAGGTCCGCTCCTTTCGTTGATCGGAGCGATCCGAGAGGGAGCGCTCGGTGATGTCATCGAAGTGTTGTCGACGGACGAAGGATCGAAGACCGATATCCCCGCGTGGGTCGCGAAGGCCAAGCACGAGCTGGTTGAAGTCGTGCCGGAAGAGGGCTACACGCGCTTCCAGGTCCGGAAGGCTCGGTGAGCTCGATGCCGGCGAGGATCGTCGTCATCGGCGGCGGCGTGGCAGGGACGCTCACGGCGAATCTTCTGTCGAAGGAGCTTCGCAACGACGCTCGTGTCACCGTTGTCGACCCGACCGGCATGCACGTCTATCAGCCCGGCTTCTTGTACGTCGCGCTAGGAGAGGCGAACGGACGCTGGCTCGCGCGAGATGAGCGGCAGCTCTTGCGCAAAGACGTCGCGCTCGTCGTTGAAGCGGCCACGCGCGTCGACACCGATGCGTCGGTCGTCCACCTCGCTCGCGGCGGCACGATCGCGTACGACTTCTTGGTTCTTGCGGCAGGCGCGCGCCTCGTGCCGGAGCAGGTGCCCGGGATGCTCGAAGGCGCATACGACTTCTACTCCCTCGACGGAGCGCTGCGTTTGCGGGAAGCGCTCCGGTCGTTCGACGGAGGCCGCATCCTCGTCGGCGTCGCGGGGATCCCTTACAAGTGCCCACCGGCACCCGTCGAGTTCACGCTGATGCTCGAGGGGTACCTCAGGAACCGTGGTGTCCGCGACCGTTCCGAGGTGACGTTGCTATCGCCGTTGAATCGGGCGTTCACCATCGAGTCGGCCTCGAAAGTCGTTCAGCCGATCATGGAGAGGCGCGGGATCAAGCTGGCAACTTTCTTCAATGTCGAATCGGTCGATCCTTCAGCGGGGACGGTCGAGTCCCTTGAAGGAGAGAAGGCCGAATACGACATCCTCGTTCTCGTGCCACCGCATCGAGGTCAACGTTTCGTAGAGGAATCGGGCCTGGCGGGCAACGGCGGCTGGATCCCGACCGACGCATACACGCTTCAGCACAAGGACGTCGAGCGGGTGTTCGCGATCGGAGACGGCACGGACCTTCCCATCTCGAAGAGCGGCTCGACCGCACACTTCGAGGCGCCGGTCGTTGCAAGCCGGATCGCCTCCCTCGTGCGAGGAACGACACCGCGGGAATCGTACGGCGGTCGCGTCATGTGTTTCCTAGAGACGGGCGATCGCAAGTCAACGTCTCTTCGATTCGATTACGAGCACCCTCCGATCCCGCCCGAGCCATCCTGGCGTTGGCATGCGGCCAAATGGATGTTCAACCGGCTCTACTGGGTGACCGTCCCTCAAGGACGGATCCCCGATCGCTTCGGCCGGCCGGGGAAGATCGA
>DATGHY010000009.1:0-4071 GCA_035307625.1 Actinomycetota bacterium
CGCGTTCTGGATCAGCTCCGTCAAGATCAGCGACAATGGCGTCGCAACTTCGCTCGGCAACTCCCCCGCCGACCCTTCCAACGAGAGGCGCACCGGCCGGTCCGGGTGCACGAGCGACGATTCCACCATCTCCAAGACGCGCTGCGCGACGCGATCGAACTCGACGTTCTCTGTCGACTCGCGCGACAGCGTTTCGTGCACCAGCGCGATCGAAGAGATGCGTCGGACCGACTCTTCCAGCTCCGCGCGCGCTTCGTTCGTCCCGAGCCGCCGCGCCTGCAACCGCAACAGCGACGCCACGGTCTGGAGGTTGTTCTTCACGCGGTGATGGATCTCGCGGATCGTGGCGTCCTTGATGAGCAGCATGCGGTCCCGCAACCGCGACTCGGTGATATCGCGCACGAACCCGATCGCGCCCTTGCGCTCGCCACCGATCACGATAGGGATAAAGCGGCGTAGCACCCACGCACCGCCGATCTCGATCTCATCCTCGATCGGCGTGTCGTGATCCAGCGCGTCGATGATGCGTGTGTGGTCGATCGTCACGTCGGGCAAGCTCTCATCGGTGACGTTAGTGGTCATGCCGAGCCGCCGGTACGCGGACACCGCGTTCGGGCTGGCATAGGTGACCTTCAAATCGCCGTCGAGCTCCAAGAAGCCGTCACCCACTCGCGGCGACAGTTCGCGCTCGCCTTCTTCCTCAAGGATGAACGGGAACGTTCCCTCGGCCACCATCTGCTCGATGGCAGCGGCCGCGCGCAGATAGCTCAGCTCCAGATGCGACGGTGTGCGCGCGCTCGCGAGGTTCTGCTCCGCAGTGATGACCGCGATCGGCTCGCCTTCGAACATCACCGGGATCGTGACTTCGCGGATCGGAGTGCCGTCACGCCACTCGGGATCGCCCTCGCTGACGATGCGCTTCTCGCCCAAGGACTGCGCCGCCTTCGGCCGGTCGCGCGAATCCAAGACAGCGCCAACCATGTCCTCCGGGTACAGCGTCTGGGCGGGGTACGGCCGCACCTGGCCGAGCACCACGAACGCCGAACGATCCACCACGGGCGCGAGCAGCAGAAGGTCGGCGAAGGCCAAATCGGACAGCAGCTGCCATTCGCCGAGCAGCCGGTGCAGATGATCGACTTCGCGCGCGGACAGCGTGGTGTGCCTGCCGGCGAGCGAGCTAAGAACGGTCATGCAGGCAGGATAGCGCCGGGGCTACGTCTGACAGTCAGACCGTCAGACCATCCCGTCCACCAAGGTGTCAGGCGGTCAGCCAGTCGGGCACCCCTGGAGGCGAAGCATGGCTACCGATGAGTCTCGGCCCTTCGACCCGTCCCCATGACTGATGCATGTGATCTCGTTCACGGTCTGGGGCCCGATCCTGCGAGGCGACATCCCCGGGCTGACGGCGCGCGTCTGCAGGCTGCTCGAAGAAAGCAAGCCCGACGTCGCACTGTGCGAGGTCTGCAACGTCCATGTGCCGGATGCGGTCACCGTCGAGGCGCTTGCGCGTCTTCAGCTCGCGGCGCAGCGCATCAACTGTCGCGTACAGCTGCGGAACGCGTCGGCGGAACTTGTTGAGCTCGTCGCGTTCATGGGCTTACGCGACGTGATCCCGCTCTAGTCCAGGTGCATCGGCAGACCGAACAGTGGGAACAGCCGCTCGGTCGATAGGAAGAACGTCAGCTCGCCGATCTTGCCGTCCTTGATGTCCAGCACCTGAAGCGCCCACGGCGTGTATCCACCGTTCGGGTCGATCTTGTATTGACCGAACGCCGGCTGGCCGTTCGCGGACACCGTCGGGATGACGCGCGAGCCTTTGCAGCCGATCCCCGGTCCCCACCACCACGCGAAGATGTCGTCGCGGCCTTGCAGCCACATGTCGAACGGCGGCATCGACTGGATCGCGTCCTCGCGGATCAACGACGTCAGCGCTTCGATGTCGTAGGCCTCGAACGCCTTGACATACCGCTCGAGCAGCCCTCGGTCCACCGCAGACAGGTCGGTTCCGGCCTGAACGTCGGTGCTTTCGATCTTTGCGCGCGCGCGCTGCAATGCGCTGTTGACCGAGGCGACCGACGTGTCAAGCAGCTCGGCGACTTCGGTCGCTTGCCATTTCAAGACTTCACACAAGATCAAGGTCGCGCGCTGCCGCGGCGGAAGGTGCTGCAACGCCGCGACGAAGGCGAGGCGGATCGTGTCACTGGCGACGGCAGCCTCGGCCGGATCGGGCATCGGTTCGAGCCAGGTGGCTTCCGGCTCGGTGTGCAGATGCTCCTCGAGCGGCGGCGACGCCGGCCCCAGATCGATGGGGCGCGCGCGCCCTTGCGGGCTCTTCAGCATGTCCAAGCAGACGTTGGTGGCGATCCGGTAGAGCCACGACCGCAGCGACGAACGCTCTTCGAATTGGTCGAGCGCCTTCCACGCGCGCACCAGCGTTTCCTGGACCGCATCCTCGGCGTCGAAGGGCGAGCCGAGCATGCGGTAGCAATAGGCGGTCAGCTCGGATCGGTGCTGCTCCAGCTCACCGAAGTCCGTGGCCGCCGTTGAGGTCCGCTCCATCGGCAGGGATGCTACGCGCCCCCGCGTCATCATCGCCATGCACATTGGACGACCCGGCGCGCGGAAACTCATCGCCCTGGAAAGAAATCTCAGAGCGGGACACCATTACACTTCCGCCGATGCGCGCCGTCAGACGGTCATCCCTGGTCATCGACGTGTTGGTGGCATGCGTCGTCCTGGCTGCGGCGCTGATCCCGATGTTCGCCTGGCGATACCGATGGCACGTCCCGATCGACCTCGGCGTGTATCGGGCCGGCGGCAATGCGGTGATCCACAGCAAGACGCTGTACGGGCACGCGTTCGGCGCGCACTACAACATGCCGATCCGGCTGCCGTTCACGTACCCGCCGTTCGCGGCGATCGTGTTCGTCGTGCTGGCGATCTGGCCGTGGCAATTGGCGATGGTTGGATGCTTCATCATCTCGTTCGGAGCCTTCGCCTATCTCGTGTGGGAAGGCTTCCGACGGGTTGCGACGCGGCCGCTGGTTCTTGCCTGCTTGTGCGCAGTCCTGCTCTGGATGGTGTCCGTCACCGACACGCTGTGGTTCGGACAAGTGAACCTCGTGCTGGCGGCCGTGGTGCTGTACGACTTGTTGCGCGTTCGACGCGGTCGAGGCGTGCTAACCGGCATTGCGACCGCGATCAAGATCACGCCGGGTCTGTTCATCGTGTACCTGTTCTTCAGTCGGCAGCGCCGGGAGGCGTGGCGCGCGCTAGCAGCGCTTGCAGTGTGTTGGGGCGGCGCGGCCATTTTGTTGCCATCTGCATCGAAGCAGTACTTCTTCCACGATGCGTTCAAAGTGAGCAGGCCGGGCCCACCCGGCTTCTTCAGCAACCAAACGATCGATGGTTTCATCTCGCGCTACCACGGCCCGCACTGGCTCTGGATCCCTCTTGGTCTGTTGGTCGGTGCGTTCGGCCTGTGGCGCGCGCGCGCTGCGCACGACTCAGGTAACGACCTTGCAGCCATCGTCCTAGTCGGACTAACGACGCTGCTGATCTCGCCCATCGCCTGGTTCGCGGCCGGCGTGTGGGTGGTGCCGGCGATCGGCTTGATCCTTGCCGACGGTCGGTCCCGCAGGCGCGCGCTATGGGCTGTGATCGTGTTCGCGCTGTTCTGCGCGCGCCTGCCGATGCTCGGCGAGAAAGTGGTGCGCGTGTGGAAGACGCCGGTGTTCGGCAACATCCTGGAGAGCGCGTATGTCTACGTGTACGCAGCGTTGGTGATTTGGCTGCCGATCAGGTCGGGCGAGCCGAAAGACGAGATGCGCGCGCAAGCGCCGGTCACGCTCCGCCACGCCAGCTAGGCCGACTCCCTTTCGAGCAGCCCTCGCCAGCCCTATCATCAACATATGGCTCTTCTGCCATGGAAGCCTCGAGTACTCGGTCCAGTCGCCATCCTTGTCGTACTGCTCAGCGCCCTCACGAGTGCCCAGTCTCGCAACGTTAGTCCGCTCCAATCCTGCTCGCTCCCAAGTCCGCGCGATCGGGGACGCTTTGGAATCGCCGCTA
>DATGHY010000010.1:0-3273 GCA_035307625.1 Actinomycetota bacterium
CCCTCTTGGTTTGCGGCGATGAAGAACCGCACGCCGTTCGTCGAGAGAGCCTGGATCGAATCGGTGATCGCGCGGACCTTCGTCGTGCCGAGGGAAGAGTTCTCAATGAACCAAACGGATCCGAAATGATCGGAACGGATCGCTGCGGCGGTGGAGGTGTCGAGCTGATTGTTCGCGAGCCCGAGCATGAAGAGCTGTCCGATTCGTTCGGACACGGTCATGCTCTCGAAGACGCGTTGCACACAGCTCTTTGGAGGCGATGTTCTTGAGGGCGCTACGGTCGGAGACGGGGATGGCGATGAAGCCCTGATGGACGGAGCCGGAGGGATCGATGCTGATCGAGTTGCAACCGTGCAGGCGGTCATCGCGACCACCAGCAATAGAGTTGCCTTCCGCAAGTTAGACATCGCCGTGAATAAGGACACTTTGGTCTCCCGGTAGGTTCCCCGGCAGGGCCGTTCGTTCAGACTTGGAGTCGCGCGCGCCCAATGGTTCAATGCGCGCGTGGATCACACTGCCCGGATCAATCCGTTCGCTCCCGCGCGCCTGGGCCCCATCACGCTGCGAAACCGCATCATCAAAGCGGCAACCTTTGAAGGGCGCTCGCCGAAGAACGTCGTTACCGACAAGCTGATCGAGTTCCATCGCGAGGTCGCCGCCGGCGGCGTCGGGATGACGACCGTCGCGTACTGCGCTGTGTCGCGCGATGGGCGCTCGGCGCCCGGTGAGATAGTCCTGACGAAGGACGCCATGCCCGGCCTCCGGCGCCTAACCGACGTGGTCCACGACGAAGGCGCTGCTGCGTGCGCTCAGGTTGGACACGCCGGTCCCGTCGCAGGCGCGGGGCAGCGTGGGATCGCGCCGTCGCGCGTCTTCAGTCCTATGGCGATGAAGATGATGCGGACCGCCACTGCCGACGACATCGTGCGCGTAACAGACGAGTTCGCGCGCGCAGCCACCATCGCGGTTGAGTCCGGCTTCGACGCTATCGAGCTGCACCTCGGGCACGGCTATCTCCTCAGTGCGTTCATGAGCCCGAAGCTCAACCGACGTAGGGACGGCTATGGCGGATCGACCGAGAACCGGGCGCGCTTCCCGCGCGAGGTTGCGCGCGCCGTGCGCGACGCCATCAAGAACAAGGTCGCCCTCACCGCGAAGTTCAACATGAGCGACGGCGTCCGCGGCGGGCTCGAAGTAGACGAAAGCGTCGAGATCGCGCGGCTGCTCGAAAAGGATCAAACGGTGGATGCGCTTGAGCTGACCGGCGGTAGCTCGTTCGCGAATCCCATGTATCTGTTCCGCGGCGACCGGCCGCTCGCGGAGATGGCGGAAGCGATGCCGGGGATGCTGAAGGCAGGGTTCAAGATCGCCGGCCGCTACTTCTTGAAGTCGTACCCGTTCGAAGAGGCCTACTTCTTGCCGTTCGCGCGCCGATTCCGAGCAGCCCTCACGATGCCTCTGATCTTGCTCGGCGGCATCAACCGTTTGGACACCATCACCGGCGCGCTCGCCGAAGGGTTCGACTTCGTTGCGATGGCGCGCGCGCTCCTGCGCGAGCCGGACCTCGTGAACAGGCTGAAGTCGAACGCCGCGACCGAAGGGATCTGCATCCACTGCAACAAGTGCATGCCGACGATCTATCGCGGCACGCGATGCGTGCTGATCGAAACGCCCGCTACTTCGTGATCTTCAGCACGCCGGTTAGACCGAACGCCCAGTGGTTGTTGATGTTGCAGAAGTAGTGGATCGTCTGTCCCGCGTAGCTCAGCGGGATGTACCACGAGATCGTTTGCAGCTTCGACGAGCGCGCTGCCGCGAATCCGATCTGCCTGCCACCGCCAGGCGTTCCGTTGTCGAGTCGCACCTCGTGGCCCGGGCATGTCACCGGCCCGAAATTGATCTCGTCGCAGCCGGGCGTCCCGGTGTCCTTGTACGTCCACCGGACGATCGATCCAGCCTTGATCGTGATGAACGCGCCCGTGTTGTCGAAGAGCGAGCCGCCGAGTGGCGACCGCAGGTACGCGGTGTCGGTGAGGCTGCACGGCGCCGTCTTGCAGAACCGGAAGCTGTTGATAACGAGGTTGACGACCGGAGGGCGCCGGTGTCGCGTTGAGGCGCCGGCGGGCGCGATAAAAGCCAGCGGCACGACCGCCGCGAGCACCAGGGCCATCCCCCGAACGCGCATCTCTTCGGTCCTACGTTCGAGCCGCCCGGCGGGATTCCTTTTTGGCCGGATTGGTCCTGATAGCCGGGGGTCATTTCGGCCAAATGCGAAACCCACGAGATCTTCGTGCCGATGGATGGCGTAGGTACCGGGGAGGACAGATTCGAGTGCGCTCAGCGATCCGCCATCCTGCTCTCGCCATTCGCTTCGCCGGAGCATCCCTTGTCGTCTTCTTGGCGGTCGGGATCGCTGCTCACACGGTGGTCCGCCAGCAGGTTCAAGCAGAAGACCAAAAGAACGCGCAGTTCAACGCGGTCTTCGTCACCGACTCTGTTCTCGCTCCGATATTCCAGCGGATCGACCTGAGCGCGCCCGTCTCTGAGTCGGTCGCAACGGGGATCCGCGCAAGCCTTCAGCCTCTGCTCGGTGCACGGATCAAGAGAGTCAAGCTTTGGCGTTCCGACGGCACCATCATCTTCTCGGACGAGCCACGCCTGATCGGAAGACGATTCGATGCCGCGGATGACTTCGCCGCGACCAAAGATGGTCCGCACAGCGAGGTCACGGACCTGACTGATCCGGAGAATGCCTTCGAGCGCGGCCTGGCGCCGACGATGTTCTCAACGTATCTGCGTCTGCCGGGTACTCCCCAGCTCATGCTCGAGCTGTATCAGGATTACGGGCCGACGCAGGCTGCGATCAACCACACGGTCGGCGAGCTCGACCTTGCGCTCGTCAGCGCGCTCCTGTTGCTCTATCTCCTCGTGCTCCCGATCTCCGCCCGGACTAGCCGCAGCTTGCGGGCCACGAACGAAGCCTTGAGCTCGACCAACGAAGCGCTGACCGCGAGAGAGGAGCAACTCTCGTCTGCGTTGGAGCGGGAGCGTGCCGCGCTGGAACGGCTCCGCTCGGTCGACGACCTCAAGAACATGATCCTCACCTCGGTTTCGCACGAGATGAGGACACCGCTCACGTCGATCCTCGGATTCGCGTCAACATTGAAGCAGCATCAGCGCCAGCTCGAACCTGCGCTCCAAAGCGAGATAGCCGAACGGATCCACGAACAATCCGAGCGGCTGCAGCGTCTTCTCGGCGATCTGCTCGACGTC
>DATGHY010000011.1:0-4890 GCA_035307625.1 Actinomycetota bacterium
GGCGACGCCGACCAGAGCGTCTACGCATTCCGTGGCGCCGACTTTCGCAACGTCTTGCGCTTCGAGGATGAGTTCCCCGACGCGCAGGTGATCGTGCTCGAACAGAACTACCGCTCGACGCAGACGATCCTCGATGCGGCGAACGCGGTCATCGACCGCAACATGATGCGCAAGCCGAAGAACCTGTGGTCCGACCAAGGCCCCGGCGTACCGATCACCCGCTTCCATGCGGAGTCGGAGCAAGACGAAGCGATGTACGTTGCGCGCGCGATCGAGCAGCTTCGCGAAGACGACGAACAGAAGTACGGCGACATCGCGATCTTCTATCGGACGAATGCGCAGTCCCGAGCGATCGAGGAAGTGTTCACGCGCTACGGCGTTCCGTACAGGGTGATCGGCTCGTTGCGGTTCTACGACCGCAAAGAGATCAAGGACGCGATGGCATACCTGCGTCTGTCGATCAACCCGTCGGACGAGGTTTCGTTGAAGCGCGTCATCAACACGCCGAAGCGGGGGATCGGGGATCAGACCGTCGCGGGCCTGGAGCGGTTCGCGCGCGAGGCAGGCATGTCGATCAGCGAGGCGGTCGACCAGGTCGACGCGATCGATCTGGCGCAGCGCGCGCGCAGCGCGGTCGGCGAGTTCGGCTCGATCATGCGTGTCGCGCGCGAGATGGCCGAAGCGAACTCGTCGCCGGCTGAGGTGTTGCAGCGCTTGCTCGACTCGTCTGCGTACATCGCCGAGCTCGAAGCGGAGAAGACAGTCGAAGCGCAGGGCCGCGTCGAGAACCTCCAGGAATTGGTTGGCGTCGCCGACGCGTACGCGCGCGACAACCCGGAGGGCGGCGTTCGGGGATTCTTGGAGCAGGTGGCTTTGGTCAGCGACGCGGACGAGGTGGTCGACGACGAGGGCGCCGTGACGATGATGACCCTTCACATCGCCAAGGGGCTCGAGTTCCCGGTCGTGTTCATCACGGGGATGGAGGAAGGCGTCTTCCCGCACATGCGGTCGATGACCGACCCAGGGCAGCTCGAAGAGGAACGGCGCCTCTGCTACGTGGGGATCACGCGCGCCAAGCAGCGGCTGTTCCTGACGCACGCCTGGAGCCGCTCGCTCTGGGGCGGGACCAACTACAACCCGCCGTCGCGATTCCTTCACGAGATACCCGATCACCTCGTCGTCGTGGCCGGCGAGGAGGCCGAGGACGGCGAGACCGAGCTCGTTCGCGGTAAGGCAGGACCAGGGCCCGCGATCACCGTCAGCGTCGGTGAGGAGGTCTTCCACGAGCGCTGGGGCAGGGGGATCGTCGTCGCCGTCTCCGGGTCGGGGAGCAATACCGAGGCGACCGTTCACTTCGCCGAAGAGGGCCAGAAACGGCTGCTCTTGGCCTACGCGCCGCTCAAGAAGACCTAGCCCGCCACGGATCGTGGCTGTGTCCGATTGGGGCCAATGACCCTTCTTGCTTGACTTGTTCATTAGTGGTTCTAGAGTTGCAACCGTTCCAGGGGGCCCGCCAGGGCTTGGGGAAGAGCGAAGCGGAGCGACCGTCGTAGGCATCTCCCGATGGAGGGAGACCAATGAGCGGCGAAGCGCTCCATAGCATTCCTGGAACTCAAAACCGGGGCACAGAAGCCCACGGGATCCTTCATGTCTTTGCGGCGACGCTTTTGTGCGCGCCACTGGAACCCATCTCCGCGGAGACCGACGCGCTCGTGCGTTCGGCTGACGCAGAAGCGACACGGATGGCAGAAGGCGGACGCACTGAGCTTGCGCACCGCGATCGCACCGCGTTCCGGCTCGTGTACCGCGCGCTCCGTGACCGCGCTGCGCGCGTGCGTCCGGGTGAGATCGTCTCCGAGCCGCGGTGGATGCGCGCCGTCTCTGCCCTCTCGTGGTTGCGACATCGTCAGCGGGCGGCGCTGATCCTCGACGCGATGACACCACTAACGGTGGCCGATATCGCGGAGGTGACCAACGTTTCCGAGCACGAAGCGGAGCGCATCATCGCGACCGCCGTCGGTTCCGTCGCGCGCGCGCTCGGCCGGCCCACCGACGTCCGCCAAGACCTGGCAGAGGCAGCGAAACACCTGCGATCGGCCGAGCAGATCGTCCCGTCGGCGGCCGCCGAGCCGGTCTTTCCGCGGCGGGTGGTGCGTCTCCTCCTGGATAAGCCTTCGGCGCGCGCACCTGAGCCGCCGACCTTCGAGCCCGAGCTCGCGATCTCGCCGGACATGACTCCCGTAGACGCGCTGCTCGCGCGCTCCGAAACGGAGGAGCCGGATATCACCTTCGCGGCCCCGACGCCGCCGAAACCGCCGGTCCCGATCCCGATGGGGGCCATGCGGCGCGACCGTAAGGTCGCACGCGACGGCCTCGTCGCGCTGGGCGCGCTCGTGCTCGTGATCTTCGCGCTGCTTCCGATGTCGTCCAACGCGGTGCGTTCCCCGATCCATCATCCGAGCAGCCCTGCGGTCCAAGGCGTCACCATCACGAAGGCGCCGCGCGCGGCTGCTCCCGTGAGAGTCGTTGCAACGCCGGCGGTTCACGTCGCCCGCGGAGACAGCCTGTGGGCGATCGCGCAGCGCACGCTCCACGATCCGCTGCGCTGGCGTGAGATCTGGCGACTCAATCGCGGCACGCTGATGAGTACAGGCCAGAGGTTCACCGACCCCAATCTGATACGTCCCGGGTGGGTCCTGAAGATCCCTCGGTGACGAGGGCTTAGGCGCCGCTCAGGGTGCGCGCGCGGCCGTTGCGCGCGGGACGGAGGTCGACGTCAGCCGGCGCGTCGGGGTTCGCCAACGCCTCCGCGATCGCGCGGATGATCGGTCGCGAGATCAGCAGGCTCAGGTGGCCGAGGTCCTTCACGAGCACGTTGCGCGCGCGCAGCGCGGGTTCGGTGATCTTCGCGTTCACGGCGGGAAGCACCAACGAATCCAAGTTCGAGTAGATCGAGATGAAGCGCACCGGCATCGCGCGCGATGAGCGCGCGAGCTGGCGAAGGAGCAGCGAGCCGGGGCGAAGCTGGCGCGCGGTCTTTCCGCGGCCGACCCACGCAGCGTGCGTGCCGCGGTGCGGCGTGCCGAGCGTGATGCACGTATGAACCTTCTCGTGGCCGCCCAGCTTCTGGATGTAGTAGCGCGCGACCAATCCGCCGAGCGAATGTCCGATCAAGTGGACGTGGGTCGCCTCGGTGCACTCGAGGACTTCGTCGACGTGCGCCGCCAGTTGGTGGGCCAGCTCCTGCACGTCGTGCCCGATGACGTTGTAGTTCATCGTGTCGACTGAGCGGAAGCCGAACTTCCGCAGCGAGCGCTTCATGACCACGAACGCGCTGCGATTGTGGAAGTAGCCGTGCAGCAGGATGATCGGTGTGCTTGCGGCCACGGGGTCGATGTAACGCAGAGGGACCTGCGACGTGTACTTGTCGCCCAGTCGCACCGCGTCTTCTACCTTGAGCGCGTCGGAGATCAGTCCGGCGGGATAGAGGGCGACGTTCAACGACGTCATCAAGATCTCTTTGGCGAAGCCGGGATAGGTGCGAGGCCGAAGCATCGCGCGCTGAACGACTTTGCGGACCGCGTTTGCATCCGAGCGCAGCGCGCCGATCTTGCCGCGCGCGCCCGCCAACCGTTCTCCGAGAATCGCGTCCTTCATCAGCTAGAACCTTCCATCCCCCAAAGTGGACGATTCCAACCGGATGCCCTGGTCAGGAGGCCGCCGGTCCAGGGAAGTGAACTCTTCGTGCCGCGCGGATTGTAACTGCAGCAAGCGCTTCCGCCTCAGAGCTGTGAAATAAAGTTCCGGATTTTTTCGAGCAGCCTGCCGCTCAATGCCCTCGAGTGAGCAAAAAGATGATTCCGAGCACCAAGATGACTGCTGCCATCACGATCGGGCCGATGATCCATTGGATGCCCATCCGCCCACGCGGGACGATCTTGCGCGCGGGATGCACACGTTTTTTCTTGCGCGGGGGCTGGGAAGTCATCGGTAAACGCGCCACCGTTCCAGCCTGCGCTCGGTCGGCGATGTCATCCCATCAAGTGCCAGTGAGATTGCAACATTAATCATCTCGATCGCGCGGTGAGGATCTGCTTGCGTCCCACCTGGTGGTTCCGCGATGACGCGGTCCGCCAAGCCGAACTCCTTCAGATCATGTGCGGTCAGTCGTAGTTCGCCGGCGACCGACTCGAGATCTGAGCGGCGGAGTATGGCGCCCGCGCCCTCTGGTGCGATGACGGAGAAGATGGAGTGTTCGAGGATCAGGAGAACGTCGCAGGCCGCGAACGCGAGCGCACCGCCACTGCCGCCCTCGCCGACACATATCGCTACGGTCGGTACCGGCGCGTTGAGGAGAGCATTGAATGTTTTGGAGATCTCTCGAGCGATTCCTTCTGCTTCCGAGTCGGCCGAGGGATCGGCGCCCGGTGTGTCGATAAGCGTCACGATCGGGCGGCTGAAGCGAACGGCGAAGTCGATCGCACGACGCGCGCGCGCGTAGCCGCCGGGTCTCGTCCTCCCGGTCCCGGCGAACCGGTTCTGGGCGATGAACACGGGGCGATTGTGTTTAAACCAGTCGTCGGCGACAGAGACAAGGACCGAAGCGTCTGTTCCTCCACGCCCGAGAATAGTGCCGCCCGGCATGTAGTCGGCGCCCGTCGGTCTTTTCTCGTCTCGGGCAAGCAAGACTTCGTTCCACGAGTCTCCGCCCGTTGGGGCGTCGTCTCCTCGGAGTTGTTGTCCTGCGAGCACGGACCAACCCCCTTGCGGTGGCCCGAGGAAGCGCGAGACGTGATTCCGGATCTCCGACGGAGCGACGATCTCATCAACGAGCCCGTGCTGCAGCGCCGACTCCGCCGTGTGGGAGTCATCCGGCAGCCGCTCGCCGGT
>DATGHY010000012.1:0-6884 GCA_035307625.1 Actinomycetota bacterium
TCCGACATGCTCAAGGGCAAGCAGGGGCGGTTCCGCCAGAACCTGCTCGGCAAGCGCGTCGACTACTCCGGCCGTTCCGTGATCGTCGTAGGTCCGGAGCTGAAGCTGCACCAGTGCGGTCTGCCGAAGCAGATGGCGCTCGAGCTGTTCAAGCCGTTCGTCATGAAGCGGCTCGTCGACCTCGGCCACGCGCAGAACATCAAGAGCGCGAAGCGCATGGTCGAGCGCGCGCGCCCCGTGGTGTGGGACGTGCTCGAGGAAGCGATCCGCGAGCACCCTGTGCTGTTGAACCGCGCGCCGACGCTGCACCGGCTTGGGATCCAGGCCTTCGAGCCGATCCTGGTCGAGGGCAAGGCGATCCAGATCCACCCGCTGGTCTGCACCGCGTTCAACGCGGACTTCGACGGCGACCAGATGGCGGTGCACCTTCCGCTGTCCGCCGAAGCGCAGGCAGAAGCGCGTGTGCTGATGCTGTCCTCGAACAACATCTTGTCGCCGGCGCACGGTCGTCCGATCGCTGTGCCGACCCAAGACATGGTGCTCGGCATCTACTACCTCACGTACCAGCAGGACGGCGCGAAGGGCGAAGGCAAGATCTTCGGCTCGGCGGCGGAAGCCGTCATGGCTCTCGACTTCAATGAGGTCGACCTGCAGGCGAAGATCAAGATCCGCCTCGAGCACAAAGACGTCCCGTGGGCCATCGGCACGACCGAGGACGGCGAGACGGTTGCGAAACCGTTCGAAACCACCGTCGGCCGCGTGATCTTCAACGAGGCGCTGCCCAACAATTACACCTTCAAGAATCAGACGATCCACAAGCGTGAGCTCCAAGACATCATCGACGACTGCGTCGACGAGTACGACAAGGTTGAGGTCGGACGGATCCTCGACCGTTTCAAGGAGCTCGGTTTCCACTACGCGACGCGCGCGGGCGTGACGATCGCGGTCGACGACGTCATCACCCCAGCGAACAAGGGGGAGATCCTCGCCGGTTACGACAAGCAAGCCGACCGGATCGAAGATCTATTCGCGAAGGGCGTCATCACCGAAAGCGAGCGGCGACAGGAGCTCATCGAGATCTGGACCAAGGCGACCGGAGAAGTGTCGGACGCCATGGAAAAGGCGTTCACCCCGTTGAACCCGATCAACATGATGGCTGCCTCCGGCGCGCGAGGGAACATCCAGCAGATCCGCCAGATCGCCGCGATGCGTGGCCTCGTTGCCAACCCGAAGGGTGACATCATCCCGCGTCCGATCAAAGCGAACTTCCGCGAAGGGCTGTCGGTGCTGGAGTACTTCATCTCGACCCACGGCGCGCGCAAGGGACTGGCAGACACGGCACTCCGCACGGCGGACTCCGGGTACCTGACCCGGCGCCTCGTCGACGTCGCGCAGGACGTCATCATCCGCGAAGCTGACTGCGGCACCGAGCGGGGCATCCCCGTTCACGTCAGCGTGATCGAGCGCACAGGCGAACGCGTCCCGAACCCACATCTCGACTCGCAGCTGTTCGGTCGGGTGCTCGCGGAAGACGTCTGGTCGAAGGAGCCTCGCCGCAAGGTCGCCAAGGCCGGCGACGAGATCCGGGACAGCGAGAAGGATGAGATCTTCGACGCCGGCATCGACACCGTGGTTGTTCGATCTGTGCTGACGTGCGATTCGAAAGTGGGCGTCTGTGTTCTCTGTTACGGACGCAATCTTGCGACCGGGCGCCTCGTCGAAGTCGGCGAAGCGGTCGGCATCATCGCCGCGCAGTCGATCGGTGAGCCGGGCACGCAGCTCACGATGCGTACGTTCCACACCGGCGGTGTCGCAGGCGAAGACATCACGCACGGTCTGCCGCGTGTGGTCGAGCTGTTCGAAGCGCGCAAGCCGAAGGGCGAGGCGCAGATCGCGGAGCTCAGCGGCACCATCGAGATAATCGAAGGCGACAAAGCCCGCGAGCTCAAAGTCACGTCCGAAGACGGCAAGGATGAGGTCGTTTACAAGGTCCCTCGTCGTCAGCATCTGAAGATCGAGAACGGTTCGACCGTCGGCGTGGGCGACCAGCTCACCGAAGGCTCGGTCAACCCGCACGAGATCCTTCGGATCCAAGGGCCGCGCGCGGTGCAGGTTCACTTGGTCGGAGAGATCCAAAAGGTCTATCAGTCCCAGGGCGTGCCGATCCACGACAAGCACATCGAGCTCGTCGTGCGCCAGATGCTTCGGCGCGTGAATGTGATCGAGCCCGGCGACGCCGACTTCCTGCCCGGTCAGTTCGTCGAACGCAAGGCGTTCGAGGAGATCAACCGGAAGGTCGTCGAAGAAGGCAGCGAGCCGGCGAGCGCGCGCCCGGTGCTGATGGGCATCACGAAGGCGTCGCTTGCGACGGATTCGTGGCTATCGGCCGCGTCGTTCCAGGAGACGACCCGCGTCCTCACAGACGCGGCGATCTCCGGCAAGAGCGACTCGCTGCTCGGGCTGAAGGAGAACGTCATCATCGGCAAGCTCATCCCGGCCGGAACGGGGATGTCGCGGTATCGCACGATCCGCGTCTACCCGACCGAAGCGCCGCAAGCGCCGATGTACGCGGTTTCCGACGTCGAAGAGTCGCCGCTGCTGGACGCGCCTATGCCGCGAGTCGAGATCCCGCTCCCGCCGTCGTTCGCCGACGATCCGGAGATCGCGGCGCCCGAGGACGTCAGCGACAACGGCAGTCCGGGGACGGGCACCGAAGGCGAGTAAGAGCCAGACCGCGAAAGGGCGGACGGGGCGCCTCCCGGCCGCCCTTTCGCATGCACGGATCTCCGGTAAGCCTGGTGGCGTCACGGAACCCATTGGGCGGATCGGTCATCAAAGGGACATGAAACGCTCAACGACAGTGTTCCTTCTGTTGCTTCTTTCAGCGTGCACGCACGGCACCGTGACCGCCACCGACGCAAGTGACGGAAAGACGTTCATGTTGCATGAGGGTCAGGTGCTGAGGATCAGCTTGTCGAGCACCTATTGGCAGTTATCGGATAGCTCGGACCCAGCCGTCTTGGCTCTCATCGGTTCGCCCGTGGCCCATTCTCAGCAGTCGACCTCAGCCGGTCGCTGTGTTCCGGGCCAGGGGTGCGGGACGGTTACCGCGCTCTACCGCGCGCTCGCTCCGGGCGAAGCCTGGGTGACGGCGACTCGGGTTAGCTGCGGCGAGGCCTTGCGGTGCACCGGCGCGAGCGGGCGGTTCTCCATCGACGTTTTGGTTAAGCGCTGACGCCTAGTCTCGCGTTGTCGAGAGATCCCCCGGGATCAGCGAGAAACAGACGGAATCGATCGGGCGCCCGCGGAACCGGATCCCGTTGCGCATCACACCCTCGCGGTGGCCGCCGACCTTCTCCGCGACGCGCTGGCTCGCCTTGTTGTCGACGGCGGCGCAGATCTCTATCCGCTGGAAGCCAAGCTGCTCGAACCCGAATCTGGCGAGCAGCCCTGCAGCTGCGGCCGCAACGCCGCGACCCGCTGCCGAGGTGCGCACCCAGTAGCCGAGGTTTGCCTTCATGAATCGGGTGTCCACTTTGTTCAGGCCTGCGCCCCCGAGGAAACGATCGTCGCCGTCGACGATGAAGAATTCGTACATCTCACCCGAACGATGGCCGGCGATCGCGCGCGCGATGAACGCGGCGCTCTCCTCCTGCCGATACCCCTCGTGTGCCCACTCGAGCCATGCCGATACCTCGGGGAGGGACTCGATGACCGCTTGGCAGTGGGCCGCGGCATCCTCTGGGTGGGGGGCTCGCAACGTGATCGAGCCGTCGGTTAACGGGGCCGTCATGACCGAGGATGGTACCGTTGCGACGGTCGCCGCGGAGCGAGTTTGGACCGGCCACTTTCCGCGTTGCGGGTGGGAATTCAGCGCCTCCCAAGCGCGTTGACACTCTCGCGTTTGCCCTGGTAGCGTTGGCCCTTGCGTTCCGATCTGGGCGCGGTCGGAACGCGTCCGCGAGAAGCCAAAACTACCCCCTCGCGGGATATCTGTGCCCGTCGCACCCGAGACGCGCTGATGCGTCTCCTGAAAGGAATCGATGCCGACGATCCAACAATTGGTCCGTCACGGCCGCAAGACGAAGCGGTCGAAGACGAAGACGCCCGCGCTGAAGGGCTCACCTCAGCGGCGGGGCGTCTGCACGCGCGTGTTTACGATGACGCCGAAGAAGCCGAACTCGGCACTTCGGAAAGTCGCGCGCGTGCGGCTGACCGGTGGGTCTGAGGTCAACGCGTACATCCCCGGTGTCGGCCACAACCTGCAGGAGCACTCGATCGTGCTCGTGCGCGGCGGCCGTGTGAAAGACCTCCCGGGTGTGCGGTACAAGGTCATCCGCGCTGCGCTGGACACAGCCGGCGTGCGAGACCGGAAACAAGCGCGCTCGAAGTACGGCGCCAAGCGCGGCGCCTGATCGAAACCCCGCAGCCTCCGAGCGGTGCTCGGGACTGCTTGTGCTGAAAGAGGAACGAGAGAAGAGATGCCAAGGAAGGGCCCGATCCAGAAGCGCGAGGTCGTTCTCGACCCCGTGTATGGGAGCGCGCTCGTCACACAGTTGGTGAACAAGGTGCTCGAACGCGGGAAGCGCGGCACAGCGGAGCACATCGTCTATGCGGCGCTCGACAAGCTGAAAGACCGTACGGGCAACGAACAGGTGGCGGGATTGAAGAAGGCGATCGACAACATCAGGCCGCAGCTCGAGGTGCGCAGCCGCCGCGTCGGTGGCGCGACCTATCAGGTTCCGGTCGAAGTGCCGAGCCGGCGCGCGACGACGCTCGCGCTGCGCTGGCTGGTCCAGAACAGCCGCGGGCGCAAGGAGAAGTCGATGGCCGACCGTCTCGCGGCAGAGCTGATCGACGCGGCCAACAACACCGGCACGTCGGTCAAGCGCAAAGAAGATCTTCACAAGATGGCAGAGTCGAACAAGGCGTTCGCTCACTACCGGTGGTAGGGCGGAGCCATGGCACAACCGGCGGAGAAGATGGCAGTAGAAGCGAGTAGGCAAAGCGGGAAGGACAAGGAGCTCGTGATCCGCGAGTATCCTCTTGCTCGCACGCGCAACATCGGGATCATGGCGCACATCGACGCCGGCAAGACGACAACGACCGAGCGGATCCTCTACTACACCGGCCGCACCTACAAGGTCGGCGAGGTCCACGAGGGCACCGCCGTCATGGACTGGATGGTGCAGGAGCAAGAGCGCGGCATCACGATCACATCTGCCGCGACGACCTGCCAGTGGAAAGATCACTGGATCAACATCATCGATACACCCGGCCACGTGGACTTTACGGTCGAGGTCGAACGCAGCTTGCGGGTGCTCGACGGAGCGGTCGCCGTCTTCGATGCCGTCGCCGGCGTCGAGCCTCAGAGCGAGACCGTCTGGCGTCAGGCGGACCGGTACCAGGTCCCGCGGATCTGCTTCGTCAACAAGATGGACCGCGTCGGGGCCGACTTCTTCCGGACGGTCGACATGATCCGCGACCGCCTCGGCTCGCACCCGATCCCGATCCAGCTTCCGTGGGGCGTCGAGGACAACTTCCACGGTGTCATCGACCTCGTGACCATGACGGGTCACTTCTGGCCCGACGAAGGTCGCGGCGAGCAATGGGAAGACCGGCCGATCCCCGACGACATGAAAGAGCTCGTCGAGCACTGGCGGCACGAGCTGTACGAAGCGTGCGCCGACTACGACGAGGAAGTAATGGAAGCCTACGTCGGTGGCGCCGACCCGACGCCGGAGCATCTTCGCCAGGCGATCCGCGCAGCGACGCTGTCGGGCAAGGCGACGCCGATCCTGTGCGGTACCGCGTTCAAGAACAAAGGCGTACAGCAGCTGCTCGACGCGATCGTGATGTACCTGCCGTCGCCGCTGGACGTTCCCCCCGTCGTGGGCGTGACCCCGTCTGGCGAGCAGGCCTCGCGCGAGACCGGAGACGACGCGCCCTTCAGCGCGCTCGCGTTCAAGATCGCCGCGGACCCGTACGTCGGGAAGTTGACGTACTTCCGCGTGTATTCGGGCACCCTTCGCGCGGGAAGCCACGTCACGAACTCGACGAAGGATCGCAAGGAGCGCGTCGGCCGCATCTTGCAGATGCACGCGAACCACCGCGAAGACCGTCCGGCGGCGTTCGCCGGAGACATCGTTGCCGCCGTCGGTCTGAAGCACACGACCACCGGTGACACGCTGTGCGACCCGTCGGCGCCGATCATCTTGGAATCGATGACGTTCCCGGTTCCGGTCATCTCGGTTGCGATCGAGCCGAAGACGAAGGCCGACCAAGAGAAGCTGTCGAAGTCGCTAGCCGCGTTGTCCGAAGAGGACCCGACATTCCAGGTGCGGAGCGACGAGGAGACCGGTCAGACCGTGATCAGCGGCATGGGCGAGCTGCACCTCGACGTGCTCGTCGACCGGTTGCAGCGCGAGTTCAAGGTCGGCGCGAACGTCGGCAAGCCGCAGGTTGCGTACCGCGAGACGATCGGCAAGTCCGTCGAGGAAGTCGAGCTTCGCTTCGTCCGTCAGACCGGTGGGAAGGGCCAGTTCGCGGTCGTCGAGCTTTCGCTCGAACCGACCGGACCCGGCGGCGGCTTCGAGTTCGTGAGCAAGCTCAAGGGCGGCGCGATCCCGGCGGAGTACATCCCTGCGGTGGACGAGGGCGTGCAGGAAGCGATGGAGTCCGGCGTGCTCGCCGGGTATCCGATGGTCGACATCCGCGTGCTCCTGGTCGACGGCAAGTACCACGACGTCGACTCCTCGGAGATGGCCTTCCGGATCGCCGGTTCGATGGCATTCAAGGAAGCGGCGCGCAAGGCGAACCCAGTTCTCCTCGAGCCGATCATGGAAGTCGAAGTCGTTACGCCCGAGGGCAACATGGGCGACGTT
>DATGHY010000013.1:0-6966 GCA_035307625.1 Actinomycetota bacterium
CGACATCCACGGGGCTGCCGCCGACGTCCACGGTGTGCGCGCGCCCACCGATCCGGCCGCGGCCTTCGAGGACGACACATGGGACGCCTGCCGTCGTCAACGCGTTCGCGGCGGCGAGGCCTGCGAATCCGGCGCCGATGACGATGACTCGCTCGACCTTCCCGGCGACCCCGGGGGGAACGGCGTTCGAGCCGTCGTTGTACGAGAGCGCGGGGAGTGCGGGAAGGAGGGAGCGCGCACGGGCGCCGCGTGGGAGAGCGGCTGCGCCGGCCGCGAGGGCTGCGACCTGCAGGAATCGCCGTCGAGAGAGGTCGGAGGCGCTCATCGAGAAGAGATTCGCCGGAGCGCGACTCCAGCCCTCCCTTGACAGCCTGTCCTTAATTTGATTGAATTCTCAGTCAAATAGGGAGTGCAAGATGGCCCCACGGAAGTACGAGAAGAAGGCCCGCGCAGCGAGCACCGACGAGACGCGAGGACGCATCCTCGCCGCGAGCTTGCAGCTCCACTCCGACAAGGGTTTCGGCGCGACGTCGTGGCAAGACATCGCCGACCGCGCCGGTGTCGCTGTGGGAACCGTCTACTACCACTTCCCGACGATGGACGATCTCGTTCCCGCATGCAGCATGCTCGCGCGTTCCCGTGTTCCCCAGCCGGACGTCACGATCTTCGACGGTGTTCGGGGCATCAACAAGCGCATCGAGCTTTTGGTCCGCGCCCTCGTCACCTACTACTCGGGGACGCAAGGAGGGCTTAGGAACGCGCTCAGGGAGCGCAAACAGATCGCAGTCCTCGATCGGCTCGCCTCAGAGAGGGAACGTAACATCAGCCGGCTTGCGCGCGAAGCGGTGGGACCTGACCCGACGGACGAGACGGCGAAGAAGGTCGAGGCGATCCTGGACTTCCGAACGTGGGATTCGCTCCAGTCTCGCGGCCTCTCGGAGGAGGTGGTCGTAGAGACTGTGTCAGCACTCGTTCGAGCGCTCGTTTCGAAACGTCCTAACCAAGGGTAAGGGGGAGAGTTTCATGCGCATCCTAAAGATCAACTCCGAGACCACCGTTTTCACGTCGATCGTTCCCGTCCCAGGCGTCGGCGTGCTCCCGATCAACGCGTTCCTCATCAAAGGTGAGCAGCCCGTCTTGATCGACACCGGGATCTTTCCCGAGCACGACGCATTCCTCGAGGCTCTGGGTTCTATCATCGATCCGAAAGACATCGCGTGGATGTGGATCACCCACGGCGACCGCGATCACACAGGAGCAATGAAGACTCTGATCGACTTGGCGCCGAACGCGCGCGTTGCAACGAGCTTCATGACGGTCGGCATCTTGAGCGCCGGAAGCGAACCGATACCGCTCGACCGTGCTTACCTCGTGCGCGACGGTAGCACTTTGGATATCGGCGACCGCACGCTCGTCGCGTTCCGACCGCCGTTGTTCGACAACCCGGGGACCCTGGGCTTCTACGACCCGAAGCAGAAACTCACGATCAGCTCCGACTGTTTCGGTGCAGCGTTGCCGACGCCCGACGATGCGCTCGCCGACGACATCGCCTCGTTGGTCGAAGACGACGTCACTGCGGGACAGCTCGTGTGGGGGAGCGCAGACAGTCCGTGGGCGCACGACATCGACGAAACCAAATTCGCGAGCAGCCTGTCCGCATTCGCGGCGCATGGAGAGATGTCCACTGTACTTAGCACCCACCTCCCGCCGATCCGCGGGAACGTCGAGCGGCACCTCAAGACACTGGCGATGTTGCCTGGGGCTGCTCCGTTCGTCGGGCCCGACCAGGCTGCGCTGGAAGCGATGCTTGCTGAAATGGGGGCCGAGCCGCACTAGAGCGGCAGGTCTGCGTAGATCGCCGTCTCCAGGTAGGCGTTCTCGTAGGGCGACCCCGAGCCCGCGCGCATGTCCTCGGCGCGCTGCTTGAGGACGGCGCGCGCAGCACGCTCGGCGTCGGCCGACCCCGGATTCCCGTCGCTCAGCACCCACGGCGCGAGTGCGAGGAACTCGGGGTGGTCGCCTGCGTAGCGCGCGTAGGGCCCGTCGTCAGGGAGCGGGAGCGCCGCGCCCGCGTAGTGGCGCGCGGTTCCGACCCGTCCGCGCTGCATGATCGATGTCTGCCCGTCGAACGGAAGGTCGACAAGGTTCCCGGTCATCATCGGGCAGACCAGGTACGAGAAGTGCACGGCGGGGTCGGTGACGGCGCGCAACGTGGACGCGCCCCACGAAACGGATTGCGTGCCGATGCCGTCGGCTGCGGTTTGCCACGGCCCGGGGTTCGCCTCCGTCTGCAGCACGACGTTCACACCGCGCGCGTCGAGGCAATACATCCAGGTCGATCCGTCGGGCGCGCACGGTTGCGCGGGGCGAGGCGAGCCGAACGGACGCCCGCCGTACTCGAAGGCCGGCAGACTGATCGCGAAGCCGAAGCGATACGCCGAGCCGAGGGCAGGGATCTTGTACGGGCCGGTGTTCGCGGGTGATACATCGCCGTCGGACAGCGCGAGGAACTGCTGCTCGATCGATGTCAGCGGGACCTTCTTGTTCACTGCGAGCAGGTTCGCGCGCGGGTCGTATTGACCGGACGGCGTCGTGCGCGCGAACGTCGTCCTTCGCGGAACGCCGAGCTGCTGGTCGAGCCACGTGAGCTGCTCGCCGGGCAACCGTCTCACATCGCGTGGCCCCCACATGAAAGCAGTGTTCCAAACGTCTGCGGTCGTGGCTTTCCACACGGCCGGGGGAGGCTGCTCGCCAAGATGATCTGGGTTCCACAACGTCGCGATGTCGATGGGGTTGGTCGACTCGGTGAAGTTCGCTTGGTTGTTCGCTGCGGCGACGTACAGGTTGTAGTCGCGCGCGATCCGAGAGAACGTCGTCATGAAGGTGCGGACGAATGTGTCGGTCGCCGCCGTCAGGATCGCGCGCCGCGGATCTTCGGTCGGGAAGAGCGCGCGGTACGCGGCCAGCGCGCGCGCATGGCCGGCGCCGGCAGCGACCAAGGCCGCGGCTGCATACGGCGGCGCACCGGCGGCATCGCTGATCTGCGGGCTGAGCGGCTTCGGGCCGTCGGCGAGAGCGCGCGCGCCGGTCCCCGCGGTGCCCAACGCCAGCGTCGCGAACCCGGTGTCCTCGTTGAACACGACCAGGTTCACGCCGCGGCCACGATGTGGCAGCACGTACTCCTCGATCAGGCAGCGCATCTTGTGGTCGTAGGTCGCCGCGTCTGTGACGTACGACGGGCTCTGCTTGTACTGGATCGCGAAGGCGCGGAGGGGCGCGCGCGCGACCGCCGAGTCGGTCACATCACGGGTGTGTAGCGCGGATCCGTTCGGCGCGAACCCGGCTCCCGCATCCGCATCGGCGCATCCCGCGGCCGCCCGGGTGCCTACCGGGACCATCAGCGCCAGCGCGAGAACAACGACGCCCCACCTCGCTCGCCCCATACTTGAGCGTTCGCCGCCGAGTATGGGCTTCCCTGCCCTTGCCCACCGGCTGCTCGCGCGTGTAGCGTCGCGCGCAGGCCGATGGGTTTCCTGCAGCCGTCACCGCCTCCGTTCGACCTCGAAGAGTGGAGGGCGAAGCCCTTCCTCGCGCGCCTCAAACCGAACGCCCAAGACTGGGTCCTGAACGGGTTCGGCGCGCCCGGGATCGTCTACGTGCTCTACATCGTGAAGCTGATGATCTTCGTTGCCGGCGGCTTCTTGATCACGTGGGCGAGCACGCCCGACCTCGGCGGGATAGGCGACATCGGTCACTGGTGGATCGCGCCGGTCGTCTTCCAGAAGCTCGCCGTGTGGACGCTGTTGTGGGAGATCCTCGGTCTCGGCTCGGGCTCGATGCAGCTGACCGGACGCTTCTCTCCGCTGATCGGTGGCGTCTTGTACTGGCTGCGTCCGGGCACGATCCGGCTTCCTCCGTGGCCGGACAAGGTGCCGCTGACGAAGGGCTACCGGCGCACGGTGTCCGACGTCGCCCTGTACTTGGGCGTGATCGGCGCGGCGTTCTATCTGCTGATCTCACCCGGCGAGGTATACGGCGCACGCCGGTTGCAGCCGGGCGCGATCATCGCGCTGCTGGTTTTGTGGGGGCTGCTCGGGTTGCGCGACAAGGTGCCCTTCCTCGCGGCTCGCCCCGAGATCTACGGCTTCGTGCTGCTGGTTTCTCTCTTCGCGCTGCAACACGCGATCGCCGGCTGGCAGTTCGTCTTCTTCTTCATCTGGGCCGGCGCAGCGATGTCGAAGCTGAACCGCCATTTCCCCTTCGTTGTGGCGGTGATGGTCAGCAATACCCCGTGGAACCGATCGAAGCGCATGAAGAAGAAGCTCTACCGTCACTACCCCGATGACCTCCGTCCGTCGCGCGCAGCGATGTGGGCGGCGCACGTCGGCACCGTCTACGAGTTCGGCCTCCCACTGACGATGATGCTCACGCGCGGCGGAACGCTGCAGACGATCGCGATCATCGGCATGATCGCGTTCCACGTGCACATCTTGTCGACGATCCCGATGGGCGTACCGCTGGAGTGGAACCTCTTCATGATCTTCGGCGTCGCGTTCTTGTTCGGGCATTACGGACGCGTGCCGCTCTCGACGGTCGGTGCGCCGCTGCTGGTGGTCCTGATCGTGGTCGGCGCGCTGATCCCGATCCTCGGCAACCTCTTCCCCGAGAAGTTCTCCTTCCTGCTGTCGATGCGTTATTACGCGGGTAACTGGGCCTCCAGCACGTGGCTGTTCCGCAAGGACAGCCGTGCGGAGGAGAAGCTCGACACCCGCGTTGTGAAGGTTGCGCAGATCGGCGTCGAGCAGCTTTCGAAGGTGTACGACCGAGACATCGCGCTGTATCTGATCGAGAAAGGGATGGCGTTCCGCGCGATGCACAGTCACGGGCGCGCGCTTACGGGTCTGGTCGGGCGCGCGGTCGATAACGTCGACGACTACTTGCCGCGCGATGGCGAGATCATCTCCGGGATCGTCGCCGGCTGGAACTTCGGCGACGGCCATTTCCACGACCACCACTTGCTCGAAGCCATCCAAGAGCAAGCCTCGTTCGAGCCGGGGGAGCTGCGCGCGATCATGCTCGAGTCGCAGCCGATCCAAACGCAGCGGCAGCGGTACCGGATCTACGACGCCGCGACTGGGCTGCTCGAAGAAGGATGGGTCGATGTCGCGGAGATGTGCCGGCGTGGGCCTTGGCTTGAAGAGTCGTGGGATTTCCCGGTCGAAGTAACGTGGCCTGTTCCGAACATAACGAGCGAGCCGCGCCCGGCCGGGGTTTAGCCCTCGGAAGTCTCCCAGTTGGGGAGCAGCCCGTTCTGCATCGCGAACATCGCTGCCTCCGCGCGGCTGTTCACGCCGATCTTCGCGTAGATGCGCTCGATGTGGTTTCCCGCCGTCTTCGGCGCGATGCCCAGCGCGTGCGCGACGGCGCGCGTCGTCCCGCCTTTCGAGGCGAGCACGAGCACTTCGACCTCACGCGGGGTCAGGCCCGCCGGGGCCGACGGCTTGCGCCTGACCTCGTGACCGGCCGCCGACAGCACCGCATCGACGGCGGAACCGTCGTACTCGCCTTCGCGCGCGCCGCGACGTAGCTCTTTCGCGGCCTCGTCTCGGGATAGCGCGCGGCGATGGGGGCGATCCTCGATCATCGCATGGTACGAGTCGGCCGCTTCGAGGAACCGCCCGAGAAGCGGGATCGTCGCGCCGGCGATCCCGCGCGGATAGCCGCTGCCGCCGGAGCGCTCGTGCGCGGACGATGCGATCGACGCGAGCAGAGCGAGCCCTCCCGCGTTGTGCAGCACGCGATCTGTGTAGTACGCGTGCAGGCGGACCTTCTCCATCTCGAATTCGGTGAGCGGCCCGGGCTTGTCCCAGATCATGTTCGAGACGCCGTTCCGGCCGATGTCGTGGACCCAGGCTGCTCGTTCAAGGGTCTTGATATCGGTCGCCGGCAAGCCCGCGACGCGCGCGGCCGTTACGGCGAGCGATGCGACGCCGCGTGAGTGACCGGTGAACCACGGGGACTTAAGGTCGGCGTAGTCGCCGATCAATGCCAGCGCCTCGTCGAGCTCCTCATCGGTAAGCGGCCCTCGACCGGTCGGTTGGGCGCCGACGACCGCATCCCACGTTTGCTCCTCCGCTTTCGCCGCGAGGAGCGTGGACGCATTGGCGCAGAACTCGGAGACGAGCTGCGGATCGAAGATCTTCCCTGCGCACGCGTTCATGTAGCCGAGAGCAGATTCAAGGCCCTTGTCGCGGCTCATCGCCACCGCCTGCATCGCCATGTTCGATATCTGGATGGGAACCAGGAGCTCCTTCCCACCCAGGTTCCGTGGCAGGCCCTTTCCGTTGTACTGTGCGAACGTTTGGTAGAGACATGTCTCGACGAGCTCACCGAGGCCCAGCTTGTTGGTGAGCTGCGCGCTGACGGCGCAGTGGGCGAGGAACGAGCGTTCGAGCGCAGACATCCGGGTGAACAACAGGTCGGCCTTTATGCGCGCGCGCGTCAAAGCCCCGCGCCCCCCGCCGGCGCGGCCGATGATGAAACGCATCAGGTCGAAGGTCGACGGTGAGATGTCTGTGACGTCGTGGCGGAACTGGATGTCGTCGCCGAACACTGCCGACAGCTCGAACGAAACACCCGTGCACCCTGCAGTTGTGAAGAGCGAGACCCAATAGGTTGCATCGCGGTCTTCCTGCGACAGGCGGAGGTGGTCCGCGAAGCCCATCGCAACGACGCAGGTGCGAAGGACGTGTTCGAGCGGCTGGCCGAGCCCAAGATCGGCGGCAAGCGCGATGGAGGCGACGACCTCTGCGAGTTGCACGCCCGAGTCGACGCCGCGCCTCTCAGCTCCGGCGAAGGTTGCCACGGCTGCACGGTACCCGAAGGGCTCGGGCGAAGGAAGGGGA
The DNA here is from genome assembly GCA_035307625.1 of Actinomycetota bacterium. GTDB lineage: Bacteria > Actinomycetota > AC-67 > AC-67 > AC-67 > AC-67. Next base: position 6,906 of record DATGHY010000013.1, read on the forward strand.
TGCGAAGGCGATGCAGTTAGCCCGGTGTTTCCGAAGTTGGGACGATCATCGCGCGCGCGAT
>DATGHY010000014.1:0-3562 GCA_035307625.1 Actinomycetota bacterium
CGTCTGGAGGAAGGCTGGCGCGAGATCCAGGACTATGTCCTGTCCTTGCTCGACTGGGGCGGTGTCGACGCCGTCGCCGCGGAAGAGCTCAGCGTGATCCCCGGCCTCGACGAGATCTTCAGCCTCACCGACGTCAAGAAAGCGCACGACTCGGGGAACTACGACCTGCTGGTCGTCGACTGCGCCCCGACGGCGGAAACGCTGCGGCTGCTCAGCCTGCCCGACGCGATGAACTGGTACATCGAACGGATCTTCCCCGTCGAGCGGCGTGTGATGAAGGTCGTCCGGCCGGTCCTGTCCCGCGTGACGTCGATGCCGATCGCAGACGACCGGATCTTCGCGGCTATCTCACGGTTGCACCAGCAGCTGGAGAGCGTCCAGAAGCTGCTCGTCGATCAAGGGCTGACGAACGTGCGGCTGGTCGTGAACGCGGAGCGCATGGTTATCGCGGAGGCACGCAGGACGTACACGTACCTCAACCTGTTCGGGTACGCGGTGGACGCGGTCGTGTGCAACCGGCTGATCCCGCAGACCGTCACCGATCCATATTTCGATCAATGGAAGACGATCCAGACCGAGCACCTGAACGAGATCTACCAGTCGTTCTCGCCGATCCCGGTGCTGAAGGTTCCGCTCTACGAACGAGAGATGGTGGGGCTCGACCTCCTCGACCGACTCGGGGTCGAGCTATACGGCACAACCGATCCGAGTGTGCGTATGCACGACGACGAGCCGATGAAGATCAAGAAGAAAGGTGCCGGGTACGAGCTCTCGTTGCACCTCCCCTTCGCAGGCAAAGCGGATCTCGATTTGATGCGGAAGGGTGATGACCTTTACGTTCGCGTCGGCTCATACAAACGGACGTTCTTGCTTCCAAGCGTGCTGACGCGGTTGGAGATCGGCGGCGCAACGTTCGAAGACGACCGTTTGGTGATCAGCTTCCGAAAAGACGAGCAGAAACCGAGCGGTACTCGGAAAGAAGCGCGAGGAGGAACCTAGATGCCAGCGAAGAAGAAGGGTGCGGAGGAACCGCCCCCCGTATCACCCTTCCAGCCGGGATTCGCGCCCGAGTGCCTCGCGTGTCCGATCGGATTGTTCTTCTACTCCGTGAAGCAGACGCGGCCCGAAGTCATGGAGCACGTGATGAAAGCTGCGTTCGAGCTCTTCCAGGCATTCCAAGCGGTGGTCGCCTCGACGGCCGAACGGTGGGAGCAAGCGCAGCAGCTCGAACGCATCCCGATCCACTGAGCTCTCTACCGATCGCATGAGCGTCACGATCGGGATCGACGTCGGCGGCACGAAGATCGCTGCCGGGGTTGTCGACGAAGCCGGAAAGGTCGTTGCCCGCCGCCAGATCGCAACAGCTGCGACGCATCCCACGGCGGTCGTCGCGGGGATCGTGAAGGTGGCGCAAGAGCTGATGGCGGCCGCACCGAACGTAACCGCAATCGGCATAGGGGCTGCGGGCCTCGTCGACGGGGAGAAGGGGGTCGTGCTCTCCGCACCCAACATCAAATGGGAAAACGTCCAGCTGCGCGCGATGGTGTCGGACCGGTTGAAGCTTCCCGTCCTGCTCGACAACGATGCGAATGTCGCAGCGCTGGGGGAATCGGTGTACGGCGCCGGCAAGGGCTACGGGGATCAGATCATGCTGACGATCGGCACCGGCGTCGGCGGCGGCATCGTGATCGGAGGCGAGATCTACCGAGGCTCGCGTGGTGTCGGGGCCGAGCTCGGACACACGATCGTTGACGCCAGCGGGTCGGCGGTTTGTTCATGCGGCAACCACGGATGCCTCGAGGCGCTTGCCAGCGGCAACTCGATCGGGCGGCGCGCACGCGAGCGTGTCTCCGAGCCGGGCGCCACCGCCGTCCTCGAGCTCGCCGGGAAGAAAGCGGTCGACATCACGGGCGAGCTGGTCGGCGAGGCCGCGAAGTCCGGTGACGTGTGGGCGCGTGAGATCATCGCGGAGACGGGGCGCTGGCTCGGCGTCGGCATCGCGAGCTTCGTCAACATCTTCGATCCGGACGTCGTGATCGTCGCCGGCGGAGCAGCCGCGGGTACGGGCGAGCTGCTGCTTGGACCCGCGCGCGATGAAGCCGCGGGGCTCATCATCGGTCACGCGTGGCGCAAGCTACCGCCGGTCGTACCGGCCACCCTCGGATACGACGCCGGCCTCGTCGGCGCGGCGGTGCTCGCGCGCGGTTCGGGGTAAGGCTAAAAACCGACCGTTCGGACGTATCTTGCCTAGCGGACGCCACCGATGATGATCGAAGTCTTGGGGGTAGTCATGTGGCGACGTCGATCTGTTTTCCTGTTGGTCTTTGCTCTCACGCTCGGCGCGTGCACGACCCATCCCACAGCGACGCCGAAGCAGAGTCCGTCGCCAACACCATCGGAGAGCTCGCCGGCTCCATCACCTTCGTCGACGGACACGACTCAGCCCTTCCCGAGCCTCTCCTCATCCATCGCAAACGTTACGGGATCCTTCGATGTTCAGGGCTCGGCGTTGGCCGCTGTATACGGGTTCGGTTCGCTCTGGGTAACCACGTGGTCGGGTGGTGTGGGGACTGCTCGTCTCTTACGTATCGATCCGGCCACGAATGCGGTTGTAGCGAGGATTCCGATGGGTCTGCTGCCCTGGGCAATAACGATCGATCAAGCGGGCGTGTGGGTCGCTCAAACCGACGGTGGTTGTGTCGTCTACACCTGTACGAAGGGCGGCGCCGCACCGCCGGCTCCTCGGTTCCCTGGCGAGGATGCCGTTTGGCGGGTCGATCCGTCGAGCGATCGAGTTGTTGCCAAGATCCCCGTGCATGACCCTCGATTCATCACCGCGGGCCAAGGGTTTGTAATGGTTGGTGGGGACGACGCCCAAGGGGTACTTGGTCGGATCGACGAGGCAACGAACAGCTTCTTTGTGCCTGGAGGCGCATCCGGTCCTGGATTGGCGGCGATTGCCTTCGGCGATGGTCTCGTGTGGGAGGCGGACCAGACGTCGCAAGGCAAATCGATCGGCTCGTTTGATCCGACGAAACCCGCGCCCAACGGTGAGTCCCACCAACTATTCGGGCATACGATCCGCTTCCTCGCTGTACAGGGTCTACAGGTCTTCATATTCCGCCTCTTCGTGGCACAAAGGAGCGGGGAGATCGAGGAGCTCTACAGCAAGACAGCTCTTCGGCGAAGCCTGGGTTCAACCAACCCTCTTCCCGTCCGACAGATCGGCGGTCAGCTCATCGTTGGAGGGCGGATCTGGTTACTTAGTCCGGACGGTTATGTGCAGGCCGTCAACCCACTCACGGAGGAGATCATCGGTGAGATGCGTCTCGGTGCATCCACGGACTCCTCGCGATACCAGTGGATCGCCTACGGCGACGGAACACTCTGGATCCCCTTCACTATCAACGGAAAGAGCGTAATCGTTCGACTGGCTCCTGCCGGTGGCGAGAAGGAGCCGGCAGACGCGCAAACTCCTGCCGCAGGAGCGTGCGATGCGGCGACCGGCGATGTTGCGACCGTGCAACTGAACCCCGACGTGCCGTCTCCTCGATGCGTTCGT
>DATGHY010000015.1:0-30059 GCA_035307625.1 Actinomycetota bacterium
ATCGGACACTCGGAGAGGTTCTGCGGCCCGAGTCGTCCTAAAGGAGGAACCGGAAGCGAAACCTCACGGGACGACGGTGCCGTCCGTAAGGTTCACTGTAGCAGGCGGCGGGTACCCCCATCGGCAGGGACGGAGAGAACACGCTGGTCACACGCCTGTAACACTGGTACCATCGCCCGCGACGAGCAACGGCGCTCCGAGTGGGGCGCCTTTTCTATTTCCCCAGGAAGACGAGGTTTCTTGATGGGCTGGGATCCCCGGAACGAGCGGGACGCCTGCGGCATCGGTTTCGTCGCCGATGCCGAGGGCCGAGCGAGCCGCGCCATGGTCGAGACGGCCATCGGTGCGCTCTGCAACGTCCGGCATCGGGGTGCCGTCGCCTCGGACGCGAAGACGGGGGACGGGGCAGGGCTGCTCGTCCCGATCTCAGGCAAGTTCTTCGCTGCGGAGCTGACTCGCCTAGGCCTGCCAGAGGTCGAGCCTGAATGGATCGGCGTCGGGATGGTGTTCGTCATGGACGACACGTCCGAGCAAGACCTGCAGCGGATCGTCGAGGACGCATGCCGCGCGGAAGCGATCGATGTGATCGCGTGGCGCGAAGTTCCGCTGGAGCACAACGCGCTCGGCGGGCGCGCGCTCGCACTGATGCCGCGGATCCGCCAGGCGCTGATGCTGCGGCCGGTCGGTGTCGATGCCGACGAGGCCGAGCGCCATTGCCATCGCGCGCGGCGCCGCGCCGAGAAGACGATCTTGCGCGAGGGCCGCTCGATCTACTTCCCGTCCTTCAGCTTCCGAACGCTGACGTACAAGGCGTTGGTGGCCGCCGACCAGCTGGCCGAGTTCTACAAGGACCTCGCCGATCCTCGCTTCGACGCTTCGTTCGTGATCTACCACCAGCGCTACTCGACGAACACGTCGCCCTCGTGGACGCGCGCGCAACCGTTCCGCATGCTCTGCCACAACGGCGAGATCAACACGATCGCCGGCAACGTGAACCGCATGCGGTCGCGCGAAGGGCGGCTCGGCAAGTGGTCGCTGCTCGAAGAGGAAGTACTGCGTCCGGTGATCGACGAAACGGGGTCGGACTCCGCCATGCTCGACAATGCGATCGAGCTGCTTGTGCGGGAGGGCCCGAGGCCCGGTGAATCGCGCGACATCCGTCACGTCGTCGCGATGATGATCCCCGCTGCGTGGGAGCGCGCGGCCGATATGGACCCGCAGGTCGCAGATTTCTATCGGTGGCACGCGTCGTTGATGGAGCCGTGGGACGGCCCCGCGGGGTTGATCTTCACCGACGGGTTCCGCGTCGGCGCGTCGCTCGACCGCAACGGGTTGCGTCCGCTGCGCACGTTCGTATGCGACGACGGGCTGATCGCAGTGGGCTCCGAAGCCGGCGCGGTCTCGATGCGCGGACACGGACGCGTGAAGCGCGGGAAGCTCGGGCCGGGCAGCATGATCTTCGTCGACCCTGCCGACGGCGGATTCCAGGGCGACCCGGTGAAGCGGATCGCGTCGCAGCGGCCGTTCGGGTTGTGGCTGTCGGAGTATCGCGCGGATGTCACCGGCGGCGACCCCGTCGTCGATATCCCCGACGACCTCACGCAGCTGCAGGTCACGCACGGCGTCACGCGCGAGGAGATCACACTGGTGCTTCGGCCGTCGGCGACCAACGGCAAAGAGCCGACGTTCTCGATGGGCGACGACACCGCTGCTGCGGTTTTCAGCGAGCATCGCCGGCCGCTCTACAACTTCTTCAAGCAACGTTTCGCACAGGTCACAAACCCGGCCATCGACCATCTGCGCGAACGGCACGTGATGAGCCTGCGGACGCTGCTCGGCCCGCGCGATCCCGTCCTCTGGGAGCGGCCCGAAGGCGGCGCGCTCCTCGAGTACGAGACGTTCCTGTTGTACAAGCCGCCGGGCGGCACGTTCCTGGACGCAACGTTCGCTGCGTCGGAGGGCGCGGATGGGTTGCGCGCGGCGATCGCATCGCTGGCTGAGGGCGCGGAGCGCGCGGCGACGACCGGCAGTGCGATCCTGGTGATCAGCGACGAGAACGTTTCGACGGAGCGCGCGCCGGTACCGTCGCTGCTCGCGGTCGGCGCGGTCAACACCGCGTTGCTAAAGGCCGGGCATCGCACGCGAACGTCGATCGTCGTCCAGACCGACGACGCGCGCGAGTCGCACCACTTCGCGTGCTTGCTGGGGTACGGCGCCGAGGCGATCTACCCGCGCCTCGCGTTGGCAACCGTTTCACAGCTGGCCTCCGGCGGGCGCACGCGCGACATCGCATCGCCCGAGCAGGCCTTGCTCAACTACCGCACGGCGGCCGAGGAGGGCGTGCTCAAGATCCTTTCGAAGATGGGGATCAGCTGCGTCGATTCCTATCGCGGCGCGCAGATCTTCGACGCGGTCGGTCTGTCGCAAGACGTGATCGATCTGTGCTTCGAGGGAACGCCCTCGCCGGTGGGCGGCATCGGCTTCGAGGAGATCGCGGCCGACGTCTTGGCGCGCCACGCCGATGCGTTCGGTGGGGAGGCGCCGAAGCTCGCGAACCCTGGCTTCATCAAGTTCCATCGCGAGGGTGAGTACCACCAGACGAATCCGAACGTTGTCCGACATCTTCACCAGACCGTCGACCCGGGCCTCACGCGCCTGAAGTCGACGAAGGCCGGTGACGAAGAGTCTGGGGACGAAGAGGTCGACCTCGCTGCATCCGACACCGATGCGGGGGAGAACGCCGCGCACGTGCTGCAGCGTGCGATCACCGCGGACCCGAGCTACGACGAATACGTCAAGTTCGCGCGCATGGTGAACGAGCGGCCTCCTGCGGCGATCCGCGACCTGCTCGAGATGATCCCCGCCGCAGAGCCGATCCCCCTGGCGGAGGTCGAGCCCGTCGCCGATATCGCGAAGCGGTTCTCCACGGGTGCGATCAGCCACGGCGCGATCAGCAAGGAAGCGCACGAGACGTTGGCGATCGCGTTACGCCGGGTCGGCGGGAAAGCCAACACAGGCGAAGGCGGCGAAGACCCGGCCCGCTACCACACCGAGAAGAACTCGGCGATCAAACAGGTCGCGTCGGGCCGCTTCGGAGTCACGCCGGAGTACTGCTCGTTCGCCGACGAGCTGCAGATCAAGGTCGCGCAAGGCTCGAAGCCCGGCGAAGGCGGACAGCTTCCGGGGCACAAAGTGTCCGACGAGATCGCGCGCCTCCGTCACACGCAGCCCGGCGTCGCACTGATCTCGCCGCCGCCGCACCACGACATCTATTCGATCGAAGACTTGGCGCAGCTGATCTTCGACCTCAAGCAGGTCAATCCACGAGCAGCCGTGTCGGTGAAGCTCGTCGCGGAGGTCGGCGTCGGAACGATCGCGGCGGGCGTGGTGAAGGGCTTGGCCGATGTTGTTCACATCTCCGGCGCCGATGGCGGAACCGGCGCGTCGCCACTCTCGTCGATAAAGAACGCGGGCTTGCCGTGGGAGATCGGCTTGGCCGAAGCGCAACAGACGTTGATCGAGAACGGCTTGCGAGATCGCGCACGACTGCGCGTTGACGGTGGATTCAAGACCGGGCGCGACGTCGTGATCGCGGCGCTCCTCGGTGCGGACGAGTACTCGTTCGGGACGGCGGCGTTGCTCGCCGAAGGCTGCATCATGGTGCGCTCGTGCCACCTCGATACCTGCCCGGTCGGCATCGCCACACAGCGACCCGACCTCCGCGCGAAGTTCGCCGGCACGCCGGAGATGGTCGTGCACTACTTGATGTTCGTCGCGGAAGAAGTGCGGCGGATCCTGGCGTCCCTTGGGTTGCGGTCTTTGGATGAGGCGATCGGGCGTGCGGACCTGCTGCGCCAGCACGTCGCGTTCGCGCGGGGCGACGCCGTCGACCTCAAGCCGCTCCTTCGTTCGTTCGGAGGCGAGCGCCGTTTCCGCCGCACGCTGCCGATCATGCAGCCGACGTCGGGTCTCGGCGACCGGCTGGTGACCGACGCGTTCAGCGCGATCCGGCACGGCGCGACGGTGGAATTGGAATACGAGATTACGAACGCCGACCGCACGGTGGGCGCGCGCCTCGGCGGTGCGATCGGCCACGAGTTCGGCGAGGGCGAGCCGCCCGGGCGCGCGATCGTGAAGCTCGAAGGCGAGGCGGGGCAGTCGTTCGGCGCGTTCCTCGCGCACGGCATCGAGCTGCATCTCACCGGGGAAGCGAACGACTACGTCGGCAAGGGCATGGGGGGCGGCTTGATCGCGGTGCGCGCGCCCTCCAACGACGCGGGCGAGCCGTATCTCGTCGGCAACACCGTGCTCTACGGCGCGACGGCGGGGATGCTCTTCGTCGCAGGGCGCGCGGGCGAGCGCTTCGGCGTGCGCAACTCCGGCGCAACCGCGGTGATCGAGGGCGCGGGCGAGCATTGCTGCGAGTACATGACCGGTGGAACCGTGATCGTGCTCGGCCCGGTCGGACAGAACCTCGGCGCGGGGATGACCGGCGGCGAGTGCTACGTCTATGACCCGGCCGCGAGCCTGCCGGTCTTCGTCAACACGGAGCTCGTCGAAGCGCACCGCCCGACGCCCGAACAGCTCGATCGCGTGCACGCGCTGATCGCGCGCCACGCGGACCTGACGGGCTCGCGCAAGGCGACGGAGATCCTCGCCGACGCCGACGCCAATCTGCGTCACATCTGGCGCGTCGCACCGAAGTCGGACGTCGCGAAGATCAGCCAGAAGCAAGAGGGAACCCTGAAGGGCGCGCGCGCCTAGTTCACGTCGCGCGCGCGCGTCACGAGCGTGGCGATGAAGAACAAGGCCACTGCGTACCCGAACGTGATCAGCCCAGCCTGGAGAGGCGTCCTGTGCGGCACCGCGTCGATCCGCGTGTTGTTGATGAAGACGATCGCATTGCGCACGAGCAGCCATGGGCGCGCCTTGGCGACGAAGTTACCGATGATCGCGCCTTCGACGATCGCGATGTAGAAGAAGCCGGCTCCCAAGCTGGCGGCCGTGTTCCGGCCGATCGCCCCGATCGCGAATCCCATCAGGGCTGCTCCGGCGGCGAGGGCTCCCGATCGAAGGCCGAGATAGCTGAGCGACCGCCAGAAGGCTGCGGCCGTCGGGAAATGCACGAAGTCTCCAGATCCGGTGACGGCTGTGCTGCCGTGGTAAACCGCCGATGGGTACAAAGCGCCGACAAGCAATGCTTGGAGCACCATCACGATGATGAACGAGACGACGATGGCGGCGATCGCTTTGGCCAACATCACACGAAAACGTCTGGGCTCCCACGTCAGCAGCGTTCCGAACGATCCCGATCGCCACTCTGCGCCGATGAAAGACGCGCCGATGAGCCACGCGATGATCGCCGCGAATGCGCTGACGTGCTTGAGGATGTCCAGGAGATTGGTCAGGTGGAATCGCTTGTCGATCGTGTCGGTGGTCAGTTGGTCGGCGAACGTCTGACAGGCCGACGCGCGCGCGCTGGTCCCGACTGCGGGCAGCGGCGGCACCGAGTCGACCGGGAGCGGCTCTCCTCTCGTGCATGCGTCGACGAAACCGGCGATCTTCGGACCACGCGCCGTGACTTGGATCGTCTCGTTCTTGGACGTGAAGAACACGGACAGCCCGGCGGCGATGATCCCCGCGATCGACAGGATGAACACGAGCTTCGTGATGCGGCGCGCGAACGCACGCCGGAATTCAACGCCGAGCAGCCTCACAACCCGCCCTCGGTCAGCTGGAGGAAGACGTCTTCGAGTGAGACCGCGTGCGGCCGAAGCTCGGACACGTAGATGCGTTTCAGTGCGAGCGTTCTGCTGATGCGCGCGCCATCGCTCGCGGGCGCAGTCACAAGCAGCTCATCGCCTTCGAGGGTCGCTTCGAACCCAGCCCCCTTCAGGATGTCCAACGCGCCTTGAAGGTTCTCGACCTTCACCACCATCTGCGCCGCTTCGCCGCGCGACAGCACATCGGCCACCTCGCCCTGGGCGATGCACTTCCCGCGCGCGAGGATCGCGACGCGGTCGCAGATCAGCTGCACTTCGCCGAGGAGGTGGCTCGAAATGAAAACGGTCCGGCCCTCGTCTGCGAGCGAGCGCAGGAGCTGCCGCACTTCCTTGATCCCGGCCGGGTCGAGGCCGTTCGCCGGCTCGTCGAGGATCAGCAGCTCGGGTTCGCGCAGCAATGCCGCGGCGATGCCGAGACGCTGCTTCATGCCCAAGGAGTAGTTCTTGAAGATGTCATCGCCGCGATCGCCAAGACCGACCCGATCGAGGACGTTATCGACGGCGGCCGGACCGATGCCGTCCAGGCGTGCGAGCAGCCTCAGGTTGCGTCTGCCGGAGAAGGTCGGGAAAAAGGTCGGGGTCTCCACAAGGGAGCCGACACGATCGATGACCGTATGCAAGCGTTTGGCTTCCGCGTTCAATACCCGCGTGCGGCCTGCGGTCGGCTTCACGAGGCCGAGCAAGCATCGGATGGTCGTGGTCTTCCCCGCGCCGTTCGGGCCGAGGAACCCGAACACGCCGCCGTCCGGCACCGTCAGGTCCAGGCCGTCGACCGCGATGTTGCGGCCGCCGCGCAACCGGCGGAACTCTTTGTGGAGCGCCTCGACCTCGATGATCGCCATCGGCGAAACAATAACCTTGAGGCGCGCCCAGGGGTATCAGGTATCACCCTGGAAGAACCCTGAGATTCTGCGACGGCGCTTGAGGAGCGTGTCAGGCCTGTATCTAGTGAGGCGGCTCGAGCTTCACCGGCTGCTGGAACGGGATGAACGTCGTGTGAGCCCACGACCAGCTCTCGGCATCGACGCGGATGCCGGTTAAGACTTGCGTAACGTTCGCGTCCGAGATCGCGCGGACCAAGAGCTTAACGAACACACTGCTGTGAGCGGGTGCAGCGAAGGCGCCAACGAGCGCGCGCGGACCGAATTCCGGCGGCAGCGGATCAGCCTCGGATGTGAACGAAGGCAACGACGTTTGCCCGTCCCAGAAGCCGTATTGCGACGACGCGATGAACGCGTTCTTGGGATCGAGACCGGTTAGGGTGACCGATCGCACGCGCACGAAACGCGACGGAGTGAACGATGCGATGATCGCGATGTCCGTGCCGGTGCGCCACTCGACGACGAGCGCTTTTCCGGCCTGGCTCGTCCCCGGCGCAGCGAACGTCGGCCCGACGGCGATAGTCGCTCGCGTGGCGAAATACGACAGGGCCGCGAGTGCGATGATCGCCGCGAACGCGAGCGGCACGAAGACGTACGCAAACTTGAAACGGCTCGCCGATCGCATGGTCTATTCTGCTACCAGATAGGCGGGCGATGATCGATCCAGGGACGCGCGCGCTCGAGCTGGGCGCTCAGGGACAGGACCGTTCGCTCGTCGGCCGCCCGACCGACAACCTGGACCCCGATCGGGAGCCCTTCGCTCGAGAAGCCCGCGGGCACCGACGCCGCCGGCTGCCCGGTGACGTTGAAAGGCCAGGTCCAACACAGCCAATTGCGATAGTCGTTCCATGCGCCGTGGATGTCTTTGCCGATCTCGCCGATGGGCGGCGCCGGGCGCGAGAACGTAGGCGTCAGCAGGCCGTCGTACTCCTCGAAGAACGCTGCCACGGTGCGCGCTTGGAGGTGCATGTCGTTGAGCGCGCGCACATACTCGACTGCCTTCATCTCGCGCGCGGCGTCGAAGATCACGCGCGTTCGCGGCTCGAGCAGGTCGAGCTGCCGGGGTGTCAGGTCGAGCACGCCGATCCCGATCGTCGAAACGACGAGGTAGGGCTGCTCGAGCGGAAGAAGATCGGGCTGTGCTTCCGTCACCGTGTGACCAAGCGCGCGCAATAACGCAGCGGTCTCCTCGACCTTCGCGATGCATTCGGGATCGACGGTTTCGCCATCGCGTTCGTACGCGACCGCGATGGTCGAGGGGGCGCGCTCGTCCACCGCCGACAGGAACGACTTCAGCGGGGGAGCGGCCCAATATGGATCGCCCGGCGCTGGTCCTGAGGTTTCGTCGAGGAAGAGCGCCGCGTCTGCAACCGTGCGTGTGATCGGGCCGGCAACGTCGAGGCCGCCCCAGTCTTCGCCGAGAAGGGGGCCGAGCGTGATGCGCGCGCGCGCCGGCTTGATGCCGTAGACGCCGCAGCACGCGGCGGGGATGCGGATCGAGCCTCCGCCGTCGGACGCGTGGTTCAACGGTGCGATCCCAAGAGCCGCGGCCACCGCGGCGCCGCCGCTGGAACCGCCGCTCGTACGCTCGAGGTTCCACGGGTTCCGCGTCGCGCCGAAGAGCGCGCTCTCGGTCGTGGGTCTGTTGCCGAACTCCGACGCCGTCGTTGATCCGATCAGGATGGCACCAGCCGCCCGCAGCCGCGCGATCACGCCCGCGTCCACCCCGAGACGCCGGCCCTCGAACGCGCGCGATCCCTCGTTCGTGGGTCCATCGGCGATCGCGGCAAGGTCCTTTGCCGTGAATGGGATCCCTTCGAGCGGCCTCGCGTCGCCGCCGGCGAAGCGTTTCTCCGCCGCGCGCGCGTCCTCCAGCGCGGCATCGTGCCGGAGCCACGCGAATGCGTTGACCGCCGGATTCAGCTTGTCGATGCGCGCGTAGGTTGCGTCGATCAGCTCGACGGGAGAGAGGTGGCGTGACGCAAGGAGCGAGGCGAGCTCGAGAGCGGAGAGGCCGGCGAGCTCCAATCTAGACGCGGCGGCCGGACATCTTCCGCTTGAGCCGCTCGAGCTTGGAGATGTGCGGGCAGTTGACGCTTTCGTCGCAGCACTCGCAGCGCCAGTCGGCGTACCGGCCTTGCTGGCGCATCTTGCGGCCGCACTTATCACACGTTGGAGTAGAGCTCATGGCCGTCCAATCATAGGGCCGTCACCGAGCGGTCGCTTCGACCAAGGCGGCGAGGCGTTCCAACCCTCGATGCATGCTCGACTGCATCCCGTCTGCGACGCGTTCGTACGCACCGCGCAGGTACCGTCCGGGAAATCCGCGGGGGAACGCGACGCCGCGAAGACGGTGATGCAACTCTGAGCCGCCCTCGACTTCAGCGATCGAGATCGACCATCGGAACTCGATCGGGTCGTGTACCGGCTGGATGCGCGATCGTGTCGTCCACGCCAGAAGCGATGGCGGCTCGACCATGGTGATGATCGACTCATCGAGCGAGCGTCGCTGATCCGCGATCCGTCCTCGCGCCGCGATGTGGCCGCCCGGACGGAGCGACCCGCCGCCGCGCACGTGCGCGTGGTCGGCGGAAACCCACGCGGGGATCGCGGTGGGATCGGTCAGCACGCCCCACGAGTCCTGCGGCGAGCGTTGAACGATGCGCCGCACCTCGATGACGAACGGATCGCCCAGCTTCGCCGACAAGACGTCATCGAAGAACGCGCGCTCGAGGTGAACGTCTTTCCATGCCGCGCGCAACGCGTCAAACGGCTTCGAGCCGAGGCAGCTCTGGAAGCTGCGCATCGCGGTGCGAAGCTGAAGCATCGTCGCTGCGGTCGGAGTGTCTTGCGCGTGCGCGATGTCGCGTGGTTGGAGGTTCGCCTGGCCGTTCAACACGACGGAGACGCGCGCGTCTTGGTCCAGCATGTCCAAGCATCGTTCGAGCGAGCCGGTCCCTCCTGCGGTGCCGTAGGTGAGGGCTGCTCGAGCAACGAGGTTCAACAAGTGGGGACGGAACGGTGTCCCCGAATGGACCGACGCGAGATCGCGCCAGCAGGTGGCGAAGGCATCGGCAAGAGCCGCGCGCGCGCGGCTCTCCTCGCCGGTGAGCGTCATCGCGAGCTGCAGGGCCGGGTCGCCCCAGAACGCAACGAGCGCGCGGAACGCGGTGCGGTCGCCGGACCGGCACTGTTCGAGGAGGTCGAGCTCGACGTCGTCGGTAGCGGTCATCACCCGTAAGGATGCGCCAACCGAGCAGGAATATGCGCATGGCCCGATTTGACCTCCGGGTTCTTCCCGCCTCCTTGCTTCCGAGAAGATCGCTGCTAGCGTCAGCCCGACCTCGCAGCCACGGCCCTGGCCCGGGGGGAGCGGAGCGAAGCGTCAGGTCCGAATCAACTTCTCGAGAGGAGAAGGATGGACGGCGCTACGCTCCGTTTGCTTGATGCACTTCGTGGGGTTTCCTACCCCGGTGGGCCACACACACGCGACGCGCTCGAGGCGTTCGCGCGCCTCTTGGTCGGCTGGCCGTTATCGGCCGACGACGATCGGTGGGTCGAAGAGCTCGCCGCGCGCGCAGAGCTGCGATGGAATGGGGATCGCGCGGAACCCTTCCGCGTCGTCTACTCCGCGGTAAGCGCGCGCGGACGAACGATCGACATCACCGACGAAGCCCAGCGGGGTGGGGCCCTTGCGCTGGAAGGGCTGATGCTATTGCCCTTGCGCGAGCGGGCCGTGTTGGCTACCGCGTGCGTGCTCGGCTTCGACCATACAGAGGTTGGGCACGTGATCGGGACGATGCCGGGGGAAGCGCTTGCGATCGTGCGTGGCGCCGTTGCGTTGCTGCGGCGCCTGGCCGCGGTCGGCGTCGAACCCTCGCGCGACCAAAGCGAACCCGCCGCGTAGGTTTGGGCGCGCGATAACGCGCGCGCTACACTCTCGGCCTCAAGTTACCTGTGGGTAACCACGGCCTGGAGGCTCCATGGACTTCCGCGACACCCCCGAAGAAGCAGCGTTCCGGAAGGAAGTGCGCGACTGGCTCGACGCCAACCTCGATCGCGCGCAGATGCAGACGCAGCTGAGCGTCGGCCCTCCGGAAGAGCGGATCGACAACCTGCGCGCGTGGCAAGGCAAGCTGCACGAAGGCGGTTGGGCCGGGGTGTCCTGGCCGAAGGAGTACGGCGGGCGCGGCGCGGGCCTGATGGAACAAGCGATCTTCTATCAGGAGATGGCACGCTCGAAAGCCCCAGCGCCGATCAACGTGATCGGTCTCGGCATGGCCGGACCGACGATCATCGTGCACGGCCGCGAGGATCAGAAGCAGCGCTACCTGTCGAAGATCTTGTCGGCGGAAGAGATCTGGTGTCAGGGCTTCAGCGAGCCGGGCGCGGGGAGCGACCTCGGCGCTCTGCGCTCGAGCGCCGTGCAGGACGGCGACCACTACGTCATCAACGGGCAGAAGGTTTGGACGACGCTCGCGCACGTTGCGAAGTGGTGCATCTTCCTCGCGCGCACCGACCCCGAAGCGCCGAAGCACAAGGGGATCACGTACTTCCTGGTCGACATGGAGTCGCCGGGCGTCGAAGTGCGGCCGTTGAAGCAGATGACCGGCACGGCGGAGTTCAACGAGATGTTCTTCACCGATGTACGCGTGCCACGCGAGAACATCCTCGGTGACCTGAACGACGGATGGCGCGTCGCGATGACGACGCTGATGAACGAGCGCGGCACGCTCGGCTTCGCGCTCAGCGTGCAAGCGCGCATCGCGTTGGATGAGCTCATCGCGAAGGCGAAGGTCCTCAAGCGCAACGGCAAGCCTGCGATCGAAGACCCCGTGATCCGCCAGCGCATCGGACAGCTGCACGTCGAGATCGAAGCGTTGCGGCTGACCGGGTACCGCGCGCTTTCGACCGTAATCAAGACCGGGATCCCCGGACCGGAAGGCTCGCTCGGCAAATTGCTGTGGAGCGAGTCGATGAAGCGGCTGACCGATCTTGCGATGGAGCTGTACGGGCCCGCGGGACTGATGACCGAATGGAAAGGCGACGACGATCTCAAGCGCTGGGCGTTCGCAGCGCTGCGTTCGCGCGGCAACACGATCGAAGCCGGCACGAGCGAGATCCTCCGCAACATCATCGCCGAGCGCGTGCTCGGCCTCCCACGTCACCGGTAGGAGCGAACATGGACTTCGGATTCAACGACGAGCAGGAAGCGCTTCGGCAGTCCGCGCGCGAGGTGCTAGCGGACAAAGCAGGCCCAGAGGGCTACCGCAAAGCGATGGGCTCCAAGACCGGAACCGACGACGCGCTGTGGAAGACGATCGGGGATCTCGGTTGGGCAGGCGTTGCGATCGACGAGCAGCATGGAGGCCTGGGCCTCGGTCTGATCGAGCTTGTCATCTTGATGGAGGAGACGGGGCGGGCGCTGGCGCCGGTTCCGTTCTTCTCGACCGTGGCGCTGGCGGGGCAGTTGCTCGAGCAGGCCCCGCCGGGGGCGCGCCGCGACGAGGCCTTGCGCGAGATCGCGTCGGGCGGCGCGCGCGCGACGGCCGCGCTCGGCCAGAAGGACGGCCGGTACGACGCCGCCGGGGTGTCGGTGAAGGCCGCTCGAACGGAGAGCGGCTGGACGTTCAGCGGGACGGCTTCACTCGTTCCAGAGGCGCATCTCGCGGACTTCATGCTCGTCGTGGCGCGCATCGAGAAGTCTCGCAACCCGGAGGAAGGTTTGGGGTTGTTCCTGGTGCCGGCCGAGGTATTGAAGTCCAAGCCGAAACCGCAGCCGTCGTTAGATGGCGCGCGCCGTCTCGCAGATGTGCGTCTGGGCAAGGTCGAGGTTGCCGCCGACGCTTTGCTTGCGGAGAACGCATGGCCACTGGTAGCGCGCTCGCTTGATCGCGCCGCTGTTCTGCTCGCTGCCGAGGCCGTCGGCGTCGCCACCGCGCAGTTGGAGCGCGCCGTTGCGTACGCGCGCGAGCGCTCGCAGTTCGATCGCCCGATCGGCAGCTTCCAAGCGATCAGTCACAAGTGCGCAGACATGCTGCTCGTCCTGGAAACGGCACGGTCGCACGTGTACTACGCCGCGTGGGCCTTGGAGGAAGGTGCACCCGACGCACGCTTAGCCGCAGCGACGGCGAAAGCCGCCGCGTCGGACGCCGCTCGCATCGTGGCAAACGATTCGATCCAGGTGCACGGCGGCATCGGCTTCACGTGGGAGCATGAGATGCACCTGTTCTACCGGCGCGCGAAGTTCTGCGAGCTATACCTCGGCGATGCGTCGGCGTGGCGCGAGCGCGTCACCGCGGCGCTCGCCGCTGCGTCGTAGTGGGGAAGCCCAAGGCCGAGCCGCGCGCCTCTTGGGTCGACAAGGAGACCTTCGAGGAGAAGCGGAAGCGCGCGCGCACGATCCTGCGCCGCCTTCAGAAGCTGTACCCACGCACGCGGACGGCTCTCGATTACACGAATCCGTTCGAGTTGGTCGTTGCTACCGTCTTGAGCGCGCAGTCGACCGACAAGATGGTCAACATCATCACGAAGGATCTGTTCCGAAAGTATAAGACCCCACAGGACTTTCTGAAGGCGAGACCCGGGGAGCTCGAGCAGGACATCAAGGCGTCCGGCTTCTTCAACCAGAAGGCGAAGTCGATCCGGGGGTTGTCGCAGAAGCTGATCGACGAATTCGGGGGCGAAGTCCCCGACACGATGGAGGACCTGATCAAGCTGCCGGGCGTCGCGCGCAAGACGGCGAACGTCGTCCTGGGCAACGCATTCGGGAAGAACGAAGGCATCGCCGTCGACACGCACGTCCACCGGCTCTCGTGGCGATTCGGGTTCAGTGACCACGACGATACGAACAAGGTGGAGCAAGATCTCATGAAGCTGTTCCCGCGAGACAAGTGGTTCAACGTCAGCCACTTGCTGATCGATCACGGCCGCAACGTGTGCTTCGCGCGCAACCCGAACTGCGCGGAGTGCGTTGTGAATGAGCTGTGCCCCGCGGCCCGCGTCCCGGCAGTGCGCAAGAAGGCCTAGACTTCAGTGTCGTGAAGATCTACACGAAGACGGGCGACGACGGGACGACTGGTCTCCTGTACGGGGGCCGGGCCGACAAGAACGACCTTCGCATCGAAGCAGCGGGCTCGATCGACGAGGCCGTTGCGGCGCTGGGGCTTGCGCGCGCGACCTGCACGACGCCGGGTCTAGGCGAACTGTTGTTACGGCTGCAGCGAGAGCTCTTCGCGGCCGGTGCCGAGATAGCAACGTCGCCGGAGAACTGGCGGAAGCTGGACGTAGGGAAAGGCACGCTGATCGATGCAGGGTTGGTGGATTCACTCGAGCAGCTGATCGACGAGCATGAATCTCGTTTCACCATGCCGTCGGAGTTCATCATTCCGGGCGAGAACCAGGGGAGCGCCGCGATCGATCTTGCACGCGCGTTCGTGCGCCGGGCGGAGAGGCGGTGCGTGGCCCTCTCGCGAGAGAGCTTGCTGCCGGATGACGAGATCCTGAAGTACTTGAACCGGATGGCGGATCTCTTGTTCGTGCTCGCGCGCTACGAGGAGGGCGGCTTCACGCCGCTCCACGAACGATGAGCCACCACGAGCACAACCCGATGAAGGGTCACCACCCCGGCGACATGCCGGGGAGGTCGCGATGGTGGCACCGGTTCGCCCTCCGGACTCGGTCCGACTCGAGCGACCACGTCGTCCGAAGCACCGGGATGCAATACCCAGGCGTCTTTTCGTACGTCAGCGGCCACCGCGACGCACCGGTGACGCCGCTTCAGCGACTGTTGTGGTGGCTCGCCGGCTTCGTGATCGTGTTCGGCGGGATCGTGTTGATCATCTTCTGGATGCGCTGAACGAGGGAGCGGCCTCGATTCGTGGGTGCGCGTTGCGTCATATAGCGGCGATATTGCACCAAGGATGGGATCAATGCGTCTCTGGTGGTTTCCACGGGTCCCGTGCGGCCTGGTCGAGGTAGAGCTCGATGATCGAGTCCGTTTCAGCGCCCTCGATGATCGCGAGCACCTCAGCACACCCCCGCATCTGTTCGATGAGGCTCTTTTCCTCCATGGCACCACGCGCGCTCGGCCCCGACCGGCGCGCGCGCAGTTGTTGCACCGCCGTGGCGTAGTAACGCAGCCGCTCGTCAACGTGCGCACGCACGCGCCCGAGCACCTCGCCGGAAGCCACTAGGAGTACGAGTGCTCCGGGCCCGGGTACTCGCCCCGCTTGACCTGGTCCGCGTACGTGCGCGCTGCGTGCGAGATCTCCTCACGCAGGTTCGCGTACCGCTTCACGAACTTCGGCGGCTTGCCCGGCGTCATCCCCAGCAGGTCGTTGATCACGAGCACCTGCGCGTCACAGTCCGGGCCCGCTCCGATGCCGATCGTCGGGATCGACAGGCCACGCGTGATGCGCGCGGCCAGGTCGGACGGGACGCACTCAAGCACCAAGGAGAACGCTCCGGCCTCCTCGAGCTCTTTCGCCCACCGCACGATGTTGTCGGCTTGCTCTTCTGAGCGGCCTTGGACCTTGTAGCCGCCGAAGAGGTGGACCGACTGCGGCGTCAGGCCGAGATGCGCCATCACAGGCACGCCGATCTTCGAAAGCTGCTCGACGAGATCCATCTGCGGGCCTTCGAATTTCACGGCATGCGCGCCGCCTTCTTTCATGAAGCGGATCGCATTCTCGATGCCCCGTTCGACAGTGCCGCCGTACGTGCCGAATGGCATGTCGCCGACGATCAACGAGTTGCGCGCGCCGCGCGAGACCGCGCGCGTGTGGTGAAGCATCTCGTCGACCGAGACGGGGATGGTCGTGTCGTACCCGAGCACGACCTGCGCGAGCGAGTCGCCTACTAACAGAACGGGCACCCCAGCCTCGTCGAGGATCTGAGCGGTGGGGAAGTCGTACGCGGTGAGCATCACGAACTTCTCGCCGCGCGCCTTGTAGGCGGCAAGATCGTGGATCGAAACGGACATAGCAGTCTCTCCTTCCTCGCGGCCCTGCCTTATCGGCATTGGGGTCCACGGGCTAGCTGCTCTTGTAACGAATTGTGCCAGTTAGGGGATGCGCGCGCCAGCAGCCCTAGTCGGCCATCGCGCCGGCGACGTCCCGGATCGAGACCATGCCGACCACGTTCGCGCCATCGAGGACGGGGAGGTGGCGGAACCCACCGTCGACCATCGTGCGCAGCGCCTCCTTGACGTCGGCATCCGGATCCGTCGTTGTCGGATCTTTCGACATCCACTCCACGACCGGACGCGCCGGCGCATCGTGCTCTCGCGAAAGCGCGCGCACGATGTCTCGCTGGGTCAGGATCCCGACGAGGCGGTTGTCTTCGCACACCACGACGGATCCCACATGCCGCTCGCCCATCAACGTCGCTGCTTCACCGAGCGTCACTTCCGGTTCGACGATCGTCAACGTCTTGCTCATTATCTCGGAGACCTTCATTTCCGCCTCCTTCCCGTAACGCGCTCGGGAACCTCGGTGGGCTGCCGGAAGCGATTCGTGATCGGCAGCCGGCGGTCCTTGCCGAACGCGCGCGCGGTGATCTTCACGCCGGGCGGCGCTTGCCTGCGTTTGTACTCGCTGCGGTCGACCATCTCGACGACCTTGCGCACAATCTTTTCCTCGAACCCAAGTGCGATGATCCCACGGATCGAGCGGTCCTCCTCCACGTACGCCTGGAGGATCGGATCGAGCACCTCGTAGGGCGGCAGCTCGTCCTGGTCTGTCTGTCCCGGCCGAAGCTCTGCCGACGGCGGCTTCGTGAAGACGCGCTCGGGGATCGCCGCGAGGCCGTAGGCATTGCGCCATGCCGCAAGCTCGTACACGAGCGTCTTCGGTACATCCTTCAGCACGGAGAACCCCCCAGCCATGTCGCCGTAGAGCGTCGAGTAGCCCGTCGCCATCTCGCTCTTGTTACCGGTCGTCAGCACCAGATGGCCCGACTTGTTCGAAAGCGCCATCAGGATCGTTCCGCGGATGCGCGCCTGCAGGTTCTCTTCCGCTAAACCGGGCTTCGTTCCAGCGAATGGATCTGCCAAGGTCTCCAAGAACGCGCGCTGAACGCCGGCGATAGGCAGCACATGAAAATCGACGCCGAGATTCGTCGCCAGTTCCTTCGCGTCCTCGAGCGATTCGGAGCTCGAGATCTCCGATGGCATCGCGACACCCACCACGTTCTCCGCACCGATCGCATCGGCGGCGATCACAGCGGTCAGCGACGAGTCGATGCCTCCGGAAAGACCGATCACTACCGACGTGAAGCCGTTCTTACGGATGTAGTCGCGCGTCCCGAGCTGCAGCGCGTGGTAGACCTCTTCGACCGGGTCCATCGGCCGGCGCGCGCGCCTCTCGGGTACCGGCGCTCTCCTCTTCGTCGAAGATGTGGAGATCTCCACGACCTCGGCGCCCTTCTTGATCCGGCGCGCCTTTTCGGGCAGCTCGATATCGATCAGCACCAGCTCTTCTTCGAACTGCGCCCCTCGGGCGAGCAGCCTGCCGTCCGGCGCATACGCAAGCGAGTCTCCGTCGAAGACCAATTCATCCTGGCCGCCGACCGTCTGCACGTAGAAAAAGAACACCTTGTTGTCGCGCGCGCGCTGCCGGAACAGGACCTGCCGCTCGAACGACTTATCGCGGTGGTACGGCGACGCGTTGATGTTGAGGACCACCTCGGCGCCATATCGGGCCACACCCTGCACAGGCCCGTCCCCGATCCAGGCGTCTTCGCACACGGTGACGCCGATCTGGATGCCACGGATAACGAAGAGAGGGAGCTCGTCGCCTTCGGCGAAGTAGCGCTTTTCGTCGAAGACGCCGTAATTCGGAAGCTCTTGCTTGTGGTACACGCCGCGCACGCGCCCTCCCGAGATGACCGCGGCGGCGTTGTACAAGCGGCCCACTTCGTCGCGATCGACGAATCCGATCACAGCAGCAGGGCCTTTCAGCACCTTCGCGAGATCTCGAACGGTTGCGAGATTCTGCTTGATGAAGGACGGCTTCAGCAGAAGATCCTCAGGTGGGTACCCGGTAACGGCCAGTTCGGGGAATGCGACGACGTCTGCGCCGGCGTCGGTTGCGCGCGCGCACCATTCCTTGATCAAGGCTGCGTTGCCAGACAGGTCACCGACGATCGGGTTGACCTGTGCCAGAGCCACCCGCAGCGCGCGCACTTCACTACGAATCTAGCAGGTCGCCAACGGCCGGTCGCCGGATAGACTCACACGCGATGGAAGACCAGCGAGACGCACAGATCGCGTACGTTCTTCGAACAGTCGAAGAGCGTGATATCCGATTCATCCGGCTCTGGTTCACGGATGTGCTCGGCTTCCTGAAGTCCTTCGCCATCATGCCCGCCGAGCTCCAGACCGCGTTCGACCAAGGCATGGGCTTCGACGGCAGCGCCATAGAGGGCTTCGCGCGCGTTCAGGAATCCGACATGGTCGCCATCCCGGACCCGTCCACGTTCCAGATCCTCCCCGCGGTGAACGGTGGCGTCCGCGAGTCGCGCATGTTCTGCGACATCGCTGCGCCGGACGGCACGCCGTTCCCCGGCGACCCGCGCCTGATCCTGCGGCGCAACCTCGAGCGCGCGCGCGCGATGGGCTTCACGTTCTACGTTCACCCGGAGATGGAGTTCTTCCTCTTCAAGTCGTCGCTGGCGCCCGAGCCGCTCGACACCGGCACCTACTTCGACATGACGCCGCTCGACAACGCGCAGGATTTCCGTCGAGCAGCCATCCAGACGCTCGAGAGCATCGGGATCTCCGTCGAGTACTCGCACCACGAGGTCGCGCCGTCGCAGCACGAGATCGACTTGCGCTTCGCAGACGGCCTCACCATGGCAGACAACGTGATGACGTATCGGCTCGTCGTGAAGGAAGTCGCGCAGGAGCGCGGCGCGCACGCGACGTTCATGCCGAAGCCGATCCAGGGACAGTGGGGGAGCGGCATGCACACGCACGTCTCCCTCTTCGAGGGAGACCGCAACGCGTTCTTCGATCCGAAGGACCCCGCGCATCTGTCGAAGGTCGGCAGAGGGTTCGTCGCAGGGCTGCTCAAGCACGCGCGCGAGATCACCCCGGTGCTGAACCAGTGGGTCAACTCCTACAAACGCTTGGTCCCCGGCTACGAGGCGCCGGCGTACGTCGCCTGGTCGCGGCATCTGCGCAGCGCATTCGTGCGCGTGCCGATGGCCAAGCCGTCGAAGGCCGCGAGCGCGCGCATCGAGATCCGCTCGCCGGATCCCGCGTGCAACCCGTACCTCGCCTTCGCGGTGATCCTTGCGGCTGGGCTGCGCGGGATCGAAGAAGGGTACGAGCTCCCGCCCGAAGCGGACGACGATGTCGAGGCGATGAGCGCCGACGAGCGGCGCGCGCGCGGCATCGCGTCGCTTCCGGAAGACCTCGCCGATGCGATCAAGGAGATGGAGCGCAGCGAGCTCGTCGCCGAGGCGCTCGGCGAGCACGTCTTCGACGAGTTCCTGCGGAACAAGCGGCTCGAGTGGGACGGCTACCGCACGTACGTGTCGCCATTCGAGCTCGACCGGTATCTGCCGCTCTTGTGACGGCGGTCGCAGGGTCCCGACGATTCTCCTAAGGTAGTCCTGTGGCTACGGCTCCCCGCGTCGGCGATCTTCCCGTTGCGCTTGCCCGACTCGGGTACGACTCGCCGGGCGACGCGGCGCGCCACCTCGAAGCGGTCGCGCTGGGGCTCGAAGGCACGGTTCGCGTCGCGAAAGCGTGCGCGACCGCAGCCGATCCCGATCTCGCCGTCGTCCAAGTGTGTCGCTGGATCGCGATGTCCGGTCGCGTGCCGAACGAAGCCGGCCTGCGACGCATGGCCGCCGTGTTGGGCCTGTCGACGTCGCTCGGCCAGTTCCTCGCGCGCCATCCCGAGACGGCGGACATCCTCACCGACGCACGCCACCTATCCAAGGGCCGCTCCCTTCATTCCTTGACCGACGAAGCCTTGCGCGTGGTGATGGAGAACGACGACCCCAACCGTTCGCTTCGCTTCTGGAAGCGTCGAGAGTTCTTGCGCATCGCCGGCCGCGACCTGGCCGGGGGCGCGACGGTGGAAGAGGTCGGCCGCGAGCTGGCGGCGCTCGCGGAGGCGGCCGTCCGCGCTGCGATCGCGTCCCTCGTCGAGCAGAATCCGCCGCCGGAGGGCGCGCGCTTCGCCGTCATCGGGATGGGCAAGCTCGGCGGCGAAGAGCTGAACTATTCCAGCGACATCGACGTCATCTTCGTCGCCGACGGCCAGGACAAGCAGGCGATCCCGTGGGCGACGCGGATCGGCGAAGGCCTCATCCAGCGCCTCGCCGCGCAGACCGAAGAAGGCCAAGCGTTCCGCGTCGACACGACGCTTCGGCCGGAAGGCAAGGACGGCGCGCTCGTGCGCTCGCTCGGCGCGTTCCGCGCGTATTACGAGCGCTGGGCGCGCCCGTGGGAGTTCCAGGCGTTGCTCAAGGCGCGTCCGATCGCAGGCGACGAATCGCTCGGTGTGGACTTCATCGACCTCGTGCGTCCGTTCGTCTATCCCGAGCGGCTCTCACCCGACGCCGTGCGCGAGATCCGCGATCTCAAGGCGCGCGCAGAGCGCGCGATCGCGGCGCGAGGCCTGCAGAATCGCGAGGTGAAGCGCGCGCCCGGCGGGATCCGCGACATCGAGTTCGCCGTGCAGCTGCTGCAGTTGGTCCACGGCCGGCGTGACGAAGGCCTCCGCACCGCGAACACGCTGGAGGGCTTGCGCGCGCTCGCGCACCGCGCGTACGTCGGCGACCAGGACGCGGCGGAGCTGACCGACGCGTATCGGTTCCTTCGCAAAGTCGAGCACCGTCTCCAGCTCGCGCAAGAACGGCAGACGCACACCGTCCCCGACAACGACATCGGCCGCAAGCGCCTCGCCCGCGCGATGGGCTTCACCGAGACCCCCGAGCGGACGTCGCTGGAGTCGTTCGACGAAGCGTGGCGAGACCAGATGCGCATCGTCAGGCGCATCCACGAGAAGCTCTTCTACCGCCCGCTGCTCGAACGCTTCGCGCAAGCGCCCGCCCTCGCGCCCGACGCCGCACAAGAGCGGCTCAACGCGTTGGGCTTCCGGTCGCCGGGGCGCGCGCTCAAGTTCCTTGGGGATCTCACCGCCGGCCTTAGCAGGCGCGCGCAGCTCATGCGTGTGCTCCTGCCGGTGATGCTCGACTGGATGAGCGAAGCGCCCGACCCAGATCTCGCGGTGTCGTCGTTCCGCGACGTCGCCCTGCGCGTCGGCGGGAACCCGGCTGCGCTCGGCGCGCTCCGCGATTCGCCGCCCGTCGTGGAGCTGCTCTGCCGCGTACTCGGGACCTCCAAGCTGCTCGGCGAATATCTGCAGCATGTACCCGAGTTCGTCGCCGAGCTTGCCGACCCGCACACGCTCGCGAAGCGATCGCGCGAGCAGTACATCGACGAAGCGGCGGAGTACGTCGAGTGGCGCGGCGATCCGGAAGCGCGCGACGTCGCGATCCGGCGCCTGAAACGCCGTGCCGTGCTTCGAATGGCAAGCAGGGATCTCGCCGGCGGCGCAAGCGTCGAGGAGGTCGGACGCGAATCGTCCTGGCTCGCCGAAGGCGCCGTTCGAGCAGCCCTCGACTCGCTGATGATCGAGAACCCTTCGCCTCCCGGCGCGCGCTTTACGGTGATCGGGATGGGCAAGCTCGGCGGGGAAGAGCTGAACTACGCGAGTGATCTGGACGTCATCTTCGTGACCGACGGCCGCAGCAAGGACGTCATCCCCTGGGCGACCGAGACCGCTGAAGGCCTCATCCAGCGTCTCGCGGCCACCACCGAGGAGGGGCAGGCGTTCGCCGTCGATACGACGCTACGGCCGGAGGGGAAGAACGGGTTACTGGTGCGCTCGCTCGGCGCGTATCGGAAGTACTACGACCAGTGGGCGCGGCCGTGGGAGTTCCAGGCGCTGCTGAAGGCGCGACCGATCGCGGGCGACGAGTCGCTCGGCGAGGAGTTCACCGATCTGATCATGCCGTACCTGTTCCGCACGGAGCTGCCGCAGGAGTCGTTACGCGAGATCCGCACCATCAAGGCGCGCATCGAGCGCGAGCGCCTCGGCCCGCGCGAGGATCCCAAGACCCAGATCAAGGTCGGCACCGGCGGCTTGATCGACGTGGAGTTCACGATCCAGCTGCTCCAATTGATGCACGGGCATATCGATCCACGCTTGCGCAGCGCTCACGGCACCATCCCCGCGCTCGCCGCGGCGACCGAGATCGGGCTGCTCGACTTGGAAAAGGGACGGTGGATGGTCGACGCGTACCGGTTCCTCAACCGGGTGAGGAACGCGCTCTACCTGATCAAGGGGCGGCCGACGGATTCGCTGCCGACCGATGCGCAGGAGTTGGATCTGCTCGCGCGCGCGCTGGGCTATCCGTCGCCGGGCGCGCGCAACGCGTTCATCGAGGAGTACCGCCGTACCACCCGGCGCGCGCGGCAGGTGTGTGAGGACGTGTTCTACGGAGGCCGGCTCGGTCGGAGTTCGTCGACGCGTTAGCGGGTATCGATGTGAAAGAGACATTCGGAGGCACGACATGAACCCACTTCTAGAGCTTCGTAGTGTAGGACAGAGCGTGTGGCTGGACTTCCTTCGCCGAGGGCTGGTTACCGGCGGCGGCCTGCAAAAGCTGATCGACGAGGACGGCCTGTCGGGGGTGACGTCGAACCCCAGCATCTTCCGCAAAGCGATCTCTGGGTCGACCGACTACGACCAGCCGGTGCGCGCGCTGGTCGAGAAGGGCGTCACCGAGGCGCGCACGATCTTCTACGACCTCGCGCTGGAAGACGTCCAGATGGCTGCCGACTTGTTCAGGCCGCAGTTCGACGAAAGCGGTGGTGCACGCGGGTTCGTGTCGTTCGAGCTCGAAGCCGCGATCGCGCACGACACGAAGGCGTCTATCGACAAAGCGAAGGAGCTGTTCGCGCGCATCGACCGGCCGAACGTGATGATCAAAGTGCCGGGTACGGCCGAAGGCGTGCCGGCGGTCGAGGAGCTGACCGCAGCCGGCATCAACATCAACATCACGCTGCTGTTCGGCGTCGAGCGGTACGTGGAAGTTGCGCGCGCGTACATCGCCGGGCTGGAGAATCGGCTGGCGGCCGGCCATACCGACCTCCCCGCATCGGTCGCGTCGTTCTTCGTCTCGCGCGTCGACACCGCGGTAGACGAGAAGCTGCCGGAGGGATCGCCGTTGCGCGGCCAGATCGCGATCGCGAATGCGAAGAAGGCGTATCAGCGGTTCATCGAAATCTTCACCGGCGACCGGTGGGAGAAGCTTGCCGCCGCGGGCGCGCGCGTGCAGCAACCATTGTGGGCATCCACCAGCACGAAGAACCCCGCGTACCGCGACGTCATGTACGTCGAGGAGTTGGTTGGGGCCGACACGGTGAACACGATGCCCGAAGCGACGGTCAACGCGTTCCGCGACCACGGTGTCGTACGCCCGAGCGCAGTCACCGAACACGTCGAAGGCGCTCTGGCGATGCTGGACGAGCTGCCCTCGGTCGGCGTCGATCTCGACGCGATCACGACCAAGCTGCTCGACGACGGGCTCGAAGCGTTCAACGAGGACTTCGCGGCGCTGATCGGAACGATCGAAGAGAAGGTCTCGGCAAGCAGCGAGGCAGGGACGCGCGTGGACCTCGGGCTGCTCGACGAAGCAGTCGATGCGCGCATCGCATCGATGGGGAAGGACGGCGCTGTTCAACGCGTGTGGCGCAAGGATCACACGCTTTGGAAGCCCGATCCGACGGAGATAACTAACCGTCTCGGATGGCTCTCGGTCATGGACGCGATGCTCGATCAGGTCGGGGAGCTCGAACGGTTCGCGAAAAAGGCGGCATCGGATGGATTGCGCACCGCAGTGCTATGCGGGATGGGCGGATCGAGTCTTGCGCCCGAGGTGTTCGCGCGCACGTACGGCGCCGCCGACGGGGCGCTCGAGCTGATCGTGTTGGACACGACGCACCCTGCCGCGGTCGCGCGCGTGACCGACGAGCTGCCGCCCGACGAGACGCTGTACATCATCGCGAGCAAGTCCGGAACGACGCTCGAGACGAACTCGCATCTGGAGCATTTCTGGGCGCGCACGCCCGACGGCGGACACTTCATCGCGATCACCGATCCGGGGACGCCGCTGGAAGATCTGGCGCGCGACCGTGCGTTCCGGCGCGTGTTCCTGAATCCGTCGGACATCGGCGGGCGCTACTCAGCGCTTTCGTTGTTCGGCTTGGTGCCTGCGGCGTTGCTGGGCGCGCCTCTGTCCGAATTGCTGGACGCTGCACAGGAGATGGCGTGCGCGTGCGACCCGTCCGTGCCCGTCGACCAGAACCCCGGCGCGTTCCTCGGTGCCGCCATCGGTGAGGCTGCGCGCGCCGGGCGCGACAAGCTGACCTTCGTCTTGCCGGAAGAGATCGCGTCGTTCGGTGATTGGGTCGAGCAGCTGATCGCCGAGTCCACCGGCAAGGAAGGCCGCGGGATCGTGCCGGTGGTCGGCGAGGAGCTCGGCGTCCCCGAGGCGTACCGAGACGATCGGATCTTCGTGGCGTACGGCGAGCCGTTCTCGGTTGGGGACCAGCCCGTCGTGGCGTTGCCGGATCGAGGCGCCGGTCACCTCGGTGCGGAGTTCTTCCGGTGGGAGTTCGCGACGGCCGTTGCCGGATACATCCTCGGCATCAATCCGTTCGATCAGCCGAACGTCGCATCGGCGAAGGAAGCGACGGCGGAGATACTGAAGGCCGGCACGGCCGAAGCGCCGGGCTTGGACGACCTCGACGCGTTGCTGGCGCAGGTGAAGCAGGGCGATTACATCGCGCTGCAAGCCTTCGTCGACCCCACCGACGAAGCACGCGACGAACTGCAGCGCGCGCGCATCGCACTACGCGACCGGTTCGCAGCCGCGACGACGCTGGGCTTCGGCCCGCGCTACCTGCACTCGACCGGCCAGCTGCACAAGGGCGGCGCGAACAACGGCGTGTTCATCCAGATCGTCGATGAGGAACGGAAGGAAGACGTCCCGATCCCCGGGAAGCCGTTCAGCTTCGGCGCGTTGATCGACGCGCAGGCGCTAGGCGATCTTCGTTCATTGCGAGCAGCCGGTCGCCGCGTCGCGCGCACGACGATGTCGCAGCTGCACCGCGTTATCGGTTGAGTGGTTCGCGCGCATATTCGCACTGGACTTCGCGCATGCCGCGGTTAGCATGCGACGGGTGCCCTATTCGTACCTTCCTCCGGACGAGCTGAGGAAGCGCATAGCGCGCACCCTCTACGCCGAAGCACAGCGCGAACGTCCCGATTGGATCGACGAGCAGCTGCTGCGTCCGGGTCAGGTCGCTGCGTTGTTCCAAGTGAGCCGTCGGACCGTGAGTGATTGGGCGCGCGCAGGGAAGCTCGACGCGATCATCACGCCGGGAGGGCACCGGCGGTTCCGCGCAACGCAGGTGCGCGCGCTGCTGGAATCTCAGATGGTTCCTGCGACGATTCCGGCAACGGCCTGAACTCTCGTATCGATCTGCTACCGGATACGGAAGCTACTTGATACGAGCCGACAGGAAAGAAGAAGAGCCGTCCGCCTGGAACGGCTCTTCCTGTTTTGCTCGAACTTCTAGATGTCGTAGTACAACATGAATTCCCATGGGTGCGGCCGCAACCGCACTTGGTCGAGCTCGTGCAATGTCTTGAACTCGATCCACGTGTCGATCACGTCTTCCGTGAAAACCCCACCCTCGAGCAGCCAGTCGTGATCGGCCCGCAACGCGCCGAGCACTTCCTCGAGCGACCCGGGCACCTGCTGTACCGCCGCCTTCGCCTCGGGGTCCAAGTCGTACAGGTCCTTGTCCAGCGGGGTCGGCGGCTCGATCTTGTTGCGGACGCCGTCGAGACCGGCCTGCAAGCACGCCGCGAATGACAGGTATGGGTTGCACGACGGGTCCGGCGTGCGGAACTCAAGCCGCTTGGCCGCCGGCGACTTCGCGTACATCGGGATACGAACGCATGCCGAGCGGTTCCGCTGGGAGTACACGAGGTTGATCGGCGCCTCATACCCCGGCACCAACCGGCGGTACGAGTTCGTCGTCGGGTTCGTGAACGCCAGCAACGCCGGCGCGTGCGCGAGAAGGCCGCCGATGTAGTAACGACCCATGTCCGACAGACCCGCGTACCCGGCCTCGTCGTAGAACAGGTTGTCGCCGTTGCGCCACAACGACTGGTGCGTGTGCATGCCCGAGCCGTTGTCCATGAAGAGCGGCTTCGGCATGAACGTCGCCGTCTTGCCGCGGCGCCACGCCACGTTCTTCACGACGTACTTGTAGTTCATGACCTTGTCGGCCGTCTCGAGCAGCGTGCCGTACCGCATGTCGATCTCGGCCTGGCCGGCGGTGCCGACCTCGTGGTGCTGCACCTCGATATGGATGCCCATCTTCTGCATCTCGAGCACCATCTCGGTCCGCAGGTCCTGGTACTGGTCCATCGGCGGGACCGGGAAATAGCCTTCCTTGTACCGCGGGCGGTAGCCGCGCGCACCCGGCTCGCCGGAGCCCCAGATCCCTTCTGTGGAGTCCAGGAAGTAGTAGCCCTCGTTCTGACGCTGATCGAAGCGCGCCTCGTCGAAGATGTAGAACTCACACTCGGGGCCCCAGTAGCTGATCTCGGCGATCCCAGAAGCCTTGAGGTTGTCCTCGGCTTTCTTGGCGATATAGCGCGGGTCACGCGAGTAGCTCTCGCCCGTGATCGGGTCGCGCACGAAGCAGAACATGTTCAGCGTCGTCGCGTCGCGGAACGGGTCGAGCACCGCGGTCGTCGGGTCCGGCACGAGCAGCATGTCGGACTCCTGGATCTGCTGGAACCCTCGGATGCTCGAACCGTCGAACCCGTACCCATCTTCGAAGCCCGCCTCGGTCAGCTCCGAGACCGGCACGCTGAAGTGCTGGGTCAGACCCGGGAGGTCGCAGAACCGGAAGTCGACGATCTCGACGCCGGAGTCTTTGGCCAGCTTCAGCACGTCTTTCGGTGAATAGTCAGGCACGTTCGCCCTCCCTAGATCCTGTCTCTCCAGTCGATGTCGCCGGTAGCGTAAGACCCGCTAGGCAAAATGCCAAAGCGACGCTGGGCGGGAAAACCCTAGCGCGCGTGAATCACGGCCCCGTTGCCCTATTGTTAACTTCTCGTTACAGGCGAGCAGCCCTGCTGAGCTGCCGTTAGGAAGCCGTTAGCGAACAAGAACGCTTGCCACGCTGCCTCTTTGCCTTTCACTTGGCCGGGTACACGTTCGCCCTAAGATGTCGCCCGATGACGGCGACGCGTTCCTTCAAAAGGGTTGGATCGTGATCGAGCAGCCCTACGATCCCGCCACGCACTACGACCGCGTCACCGACGCGTGGACGCTGTTGCTCGGATCCGAGCTCCACTACGGCGTCTTCGAGACGGGTTCCGAGACGCTTCCGGAAGCAACCGCGAGACTGACCCAGCGGATGATCGATGCGGCAAACATCGAGCCGGGGGTGACGCTGCTCGATGTGGGATGCGGTACCGGCACCCAAGCGTGCCGGCTCGCGGGCGAGTACGGCGCGCGTGTCACCGGGATCACGACGAGCGAGGTCGGCGTCGAAGCCTCGCGCGCTCGGGCGAAGGACCTCGGCCTGAGTGCCACCGCCGTCTTCGAGTTGCGAGACGCCACCGACAATGGGTTTCCCGACTCGACGTTCGATCGCGTGTGGGTGCTCGAGTCGTCGCACCTCATGCCCGCGCGCGACCGCCTCCTTGCGGAGTGCGCGCGTGTGCTCAAGCCGGGTGGCAGGCTCGCGCTCTGCGACGTCATGCTTCAGCGGCCTTTACCGTTCGAGGAGGTCCGCAGGTTGCGTGCTCCGCTTGGCTTGCTGCGAGAGGTGTTCGGAGATGCTCGTATGGAACCCTTGGACCGCTACGAGGAGCTGGCCGTGGCTCAGGGGCTGGTCGTGGAGAGCAAGACCGAGCTCACTGAGGTGACGCGACGTACCTTCGCTCACTGGAAGGAGAATGCGACCGCCCATCGCCACACGCTGATCGATTCGCTCGGCGAGGCGGACCTTGAGCGTTTCGTCGAAGCGTGCGATGTCCTGGAAGGGTTCTGGGGCGACGGAACGCTGGGATACGGATTGCTCGCTGCTTCGAAACCGTAAGCGTTACGTCGTGAGTCCGCCGTCGACGACGAAGACCTGTCCGGTTACGAACGCCGCTTCATCCGACGCGAGGTAGCGCACCATCCCCGCGACGTCCTCGACCTCTCCCAGCCGCCCGAGCGGCGTGCGCCGAACGATCTGCTCAAGCTGTTCCTCGTTGAGCCCGTGGGTCATCTCGGTCCGCAGATAGCCCGGCGCTACGCAGTTCACCGCGATGCCCCGCGATCCGAGCTCGCGAGCCAGTCCTCGCGTGAACCCTTCGATCGCAGCCTTGGTCGCGCCGTACACGGAGAGGCCTCGATAGCCTGAGCGGCCGACCACGGAGGAGATGTTGATCACGCGGCCTGCTCGACTGCGAAGCATCGCGCGCACGACCGGCTTGGTCATGTGGATCGTCCCTTTGACGTTGAGGTTGACGACCGTGTCGATATCTTCCGCGGCAAACGTTCCGAGCACGCCGTCGCGCGCGACGCCGGCATTGTTGACGAGGATGTCGATGCCGCCGAACCGTTCGAGCACGCTCCGGACGAACGTGCGGCACGCGTCGCCATCGGCGACGTCGACCGACGCGTAGAGGAAGCGCTCCGTCGAAGCGGGATCGGCCGACCATGCATCGGTCTGCTCGCTCGGCGTGCGGCTGCACGTAGCGACGCGGTCGCCCTGATCGAGGAACATCTGTACGAGGCCGGCGCCGAGGCCGCGGCTTCCGCCCGTGACGATGACGTTCCGAGGCGCGCTCATCGAGTGCTGATGCGCGCGACCTTGTTGCCGCGTGTCTCGATGTGATCGACGAACCGGATGCGACGGGGTTGCGCCGCGGGGAGAAGTGCGCTGCACGCAGTACGGATCTCGTCTTCCACTTTCCGAGGATCCGCATCGGGCCGGAGGATCACATCGAGCGCCACGATCTGACCGGTTACCGGGCTGGGACGCCCGTACGCGCGCACGAGCGCGACGCCGCTCACCCGTCCGGCAGCCTCCTCCACGGGCAACGGATGCACCTTGACGCCGCCCACGTTGATGGTCTCGCTGGCACGACCCACGAAGATGATGCGGTCTCCTTCGACCCTCACGAGGTCTCCCGTAGCACGCCACTCGTTCCCCGCGTCTGGCTCACCGTAATACCCGAGCATCCCGACCCGAGATCGCAGGTGGATCTCGCCGTCGATGATGCGCACTTGGACGTCCGAGTCGTCGCCGCGGTCGAGGACCGACGCAGGGAGCCCACTGCGCCCGTCGCGCACGCTTCCCACCATCCCGAACTCGGTTGCACCATAGATCTGCGATATGCGTGCTTGCGGGAAGAGTCGTGCGAGCGAGTCGAGAAGTGCGCTCGGCACCGCCTCTCCGCCGAGAGTGATCTGACGCAACGTCATGTCGCGCGCGGTCGCCGGATCGATGAGCCCGGTGAAGAAACGCCAGAAGGTTGGTGTCGCACTTACGTGTGTTACACCGAGTTCCTTTACCGCCGCCACAGCGTCCCGGACGTGCGTGCTCTTCGGCGCGACGAGCGTAGCGCGGCTTGCAAGGACGTGGAGCAGTATCTGCGTGCCCGCGAACTGGTTCAAGTTGTACGCGAGGAGCCATCGCGCGCCGGGTTGATCGTCTGAGTGACGCATCGCCGCGACGAGGCGTGACCAGTCGTGACGAACACCCCTCGCCCTGCCGGTTGTGCCCGTCGTCAAGATCAACGTGGGCGAGACGGCCGGCGGCGGGGGGAGCGCGCCTTCGTCGGTAGCAAGATCAGCGACCGAGATGACCTTCGCCGAGGCGTGATCGAGCGGACGATCCGAAACGATCACCCGATGGTCGAACATAACGAGGTAGTCGTTGATCAGCGACTCGTCGGCATCCGCCGGATAGACGCACGCTTCAGCGCCGACGGCAGACGATGCGCATAGCAGCGGAAGCAGCTCCACAGCGTCCGTGATCGCACAGGCGAAGCGGTCGATCGATCGGGCGAGCAGCCCTCGCGCAAGCGCCTCACACCTGGTAAGGGCTTCGGCGTAGGAGAGAGCCCGCTCGGGCGAAACGATGAGAGGTTCGTCGGGCTCGGCCGCCGCCCCCTCTCGCAGAAGAGTGATCAGGCTCACGAGATCAGGTCTTGTACCACTCGATGATGTCGCCCACGGTTCGGGGGAGCTCGCCGGCGCTGTACGGGTCCCGGCCGAGCTCGTCCTC
>DATGHY010000016.1:0-2563 GCA_035307625.1 Actinomycetota bacterium
CGTAATAAAGCTTGATCGGCAGGCCCGCGTCCCACAGGTGATGCGTGACGATCGCGCGCATCACCGACGCTGTTCCCTCCGGCCGCAACGTCAGCGAGTGATCGCTGCGATCGGAGAACGTGTACATCTCCTTGTTGACGATGTCGGTCGACTCGCCGACACCGCGCTCGAACAGGTCGGTATCTTCAAACATCGGCGTGATCACGCGGCCGTAACCGGCGCGCGCAAAGATGTCCGCGCCGAGCTTCTCGAGGGCCCAGAACCGTTCGGATGCGGGCGGCAGGAAGTCCTGCGTGCCGCGCGGCTGTTTCATAGGCCCAGAAGGCGTGGCAGCTCGCCCCGCGCATCGGCGATCACGAACGGGTTCGAGCGCCGCTCGACCCCGACGGTCGTCTCGGAACCGTGGCCGCTCAGGATCACGATGTCATCGTCCATCGGCAGGACGACTCGCCGGATCGAGTCCATCAGATCGTCGAGCGAGCCACCCGGGAAATCGGAACGGCCGATCGAGCCTTGGAAGATGAGGTCACCGGAGAAGAGGATCCCATCGGTTACGAACACGCAATGACCGGGCGTGTGACCGGGCGTGTGACGCACGGTGATCTTGACGCCCCCGAAGTTGAGCTCGTCGTCGTCCGTGAGGTCCCGGACGTCCGCCGGCACAGCCACGTCGAACTTGTCGAGCCCCATCCGCCCCAGCGCCGCGCCGGGGTCGTCGAGCATGTATCGGTCGCCGGGATGGATGTAGGCGGGAACGCCGGCACTATCGGCCACCCGCGCGGCGTCCCAGATGTGGTCGATGTGCCCGTGCGTCAGCAGCACCGCCTCGAGCGTGAGCCCGTGTGCCGCGAGCCGCTCGTTCGCAACCTCTGCGGCATCTTGGCCCGCGTCGATCAGCACGGCGCCCTCTCCGGCGCGCGCAGCCAATACGTAGGTGTTCGACTGGAACACCCCAAGCGTGTAGCCCTCGACGATGCGCTCGTCCGTCACGCGAGGCATCCTATCGCGAGCCAACGAAGCTCACGGTGCTTTGCCGTGTGCGAAGGACCTCGGTATCGTCGCGCACGTGAAGCCCCTGAGTATGGTCCGCGTGATCGCGTTCCTTCGAGCAGCCTTCGGCCTGGCGCTGACCGTGAAGACGGCCGAGATGCTTCGAGTGATGGTGCGCAACGAGGAGCCCACGGGATCCTTGTTCTTGTTCGCGCGCACCGTTGGGATCAGGGACCTCGTCCTCGGAGCGGGGACCCTCGCTGCGTCGTTCGGCGATCTCGACGACACCCGCCGCTGGGCGACGGTCTGTCTCGTCAGCGACGTGATCGACACGGCATCGGGAGCCATCTCGTCGAGATTCGTCGGGCCCGGTGGTGCCGCCGCCGCGACCGCTGCATCGATCCCGTTCGTCGCCGGCGGCGCGTGGTCGCTGAAGAACCTGGCGAACGGCTAGAAAGTCTTCTTCGAATCGAGCAGGATCGTCACCGGCCCATCGTTCACAAGCTCAACCTGCATCATCGCCTGGAACACGCCTTCGGCGACCTCGATGCCGCGCGCGCGCAACAGGTCGATGAAGGAGCGATAGAGCGCGTCGGCTTTGTCGGGCGCAGCGGCAGCGATGTAACTGGGCCGGCGGCCTCGTCTCGCATCCCCGTGGAGCGTGAACTGCGACACGACCATGACGGCCCCGTGCGACTCTTCGACCGAACGGTTCATCACGCTGGAGTTGTCGGGGAAGATCCGCAGTTGCGCCACCTTGTCGGAGAGCCACGTCGCGTCCGGCTGCTCGTCATCGGTTCCGACACCCAGCAGGACGAGCAACCCGGTACCGATCGAGGAGACTTCGACGCCGTCGACGGAGACCGACGCGCGCGCAACCCGTTGAACGACCGCGCGCATCCGGTGTCCCGCTAGGCGTCGGCGCCGAGACCGGGGACGATCCGGCTTGCGTCGTACACGGCGTTCACCCGCTTGATCTGCGCGAGGATGTGCTCGAGGTGGCCGGGGTCGGCAAGCTCGACCGAGAAACGTAGCGTCGCCGTGCGTGTTCGAGGGTCCGTATGGCTCGACGATCCCAGGATGTTGACGCCCATCTCGCTGATCGCGGTCGTGATATCCCGTAACAGCTTCTGCCTGTCCAGTGCTTGCACCATGATCCCCACCGTGAAAGACCCGCTGCGCGCGGCGTCCCATGCGACGTCGATGGTGCGCTCGGCTTCGAGGAGCAGCTGCTTGGCGTTCGGGCAGTCGGCAC
Organism: Actinomycetota bacterium; assembly: GCA_035307625.1. GTDB lineage: Bacteria > Actinomycetota > AC-67 > AC-67 > AC-67 > AC-67. The sequence continues at coordinate 2,246 of DATGHY010000016.1, forward strand.
GGTGGACCGAAACCCCGCGGCCTCGGGTCACGAAGCCGACGATGCGGTCGTGGGGCACGGGCGTGCAGCAGCGCGCGAGACGAACCAGCACGTCGTCGACACCCTGGACCACGACCCCGTGCTCGGACGGCGCGCGCATCCGCACCGTCTTGCTCGGAACCGGCATGACGTCCTCGTCGCCTTCGACCTCGTGCTCCAGCCGCTGGATCACGACCGCCGCCTAGAGATGACCGGCCCCGATCGCCGCTTCCATCGCTTCCATGGAGGGTAGCTTCAGGTCTTTCGCGATCGACGACATGACGGACGACGACAGCGTCG
>DATGHY010000017.1:0-21461 GCA_035307625.1 Actinomycetota bacterium
CTCATTTCGCCAAACGGTTAGGCGTTTTCGTCGAGCCGGATCAGGTCCCGGATGTGTGGGCGGCAGTGACCGGAACGTTCCGCGACTACGGGTACCGGCGTGTGCGCAACCGCGCGCGCCTCAAGTTCTTGATGGCCGACTGGGGTCCCGAGCGGTTCCGCGAGGTCGTCGAGAACGAGTACCTCGGGTTCAAGCTTCCCGATGGGGACCCGCCGCCGGGCAGTGTCACGACCCAGCGCGACCACATCGGCGTCTTCCCGCAGAAAGACGGCCGGATGTACATCGGGTTCGCGCCGCGCGCAGGCCGCATCTCGGGTCACCAGCTGCGCCGCGTCGCCGACCTGGCCGAGCGGCACGGAGAAAGCCGTATCCGGCTGACGACGCAACAGAAGATGGTTGTGTGCGACATCCCGCCGGACGACGTCGATGCGGTCGTCTCGGAGCTCCACACTGAGGACCTTCGCGTGGAAGCGTCCGCGTTCCGCCGCGGGACGATGGCCTGCACGGGGATCGAGTTCTGCAAGCTCGCGCTCGCCGAGACCAAGATGCGCGCGCAATGGCTCTATCGCGAGCTCGAGGAGCGCCTCCCCGACTTCGACGAAGACATCCGGATCAACGTCAACGGCTGTCCGAACTCGTGCGCGCGCTTCCAAGTCGCCGATATCGGCCTGATGGGCGCGGTGATGTCGCGCGGTGATGGTACGAAGGTCGACGGCTTCCTGGTGTACCTCGGAGGGCGTATCGGTGAGGGGCTGACGTTCGGCCGCAAAGCGAAGAGCGTGCGGGTCTACGGCGAGGAGCTGGTTCCGTACGTCGAGACGTTGCTGCGACGGTACATGCAGAGCCGCAACGGTCACCGCAACTTCAGCGACTACGTGAACTCGCTGTCGGACGAGGCGCTGACCGCGTTCGCGGCACAATCGTGAGCGGCCGGCCGTGAGCGAGGGGCAGCCGGGTGGGCGCGCGCAGCCGTACTACTGCCCGTACTGCGGCGAGCAGACGATCCGCCCGGCGGAAGAGCACGGCACGTACTGGTGCGAGACCTGCGACCGGACGTGGGGACTGACGTTCAAAGGGTTGGGGCAGCCGAAAGAGACCGGGGAGGCGTGATGGCTAAGGACAACGCACCGTCGATCACAGGTGTCGTGAAACGGCAGGGCCAGCCCGCAGGCAGCGTGTACGTGCGCCTTGTTGGGCCGAGCGGCGAGTTCGTCGCGGAGGAGTACACCAAAGACGACGGCGCGTTTGAGTTCCACGTCGCGCCGGGAACGTGGACGATCGAAGCGCGCGCGGCGGGAGCGGAAACGTCGAAGCAGGCTGTGGACGTTTCGTCCGGCACGCAGACCGTTACGGTCGAGCTCTAAGCGTTCTTCGCGAACCGTTTCCAGCACGGCGTGTGCCAGTGCCGCCGTCCTTCGTCGTCTCCCGTTCGCCAGGCGACGACGTGAGCGGTGCCCGGACGCACCTCTTGGTTGCACCCAGGGCAGCGATACAGCTTGACCGCGTTGACCGGTTGAACCGCTCGCACATTCCACCCCGGAGGCGCCGCGATATCGAGATCGGCCGAAACTCTCTCTCGCGTGTCTTCGTGCGGCTTCCGTTTGCGCTTGGGATGCGTGCGCCGCGGCGTCACGCCAGCGCGCCGCCGTCGATCACGATCGTCGAACCCGTGACGTAGCTCGCCGCATCGCTTGCGAGCCAGACGGCGGCGGCGGCGATCTCCTCCGGCTCGCCCCACCGTTTGATCGGCTGGTTCTGCACGAACGACGCCGAGGTCTCTGGGTCGCTCCAGAACGGGCGGTTCAATTCGGTCTTCACCCAGCCCGGGCAGATCGCGTTCGCGCGCACGCCCGCATCGCCCCACTCCATCGCCAACGTCTTCGTCAGTCCGATGACCGCGTGCTTCGCGGCCGAGTAGTAGGACAACGCAGGAGCGCCGTGCACGCCTGCGACGGACGACATGTTGATCACGCTGCCGGTGCCGCGCGCGACCATGTGCCGGCCGGCTTCCTGGCAGAACATGAAGACGCTATCGAGGTTGAGCGCGATCGCCTTGTGCCATCCGTCGGGGCGCAGGTCGATCAGCGGCGCCATGAACTTCGTGCCGCCCGCGTTGTTGACCAAGGTGTCGATCTTGCCGAAGGCTTCGATCGTCTCCGATACGCAAGCCTTCACCGCCTCGGGATCCGTGACGTCGGTCGTGATCGCGATCGCACGCCTGCCGAGCGCTTCGATCTTGCCGGCAAGCTGCTCGATATCGGATGTCGAGCGGGCCGCTAGCGCGACGTCCGCGCCGGCTTCGGCGAACGCCAGCGCGATCGCCGCGCCGATGCCGCGCGAGGCTCCGGTGACGAGCGCCGACTTGCCTTCGAGGGAAAACACGTCGAGACCCATGGCTCAGTACGTGTAGAAGCCGCGCTTGGTCTTGCGGCCGAGGAAGCCTGCCGTGACGAGGTGCTCGAGCATCGGCGCCGGTGCGTAGTAGGGGTCGCGGAACTCTTGGTACAGCGTCTGGATGATCTGCAGTGTCACATCAAGCCCGACGATGTCGGCCAGGGCGAACGGGCCCATCGGGTGGCCGCAGCCGAGTTTCATCGCGTTGTCGATGTCCTCTGCGGTCGCGTATCCGCTTTCGAGCATCCGCGTCGCGTCGTTGATGTACGGGAACAGCAGCGCGTTGACGATGAACCCCGCGCGGTCGGGGCACACGACCGGGTGCTTGCCCAGCTTGCTCGCCATCGCGAAGACGGCGTCGGCCGTTTCCTCGCTGGTGCGGACGGTCTTCACAACCTCGACGAGCTTCATCACCGGTGCCGGGTTGAAGAAGTGCATGCCTGCGACCTGTTCGGGCCGTTCCGTTGCTGCGGCCAGCGAGATGACGGGGAGCGACGAGGTGGTGCTCGCGAGAACCGCATGCTTCGGCGCGATCGAATCGAGCTGCTTGAAGTAGTCGAGCTTCACGTCGAGCTCTTCGGAGATCGCTTCGATCACGATGTCGCAGTCTGCGAACGCATCCATCTCCGTCGTGCCGTCGATCAGGGCGGTCGTCGCCTTCAGCTGGTCCTCGGTCATCTTGCCCCGCTGCACGGCTTTCGCGAGCGACTTCTCGATCGCGGCCATCGACTCGGAGACCCGTTGCTTGGTGCGCGCGCGCAGCACGACGCTGTACCCACTCTTAGCTGCAACCTCCGCTATGCCGTTCGCCATCGTGCCCGAGCCGAGCACCCCGATCTTTCGGATGTGGCCGGCCGCGGTTTCCGGCACCGACCGCCCGTGGTGCCCCGACTCCTTTACGCGCGACGAGCCCGGCTCTTCGTACTCGTAGAAGCCGCGGCCGGACTTGCGTCCGAGGAACCCCGCCGTCACGAGCTGCTTGATCAACGGCGATGGCGCGTACATCGTCTCGCGGAACTGGCGGTACATCGCGTCGAGGATCTCGTAGGTCGAGTCGAGACCGATGAGGTCCAGAAGTGCGAGCGGCCCCATGGGATGCGCCGTTCCGAGCACCATCGAGGCGTCGATGTCCTCACGCGTCGCGAAGCCGCTCTCCAGCATCCGCACGGCGTTGTTGAGGTATGGGAACAGCAGCAGGTTGGCGATGAAGCCGGCGCGATCCTGGCAGATCACGGGCGTCTTACCGAGTGACTCGACGAATGCGCGCGCATCGTTCAGCACGGCTTCGTCGGTCACGACCGTCTTTACGAGCTCGACCAAGCCCATGACCGGGGCCGGGTTGAAGAAGTGCACGCCGAGCACCCTCGACGGTCGCGTCGTCTTCACGGCCATCTCGATCACGGGAAGCGAAGACGTGTTCGTCGCGATCATCGAGTGCTCGGGGAGCAGCTGATCGAGCGCCTGGAACGCCTCCTGCTTCAGCTCGAGGTGCTCGGGGATCGCTTCGATGACGATGTCGCATTCCTTGAGGTCGGCGAACGTCGTCGTTCCCGAGATCCGCGCCAGCGTCGCGTCGCGCTCGGCTGCGTCGATCTTCCCCCGCTCGACGGCGCGGTCGATCGACTGCGTGATGCGCGCCAAACCGGTCGCAACTTGATCGTCGTCGAGCTCACGGAAGATCACGCGGTAGCCGTTGCGCGCGCACACCTCGCTGATCCCCGAGCCCATCGTTCCGCATCCGAGGACGCCGACGGTTTCGATCGCCATAAGTGGGTTCCTCCCGAAGGGTTTCGCGCGCGAGTATAGCCAGCGACGCGCATGCTCCTCGAACCGCGGCCCCGATCGGCACCCTGACTGTCACGACGGTACGATCGGTGCGATGCGACCCCCCGAAGTCGCTCCCGAAGGGGACCCGTCCACCGCGCCGAAAGGCACCCGCATCCGAGCAGCCACGCGCGCGGTCCGGATGCCCGAGCTGCTCCTCGGCATGGGACCGAAGCGATTGCGCCGATTCTTCGGCGGATTGGTCCTCGCGCTCGGAGGCGCCGCAGGCGTCACGGCGATCGTGAACACGATCAACCAGCCGCAACCGTTCGTTATCGCGGCGCTCGGATTCTTGATTCCGATCACAGCAGCAACGTTCGTAGGCGGTCGCTGGGCGGGGCTGCTGTGCGCTGCCGCATCGTTCGCGTGCCTCGTCTATTACTACTCCGGAACGACGCGGGGCTGGATGTGGCCGCGTCACGTCCAGGATTACCTCGCGCTCGGCGTGTTCTTGATCGTCGCCGCCTTGCTCTCGAACGCACTGTCGCGCGAGCGGGCGGCGCGCGCGGTGGCCGAAGTCGCGCAGCGCCGCCTGGCGTTCCTTGCCGCGGCGAACGAGATCATCGCGCGCACGGCGCTCGACCTCGAGAAGACGTTGCACGAGCTCGCCAATGTCACGGTCCCCTCGATCGCCGACTTCGGCGTCGTGAACCTCGTGAACGACGAGCGGATGATCCAGACGATGGCGGTCGCGTCGGGTCCGCCGGTCCGCCCGGCGCTCGCGGACAACCTCATGCATCAACCGCGCTTGGAGGTGAATGGCGAGAACGCCGTCGCGCAGGTCGTGCGCACAGGGAAGGCGATGCTATTCCGGTCGGTCAACGACGACGTGCTGTCCAGCCTCGCGCGCACGAACGACCACCTAGCGCTGTTGCGAGGTCTGCATATCCGGTCGTTGATGATCGTTCCGTTACCGTCGCGCGGCGGGATCCTCGGCGCGATGACGCTGGGGTCGGTGCGATCCGGACGGCGCTACTCGGAAGAGGAGCTGACGCTTGCCAGTGACCTCGCCGTGCGTGCAGGGACGGCGCTCGAAAACGTGCGCTTGTACGAGGAGCGCGACCGCGCTGCACAAGCGCTGCAGCGAAGCTTGTTGCCATCGCGCTTGCCCGAGATCCCGGGCGCCGAGCTGGCGGCGCGCTTCCAGCCGTTCACCGAAGCCGACCTGATCGGCGGCGATTTCTACGACGCGTTCGAGGTCGCGCCGCGTTCGTGGGCGCTCGTGATCGGCGATGTGATGGGGAAGGGGTCGCAAGCGGCCGCGTTGACCGGCTTGGCACGCCACACCATCCGAGCAGCTTCACTCAGCCTTTCGTCTCCCGCGGAGATCCTGGCCGTGTTGAACCAAGCCATCTTGAAGCACGAAGAGGACCGGTATGCGACCGCCACCGTGGTTCGGGTGGACCTGCTCGGCGGACGCGCGCGCGCGGTTGTCGCGAGCGGCGGCCACCCGTCGCCGATCGTGCTGCGCGAGTCCGGCGCGGCGGAGGAAGTGGGGGAGAGCGGCATGCTGCTCGGCGTGTTCGAGGATGCAAAGCACACCGACACCTCCGTCGATCTTCACCCCGGCGATTCGATCGTGTTGTTCACCGACGGGCTGCTCGACGAACGGCAAGCGAAACCCGAGCAGCGCCTGCTTTCGATCGTGTCTGAGGGGCGGGGGCTGAGTGCGGCCGAGCTCGCCGACCGGGTCGAGAACACCGCCACGCGCGCCGACGTCGTCTACGACGACCGCGCGGTGCTGGTGCTCCGGCTGCTCAGGGAGAAGACTTCCTGAAAGATTCGCGCCGGCATGCTCCCGGCCCCACAATGGGGATGCTATGGGCGTGAATCATCCGAAAGAAGAACCCTGGCTGTTCCGCACGTACGCGGGGCATACGTCGGCGCGCGCATCGAACGAGCTTTACAAGACGAACCTTGCGGCCGGGCAGACTGGGCTGAGCGTCGCGTTCGATCTGCCGACGCAATGCGGGTACGACTCCGACGCGGCGATGGCGTCGGGCGAGGTCGGCAAGGTCGGCGTTCCGATCACGTCGATCGACGACATGCGGACGCTGTTCGACGGGATCCCGCTCGAGCGGATGAACACGTCGATGACGATCAACGCGACGGCGATGTGGCTCTTGTCGCTCTACATCGCGGTCGCCGACGAGCACGGTGTCGATCGCAAAGCGCTGATGGGGACGACGCAGAACGACATCCTCAAGGAGTACCTGTCGCGCGGGACGTACATCTATCCGCCCGAACCGTCGATGCGGCTGATCACCGACATGTTCACGTTCTGCGCGACCGAGGTTCCGAAATGGAACCCGATGAACGTGTGCTCGTACCACTTGCAGGAAGCGGGCGCCGAGCCGCAACAGGAGATCGCATACACGCTCGCGAACGCGATCGCCGTGCTAGATGCGGTGCGCGCGACCGGGCGCGTCGCCGAGGCAGATTTCGAGCGTGTTGTCGGGCGGATCTCGTTCTTCTGCAACGCGGGCGTCCGCTTCATCGAAGAGACGTGCAAGATGCGCGCGTTCACCGAGCTGTGGGATCGGATCACGCGCGAGCGGTACGGCGTGCAGGATCCGAAGTTCCGCAGGTTCCGGTACGGCGTGCAGGTGAACTCGCTCGGGCTGACTGCGCTGCAGCCGGAGAACAACGTGTACCGGATCTTGCTCGAGGCGCTGGCCGTCACGATGTCGAAGGATGCGCGCGCGCGCGCCGTGCAGCTCCCGGCCTGGAACGAGGCGCTCGGCCTGCCGCGGCCGTGGGACCAGCAATGGTCGCTTCGCTTGCAGCAGATCCTGGCGTACGAGACCGACCTGCTCGAGTACGACGACGTGCTCGCGGGCTCGCATGTGATCGAAGCGAAGACGGCGGAGCTCTCCGAGGCGTCGTGGTCCGAGTTGAGCAAAGTGCTCGATCAAGGCGGGTCGGTGCAGGCGCTGGAGTACATGAAGCGCGAGCTGGTCACGTCCTTGGCCAAGCGGCAGCGCGCGATCGAAGCCGGCGACGCCCCCGTCGTGGGCATCAATCGCTATCAGGAGACGGTGCCGTCGCCGCTCGAGAAGGGCGTGTCCGTCGAGCAGGTGGACGCCGACGCGGAGAAGCGCCAGATCGAAGCGTTGGAAGGCTTCCGGCGGACGCGTGACGCGGGTGCGGCGACGCGCGCGCTCGACGCGGTCCGGAAGGCTGCTCGGGAAGGGGAGAACTTGATGCCGGCGTCGATCGAGGCCGCGCGCGCCGGCGTTACAACGGGGGAGTGGTCCGATGCGCTTCGCGAGGTGTTCGGCGAGTTCCGCGCGCCTACCGGCGTTTCCCAGGCCGCGCAGGCGCGCGACGGCTACGCCGAGCTGAACGAGGTGCGCGAACGCGTGGCGCGCGTGGCGAAGGCCATCGGCGTGAAGCGGTTGCGGATGCTGGTCGGGAAGCCCGGTTTGGACGGGCATTCGAACGGTGCCGAGCAGATCGCGGTGCGCGCGCGCGACGCGGGCTACGAGGTCGTCTACCAAGGCATCCGGCTGACCCCGGAGATGATCGCGCAGGCAGCGGTAGACGAGGATGTGCATGTGATCGGGCTATCGATCTTGAGCGGCGGGCACGCGATGTTGGTGCCCGAGGTGATCGGCCGGCTCAAGGATCTCGGCGTAGATCCGGCGGAGGTGCCCGTCGTCATCGGCGGGATCATCCCGGACGAAGACGCGCGCACGCTGGAAGCTGCAGGCGTCGCCAAGGTCTACACGCCGAAGGACTACGACCTGACGCGGATCGTCGGCGAGATCGCAGGCGTGATCGCGCGCGCGCGCGGAGTCGACGCGTGAGCGCGCCCGAGCCGAAGACCCCTTCGCAGTCGACAACCGTTCTGTCGCAAGTCATGGAGATCGGCGATTCCAATCTTGCGAACAACGTCCACGGTGGCGTCATCATGAAACTTTGCGACGCCGCGGCCGGTATCGCAGCCGTGAAGCATTGCGGGAGCCGCGTCGTCACAGCCGCGATGGACGAGATGAGCTTCATCGAGCCGGTGTTCCTGGGCGAGATCATCACGCTGCGCGCGCAAGTCAACGACGTGGGCCGGACCTCGATGGAGGTCGGCGTGCGTGTCGAGGCCGAGAACGCGCGCACCGGCGAGCGACGACACGTATCGAGCGCGTACCTCGTGTTCGTGGCGTTGGACCGTGAAGGACAGCCGAAACCTGTGCCTCCGCTCAACCCCGAGACGGTCGGAGAGAAGCGGCGCATGGAGGAAGCGAAGATACGGCGCCAGCACCGGCTTGCTCGGAAAGAAGCGATCTTGGCGCGACGCGGCAGGGATGAAGAGGGTTCTTAACCCGCTCTGAAGATGGCGCTTACGAGCGCGCCGGTCGGTCAACGTTTCAGCGGGTAGACTTCCCAGCACCTCCCATGTACGACGGCCTCAAGAAACTCGATGTCCCAGCCAAGAACGGGCGTAAGCCCGGCAAACGCCGTTGGCTGAAACTCAGCCTTGCGGGGCTACTCGTTCTCGTTGTTTTCGTCGTGTCCACGGGGATCTTCACCTACCTCAAAGTGACGTCGAACATCAAGAAGGGCCAGCGTCAGATAGCCGGGTTGATCCCAGCGGCGCCGAAGGATCCGCTCAACATCTTGATCCTCGGGAGCGATCGCCGGGACGTCATCGAGGGCACCGCGCGCAATCAGCGGCAGTTCCACGGCGGTTCGGGTCAGCGTGCCGACACCATCATCCTCCTGCACATCTATGGCGGAGCGAAACACGCGGTTCTGATCAGCTTCCCACGTGATTTGCGCGTTGATATCCCCGGGCACGGGATGAACAAGATCAATGCGGCCTACCCTCTCGGCGGAGCTGAGCTGATGATCAAGACCGTCTCACAGCTGACGGGCCTGTCGATCAATCACTACGTCGAAGTCAACTTCGCGAGCTTCCAGTCGATCGTCGACGCGGTCGGTGGCGTGCCGATGTACTTCCCGAAGCCTCTGTACGATCGCAAATCCGGTTTGAACATAACGACGACGGGTTGCATCAATCTTAACGGGGCACAAGCGCTGTCCTTCGTGCGAGCGCGCTACATCTATCCGACCGCAGACCTCGGCCGGATCCAAGGGCAGCAGCGGTTCATCCGCGCACTACTGAACAAGGTCAAGGGCCTCGGCGTCCTACTCAATCCCATCAAGCTCATCGATCTCTCTAACGTGGCCGGCAAAGGCCTCATCTACGACAAGGGCATCAATCTCGGCCTGGCGCGCTCGATCGCGAACAGCTTGAAGTTCGACAACAAGAAGGTCGACTTCCGTCAGTATCCTGGGATCCCGGAGTACATCGGTGGTGTCTCGTACGTCGTACCCGAGCCGACCGCCGCGCGCGAACTCTTCAACTCGCTGAAGACGGGCGGTCCGCTGCCCGACGTCGGCAAGACCGGTCAGTCTCTCCCCTCACCAGGTGACGTCATCATCACCCTCATCAATGCGTCGGGGAAGTCTGGGATAGCAGGGACCGAACGTACGAAGCTTGTTACTCTCGGCTTCCACGTTCCGTCGATCTCGTCGTCTTCAAAGCACATAACTCCCACGGTGATCACGTATCAAGCCGGAGATGAGCTCAAGGCCGAGCTCGTCGCGAAACAGTTCCCCGGGGCGATCCTGAAGCCGGGAACGAGCAGCCAGTCCACGGACATCATCGTGACGATCGGCCGAAGCTTCGGTGCGCCAGCCGCGAGCGGCAGTGCAACGCCGAAGACGACGTCGTCGCCCTCAGCAGTCGGCTCCTGCTCCTAGGCCTCCTTACCCGCCCGTACACTGGGCCGCGTGAAAGCCCTTATCCCATCCGGTGGCGCCGGCACACGGCTCCGTCCCATCACGCACACCAGCGCGAAGCAGCTCGTCCCCGTCGCCAACAAGCCGATCCTGTTCTACGTCCTCGACGACATCGCAGAAGCCGGTGTCATCGAGACCGGTATCGTCGTCGGTGAGACCGGCGACGAGATCCGCGAGGCCGTCGGCGACGGCTCGGCGTGGGGCCTAAAGGTCACCTACCTCGAGCAGGAGGCGCCGCTCGGCCTTGCCCACACGGTGCTCATCGCGCGCGATTTCCTCGGCGAAGACCCCTTCGTCATGTACCTCGGCGACAACATGCTCCGCGACGGCATCGTGTCGTTCGTCAAGCGCTTCGAAGCCGAAGGATGTGCGGCGCAGATCATGGTCACCCAGGTCGAGCAGCCCGAGCAGTACGGCGTCGTGCAGCTCGACGGCGACCAAGTGATAAAGCTGGTCGAGAAGCCGAAAGACCGCATCTCTGACCTCGCGCTCGTCGGCGTCTACCTCTTCGACGCGAGCGTTCACGATGCGGTGCGCGCGCTCAAACCGTCGGGCCGCGGCGAGCTTGAGATCACGGAGGCCATCCAGTGGCTGCTCGATCAAGGCAACGATGTGAAGGTGCACCGGGTTGAGGGCTGGTGGAAGGACACCGGGCAGCCCGAAGATCTGTTGGAGGCGAATCGGCTCGTTCTCGAAGGCTCGCAGCCGGCGAACGAGGGCGAGGTCGACGGCGCCAGCAAGCTGAGCGGCACCGTCATCTTGCAGAAGGGCGCGCGCATCCAGAACTCCAAGCTGCGAGGCCCGCTGATCATCGGGCCGAACACCGTGATCAAGGATTCGTTCATCGGACCGTTCACGTCGATCGGCCCGGACTGCGTCGTCGAAGACAGCGAGATCGAGCACTCGGTGATCATGGAGGAGTGCCGGCTTCGCGGCGTGCGGCGACTCGAGGACAGCCTGCTGGGGCGCGGCGTCGTGGTCGAGCGATCGGACGACCGGCCCCGTTCGTATCAGCTTATGGTCGGCGACAGCGGCCGCGTCGGCCTGATCTAGCTCCAGGCGGTTTCGTCGATCGCTGCGCGCGCCTTCAGCGGTTCCCACCACGCGCGTTGCGCCGTGTACCACGCGACCGTGTCGGCGAGCCCGTCTTGGAACGAGATGGTCGGCGCCCAGCCGAGCGCGCGCCGGATCTTCGCTGAGTCCAAGAGGTAGCGCCGGTCGTGGCCGGGCCGGTCGGGGACGATCGATTTCAGCGATGCGGGTTTCCCAGTCAAGGACAAAACGCGGTCGGCGATCTGCTCGATCGACTCCTCGTCGCCCGACCCGACGTTGTACGTCTCGCCGAGCACGCCATTCAGCAAGACCAGCTCTATCGCACGGCAGTGATCGTTTACGTGCAGCCACTCCCGCCGGTTCGTCGTCGACGCGTACATCGGCAGCGCGCGGTCGTCCAACGCGTTGGTGATGAACAGCGGCACGATCTTCTCGGGGAACTGGTACGGCCCGTAATTGTTCGAGCAGTTCGAGATCGTCACCGGCGCGCCGTACGTCTCGAAGTACGCGCGCACGACGTGGTCGGCAGCAGCCTTCGACGCGTTGTACGGCGTGCGCGGCCGGTACGGCGAATCCTCGGTGAACGCGCCGGGATCGTCGAGCGCCATGTCTCCGTACACCTCGCAGGTCGACACGTGATGGAACCGCTGCAGTCCAAGCGCTCGAGCAGCCTCCAACAACGTCTGCGTCCCGAGGACGTTGGTGCGCACGAAACGGCCGGGCTCCAGCACGGCGAGGCTGTTGTGCGACTCGGCCGCAAAGTTCACGACGGTATCGATCTTGAACTCGCCTAGGGCATGCGTGACCTCTTTCTCGTCCGCGATGTCGCCCTGAACGAACGGCACGCGGTCGCCGAGATCGTCGAGGTTCGCCCGGTTCCCCGCGTAGGTCAGCAGGTCGAACGCGACGACGTCGTCGTCGGGGTGCTCCGCAACCCAATAACGCACGAAGTTCGAGCCGATGAATCCGGCAGCGCCGGTAACGAGCATCCGCATGGGGACATAGTAGATACCATTGGCCCGGCCTACGACCTGGAGGAACGTTTGCGTGTCCTTGTAACCGGCGCCGGCGGGCAACTCGGCGCCGAGCTCGCGCCGCGGCTCGCCGGCCACGATGCGGTCTTGCTCGATCACGAGACGCTAGACGTGACCGACCCGATCGCAGTCGAGGGTGTGCTGGATTCGGCCGGACCCGACGTGATCATCCATGCGGCGGCGTGGACCGACGTCGACGGCTGCGAGGGTGATCCGGAGCGCGCGCGCTCCGTGAACGTCGTGGGAACTCGGAACGTCGCTGCCTCCGCCGGCAACGCGTTCGTGATCGTCGTCAGCACCGATTACGTATTCGACGGGACCGCGGGCAGGGCGTACAGGGAGATAGACGAGACCAACCCCCTCCAGGTGTACGGACGAACCAAACTGGAAGCCGAGGAGGCCGCGCGCGCAGAAACCTCATCGCTTGCGATCGCGCGCACCGCGTGGCTGTACGGCGCGCGCACTGCGACCGGCGAACCGGCGAGGAACTTCGCGTCGAGCATCCTGCGCGCGGCCGCGCGAGGGCCGCTCGACGTGGTCGACGACCAAGTCGGATCGCCGACGTGGACGGGCGATCTTGCGGACGCATTGATGGTCTTGGCGGAACGCCGCACCGCCGGGACGTTCCACGTCGCCAACGGCGGGGCGGTCTCACGGTACGACTTCGCGCGCGCGATCCTGGAGGACGCCGGCGGCGATCCGTCGGTTGTGCGCGCTGTGTCGACGAAGGAGGCGGCGGCGCGGCCGGCTGCTCGACCGATGTACGCGCCGTTGGACGGGGTCGCCTGGCGCGCAGCCGGGTTCGATGCGTTGCCCGATTGGCGCGATGCGCTTGCGCGCGCGATGCCAGGCATCAACGCAGCCGTATGAAGTCGCTCATCCTGGCCGGTGGGTTCGGCACGCGCTTGCGGCCGCTCACCGACCGCGTGCCGAAGTCGTTGCTTCCGATCTGCAATCGGCCGTTCCTGGAGCATCAGCTCCGCCTGCTGGCCGCGCACGGCATAACCGACACGACGCTGCTGACGGGCTACCTCGCCGAAGACTTCGCACCCTTCGCGCAGCAGATGCGCGCGCTGCTCGGCGCGGAGCTTCACGTGTCGACCGAAGAGAAGCCACTCGGCACGGCGGGCGCGGTGCGTAGCCGGCTCGACGATCTTGACGGCACGACGATCGTGCTCAACGGCGATGTGCTGACCGATCTCGACCTGTCGGCTGCGGTCGCGTTCCACCGGGAGAAAGGCGCGGCGGTGACGATCGTGCTCACGCCGGTCGAGGACGCGCGCCCCTACGGCCTCGTGCCGCTCGACGCATCCAACCGCGTCGAAGCCTTCCTCGAGAAGCCCAAGGAGCTGGTCGCCGGTCAGATCAACGCCGGGACGTATGTGCTCGAGCCGAGCGTCCTTCAGGAAGTCCCGCCCGACGAGTTCTGGCAGTTCGAGCAGCAGCTGTTCCCGTCGCTCCTCGCGCAGGGCGTGCCGGTGTTCGGATACGTCTCCGACTCGTACTGGCTCGACATCGGCACACCCGAGCGCTACCTCCAAGCGCACTTTGACGTGCTCTCCGGGCGCGCGCACGCCACGGTCGACGGCACCGTCGTGACCCAACGCCAAGAGTTAAGCGATGGTTCGACGATCGAGCCGCCGGTCCTATTGAGCCACGCACCGGTCGGCCCCGGCGCGACGCTCGGGCCGCTCACGTCGATCGGGCCGGCCTCGCACATCGGCGCGCGCGCCACGCTGGAGCGCAGCGTGATCCACGCCGGCGCGGCGATAGGCGAGGGGGCCGTTCTCCGCAACACGATCGTGGGGCGAGACGCGCTCGTGGAGCCGGGCGCTACCCTCGACGGAGCGGTGATCGCGTGACGAAAAACGCCCTTCAGCGCGTGCTACCCTCGCCCCCATGCGCATAGCCATCGTCGGCACCGGCTACGTCGGTCTCGTGACCGGCGCCTGCTTCGCCGACCTCGGGCACGAGGTCGCGTGCGTCGACGTCGACGCCGAGAAGGTCGAGAAGCTCCGCGCGGGTCAGATCCCGTTCCACGAGCCCGGTCTCGACGAGGTGGTCGCGCGCGGCCTGGAAAGCGGGCGTCTCCGCTTCAGCACCTCGCTGGGCGAAGTCATGCAAGGCGCTCAATTCGCGTTTATCTGCGTGCAAACGCCCCCGGCCGAAGACGGCAGCGCCGACCTCAGCCGTGTCGAGCAGGTCGCTTCGGACATCGCGCAGCACATCCACCAGTACGTCGTGATCGTGAACAAGAGCACCGTGCCGGTCGGCTCGCGCGACTTCGTCGAGCAGATCATCCGTCGTCGCCTTCCCGCGAACGTCGAGTTCGACGTCGCGTCGAACCCAGAGTTCCTCCGCGAAGGCACCGCGGTCTTCGACTTCATGCACCCCGACCGTGTCGTCGTCGGAACTGCGAGCGAGCGCGCGGCCGGCTTGCTCACCGATCTCTACCGTCCGCTGGGGGCGCCGCTGATCGTGACGGACCCGGCGACCGCCGAGATGATCAAGTACGCGTCCAACACGTTCCTCGCGACGAAGATCAGCTTCATCAACGCGATCGCGAACATCTGCGACGGTGTCGGCGCCGATGTGAAGGAAGTTGCGCTCGGGATGGGTTACGACGCGCGCATCGGCTTCGAGTTCTTGAAGCCCGGTCCGGGCTTCGGGGGCTCGTGCCTGCCGAAGGACTCGCGCGCGCTCATCCGTGTCGCGCAGGACAACGGCTACGACTTCCACCTCTTGAAAGGGGTGCTCGACGTCAACGACGAACAGCATCGCGTGATCGTCCGGAAGGTCGAGCGGCTGGTCGACGGCGTGCAAGGGAAGACGATCGCGGTGTGGGGCCTTGCCTTCAAGCCGAACACCGACGACACGCGCGACTCGCCGGCCTTCGCCGTCGTCCAACTGTTGCTCGAAAATGGCGCGCGCATCCGTGGCTACGACCCGGTGGTGGGGGAGCGCAGCTTTGCGACTGCAGGTATCGAGCGCGCGGCCGGACCGATCGAAGCGGCGGAAGGCGCTCACGCGATCCTCGTGCTGACGGAGTGGAACGAATTCCGGTGGGTCGATTTCGCGAAGCTGCACGGCGCGATGGCAACCCCGGTGATCGTCGACGCGCGCAACTTGCTCGACCCGCACTCGCTGCGTCAGATGGGCTTCACGTACGAAGGCGTCGGTCGTTGAGACGTCGGGTCTGATGCGCATCGTCGTCCCCGGAGGCGCCGGGTTCGTCGGCTCGCACCTGTGCGAGCGGCTGCTCGCAGACGGGCATGACGTTGTTTGCGTCGACAACCTGATCACCGGTCGCCGCGAGCACGCGGACTATCTAACGAGCAACCCCCACTTCTCTTTCGTCGAGCACAACATCTCGCTTCCCTTCTACATCGACGGGACCGTCGATGCGGTCATGAATTTCGCCTCGCCTGCGTCACCGATCGACTTCCCCAAGTTTCCGATCCAGATCCTGAAGGTCGGGGCTCTCGGATCGCTCCATTCGCTCGGGGTCGCGAAGGCTAAGGGCGCGCGCTACCTCCTCGCATCGACGTCCGAGGCGTACGGGGACCCCGAGGTGAACCCCCAGCCGGAGACGTATTGGGGCCATGTGAATCCGATCGGGCCCCGCAGCGTTTACGACGAGGCGAAGAGATACGCGGAAGCGCTGACCATGGCCTACCACCGGTATCACGACCTCGACACGCGTATCGTCCGGATCTTCAACACCTACGGTCCACGGATGCGGCCTCAGGACGGGCGTGCCATTCCCCAGTTCGTCAGTCAGGCGCTCGCCGGCGAGCCCATGACGGTGCACGGAGACGGGTCCCAAACTCGGAGCTTCACGTACGTCGACGACCTCGTCGACGGCATCGTGCGCCTCCTCTATCTCGAGCCCCCCTTCCACGAGCCCGTCAATATCGGGAACCCACACGAGATGACGGTGCTTGAGATGGCCGAGCTGATCAAGGAGCTGACGGGCTCCTCAAGCGACATCAAGTTCACCGAGCGGCCGGTGGACGACCCCAGCGTCCGCCGCCCCGACATCGCGCGGGCGCAGAAGCTGCTCGGCTGGCAGCCTTTGGTCGATGTGCGCGACGGCCTCAAGCGCACGATCGACTTCTTCCGCACCGTTTGACCGGCGACGAATCTCGACATTTCCGGACGCAATGGGCCGACGCCGAGCGCGCGCGTTTCTCTCCGGCAGTGGCACTCGTTACATCCGGTTGAAGGGGAAGAAAGGAAAGAGACGATGGGAAGCACTCCGACCAGTGGTACACGCGATCGCCTGATCGAGCGCCTGCGCCGGCAAGCCACCGCGATGCAGAACGGCTATCGCCGCGAGGACGCCCTTTTGACGACCGGTGAGGTCGCGATGCTCTTCCGAGTC
Source organism: Actinomycetota bacterium (assembly GCA_035307625.1). Classification (GTDB taxonomy): domain Bacteria; phylum Actinomycetota; class AC-67; order AC-67; family AC-67; genus AC-67. The sequence goes on from DATGHY010000017.1 coordinate 16,492, forward strand.
TCTCACCGCGCGGTCCGTTGCTGGGCCGACGCCGGCAAGCTCCCGTACATCCGCACCCTCGGCGGCCACCGTCGCTTCATGGCCTCCGCGGTGTGGGAGGCGCTCCGCGAAGTGGCACCCGACGTTGCGATGCCCGAGCGGCCCGTCGCTCAGGTGTGGCGGATCGGCTAAACGCGATCACCGAATAAAAGGCTTCCGAGGGACGAGGCTCCCGGCCGGCGCGCTCAACCTCCCTCCCCTTACGGTCTAAGTTCGCCGGCTTGCTGCCCCCGGTCACGGGGGCAGCGTTTTTTTCCGACGGGAGTCGTTACTGACCGGAGGACGTGATCGGCGTTCCGGGGAGCGCGCCCTCAGGCCCGAGTCCGTGGAAGGCGTTGTAGAAGCTCGTCGCGAGCTTCACGACCGCGGAGGGGTCGGTCGGAGAGGCGCAGTTGATCATCTGGTCCCACCGCGTGAACGAGAGCTGGATACCCGTCGGCAGCTGTGGCCGTGGCGCCATGAACACGTAGGTGTCGCGCGCATTGGTGAACTGCTGGAGCGCAGTGACGACGGCGTTGGGCAGGTTGTTGTACTGGATGCCGATGTGTCCGTGCTCGAGGTTGTGGACTTGGATCTCGTCCTGGATCGGCTGGAGATGGACGCCCGTCTGCGTTGGCGCCACCCCCGCGATGTTGTAATGGCTCCCAGACGTCGGCGGGTCCGAGTTGTAGTTGAACGTCGCCGGCGACTGGATGTGCTGCCGGCCTTGATCGGCGTTCGTGATGAGGCTCGTGCACCCGGCGGCGGAGGCGTCTTTGTTCAGCCCGACCGTGTCGATCTTGTTCGACGACCCCGACGCGAGGATGATCGCCACGATCAAGCCGACCATCGCGACGCCGCCTAACCCGCCCAACAGGAAACGTTTCCGGCGGTCCTTCTGCGCTTTGCGCTCGGCTTCGAAACGGGCGGCTTTCGCGGCTTCGCGGCGCTGCGCTTTCGTAGGCCTATTAGGCACGTTCCCTCCGTGGTGAACCCGCGGGTTTATAGCATGGTGCTTGGCCTTTCGCAGGGCTCAGCGGATGTCCAGGAAATCCTGTGAACCGGCTGGTTGTCGAGCGGCGGGTGGCTCGCTCGGATAACCAGCGGCGACGCATCCGAGGGCCTGCCATTCCGGGCCGAAGCCGAGCGCCCGGGCGGCCACCTCGGGGGCGAACAAACTGGACGAGATCCAACACGAGCCGACCGACTGGGCGGCGAGCGCGACCATGAGGTTCTGGACCGCGCCGCCGCCTGCGGCGATGAACATGTCGCGCTCGGCGCGCGCGCGCCGCTCGTCGGGGTAGTGGTCGGCGGCGGCAAGCGAGACGAAGCAGGCCATGAGCACGGGAGCGGCCCGGAGGATCTCGTCTGATCTCTTCACGCGGCGGGAGATCGTCTCGGCGCCGATCTCGTCACTCTCCAGATCGGTCCGCCACTGCTCCCGGAGAGCGGAGAGGAATCCGTCGCGTGGCTCCGACGACTTGAGCCACACGAAGCGCCACGGGCGCGCCCCGCGAGACCCGTGCGGCGCCGGCGCGGTGCCCGCCGCTTCGACCGCGCGCGCAACCACCTCGTCGGGGACCGGCCGCTCGTCGAACACACGCACCGATCGCCGGGCTTCGACCACTTCCACGCCTGCGACCGCGAAGAGGTCTTCTTCCGGAGTTCGGATCAGCTCACGCGCGCTCCCGTCACCGTCTGCTCCTTCGAGCCCGCGGACGATCGCCACCGGGATGCCGTCGGACTTGCCCATCACGAGCTCCGCGGCACCCGCGATCTCATCGGCGATCGCGATGATCGTCGCTTCGAGCTCCATGCCGAACGAGTCCTTCTCGCCGCGGTGATCCCGCACGGCCTTGATGCCGGCGACGCCGAGCGCAACGTTCGTCTGCCCGATACGCCACGCGCGGCCGAACGTGTCGGACACGACGACGCCCACGCGCGCGCCCAGAGATGAGCTCAGCGCCGCGCGCAGCCGCTCGGCAGAGCCGTCCGGATCCAAGGGAAGCAGAGCGAGGCGGTCGGGCGGAACGTTCGACGCATCGACGCCTGCATTGGCGCACACGAACCCGTGACGGGTCTGCGAGATCACGATCTCGCCGCGGCGTGCGACCACTCTCGCGGTCTCTTGCGCGACGGCAGACGCGCGCTCGCGACGGGCCTGCGTCGGGTCGATCTCGATCACGCGACCCTCCGCCTTGCTGACGATCTTCTGCGCGACGACGACGACGTCGCCGTCGCGGATCTCGGCGTGCTGCGAGATCAGTGAGGCGAGATCGTCGCCTTCTTCGATCTCGAGCAGTCCCGTGACCGGGATGACCTCGATCCTCATCGCGCGCGCTCGGCCAGCTCGAGCGCAACCTTCGCCAACGCAGCCGCGTCATCGGGCGTATGCATCATCGACTGCGTGCTCTCTACGAGGACACCCAGTGCCTCGATCTCCGGCGCGCGAGATGAGTCGACGTCATCGATCACGAAAGCGTCGAGGAAATCTCGATACAACGTTGCAACACCAACGGCAGAAACCTCGGCGTCGACGACCGGGAGCAGCTTGTCGGCCATCCCGCGAACAACTTCGCCGCCGACGATGGGGGAGATGCCCACTACCGGCGCGCGCGTCGCGCGCAGCGCCTCGCGGATCCCCGGGACTGCAAGGATCGTCCCGATCGACACGACGGGATTCGACGGCGCGACGATCACCGCCTCTGCGTTGGCGATCGCATCGAGCACCCCCGGCCCCGGTCGCGCATCGCTCCCGCCCTCGAGCGTCACACCGACCGCCGGCGTGCTCGCCCGATGGCGCACCCAGTACTCCTGGAAGTGGATGTCGGCTTCGCCGTCCGGTGCCTTCACGCGCACGGTCGTGAAGACGAGATCGTCGGTCATCGGCAGAAGCGTGATGCCGACGCCATGCCGGATGCAGATCCGAGCCGTCGCCTCGCTCAGCGGGACGCCTTCCTCCAACATCAACGTCCTCGCCAAGCACACCCCGTAATCCCGGTCGCCGAGGCTGAACCACGTGTCGTGGCCGGCCGCGGCAAGCTCGTCCATCAACGTCTGCGTGTCGCCGGTGATCCCGAACTGACGCTGCTCGTCCAGGATGCCGGCCAACATGAACGTCACGATGTCGAGGTCGGGCGAAACGTGCACCCCGTAGATGTCGATATCGTCCCCGGTGTTGCCGATCACGGTTACGTCCGACGGCGGAACCACGCGCACCAACCCGCGCAGGAATCGCGCGGCACCGACCCCACCGGCAAGGACGACGATCATGTCGAGCAGCCTATAAGGCACCGGCCTGATGCTGGGTCGAGGCCCCTGCCGACCTTTGCTACGCTCGCCGCGACATGCCCCGTCGGCCGTTTCGATGATGGACATCGCGCACGCCGTTCGTCGCGCGCTTCGCCGCGCTGAGGAAGGCAAGACCCTTTCCCTCGATGAAGCGGAAGCGTTGCTGTCCGCGCGCCACGACGACCTCGAGCACCTCATGGCTATCGCGTGCCGGGTGCGCGACGCGGGCGTCGGCCGCACAGTTTCATACAGCCGCAAGGTCTTCATCCCGCTGACGCGACTGTGCCGCGATCGCTGTGGCTATTGCACGTTCGCGACGACGCCGGCCAAGCTCGAGGCGCCGTTCATGTCGCCCGAGCAAGTCCTGGAGGTCGCGCGCGCGGGCGCTGCGGCCGGGTGCAAAGAGGCGCTGTTCACGCTCGGCGACCGGCCCGAGCTGCGCTGGCCCGAGGCGCGCGCGTGGCTGGCCGCGCGGGGCTATGCCAACACGCTCGACTACGTGCGCGCGATGGCGATCCTCGTGATCGAGGAGACCGGGCTGCTGCCGCACCTCAACCCCGGCGTGATGTCGTGGGAGGAGATGGCGCGTCTCAAGCCGGTCGCGCCGAGCATGGGGATGATGCTCGAGACCACGTCCGAGCGGCTGTACCGGACGCCCGGCGCCGCTCATTACGGATCGGTCGACAAGAACCCGGCGTTGCGGCTGCGCGTGATCGAGGATGCGGGCCGGCTCGCGATCCCGTTCACGACTGGCATCTTGATCGGCATCGGCGAGACCGCGCGCGAGCGCGCCGAGTCGCTGTTCGCGTTGCGCGCGCTCGGACGCAAGTACGGCCACATCCAAGAAGTGATCGTGCAGAACTTCGTGGCGAAACCGTTAACGGCGATGGCGTCGCAGCCCGACGCCGCGCACGACGAGTACCTCGCGACGATCGCGCTCGCGCGCATCCTGCTCGGGCCGCGCGCGACGGTACAGGCGCCGCCGAACCTCTCCGATGAGCGTTTCCCCGAGCTGCTCGACGCAGGGATCAACGACTGGGGCGGCGTGTCGCCGATCACCATCGATCACGTGAATCCGGAGAAGCCGTGGCCGCAGATCGAGCGGCTGCGCGCCGAGACCGAAGCGCGAGGCTCGACGTTGCGCGAGCGGCTGACGATCTATCCGTCGTACGCGGTGCAGCCCGATCCCTGGATCGACGGGCGCGTCGTTGCCGCGGTCGAGGCGCTGCGCGCGCCCGATGGGTACGCGCGCGCGGACGCGCAGCCGCGCGGCGTGCCGTGGCAAGCGCCGGACGTCGTCCTGAAGAAGGCGATGAGCGGCGCGCTGCACCTCATCGAGGATTCGGAGAGCGCGACGGCCGACCTGGAAAGAGGGCTGCGCGCCGACACGAACACGATCCACGGGAACTGGGATGCGCTCGAGGTAGACGTGTCGCGAGAGTGGTCGACGCGCGCGCCGAGGAACCCCGCGGAGATCACCGCCGCGTTGATGGCCGTCGAGAGTGGGGTCGTCCCTTCCGACGCGCAGGCCCTGGCGCTTTTTGAGGCGGAGGGCGATGCCCTCGAGCATCTCTGCCGGATCGCCGACGACATCCGGCGCGATGCGGTCGGCGACGTCGTCACCTACGTCATCAACCGCAACATCAACTTCACGAACATCT
>DATGHY010000018.1:0-6198 GCA_035307625.1 Actinomycetota bacterium
TTGGGCTCCCCTGGACGGGGCTACCTCTATTCCTGTCCGTCGCCGACCCAGCCCGACCCCACACTTGCCGTGGGGGAGATCATCGTCCTCCACTACCCAGGAAAGCCCGATGTCGACCTCTGGCACCAAACGTTTTGCCGATCGGTGGACAACGGCTTCATCCGGACTTCGATCATCCCTCCGGCGTTCTGAGCGAGCGGCCACAGAGCAAAAGTGAAATCTGTTCTAGTTCTGTGTATCATCCGTTTTCCCTAACGCACTTAGGAAACGGAGGCCGCCGTGCCCGAAGCCGTCATCGTCGGCGCTGTACGTACCCCCATCGGCAAGAAGAACGGAGCCCTCTCGGGTCTCCACGCTGCGCAGATCCTGGGCGCTGCCCAAGTCGAAGTCATCAAGCGCGCGGGCATCGAGCCTTCGCTCGTGGAGCAGGTCATCGGCGGCTGCGTCTCGCAGGCCGGCGAGCAGGCCTTGAACGTCACTCGTACGTCGTGGCTCGCGGCCGGTCTCCCCTACGAGACGGCTGCCACGACCGTCGACACCCAATGCGGCTCCGCACAGCAAGCCAACCACCTGATCGCAGGCTTGATCGAAGCCGGCGGAATCGACGTCGGTATCGCCTGCGGCATCGAAGCGATGTCGCGCGTCGGTCTTGGCTCCAACGTGATCAACGGTCCCGGCTCCTTCATCCCTCCGGGATGGACGCTCGACATGCCGAACCAGTTCGAAGGCGCAGAGCGGATCGCCAAGAACCGCGGCATCACGCGCGACGACGTCGACGCGTTCGGACTTGCGTCGCAGCAGAAAGCAGCCAAAGCGTGGGCCGACGGCCGGTTCGACCGTGAGGTCATGGCGATCGAGGCGCCGAACGCTGAAGGGCAGCTCGTCGTTTTCGACAAGGACCAGGGTTTGCGCGACACGACCATCGAGGGGTTGGCCAACCTCAAGCCGGTCATAGACGGGGGCATGCATACGGCGGGAAACTCGTCGCAGATCTCCGACGGCGCCGCCGCCGTTCTCTGGATGTCGGCCGCGAAGGCGAAGGAGCTCGGGCTCAAGCCGCGCGCGCGCATCCGCTCGCAGGTCGTGGTCGGCACCGACCCGTACTACCTGCTGGACGGCCCGGTCGATGCCACGCGCGCGATCCTCAAGAAGAGCGGCATGACGTTGAAGGACATCGACCTCATCGAGGTGAATGAAGCCTTCGCGTCGGTGGTTCTGTCCTTCCAGCGCGTGCACGATGCCGACTTGGACAAGATCAACGTCAACGGCGGCGCGATCGCGATCGGTCACCCGGTCGGGTCGACCGGCTCACGACTGATCACAACGGCTTTGCACGAGCTCGAGCGCTCGGATAAGAACACCGCGCTGGTGACCATGTGCTGCGGCGGGGCGATCGGCACCGCCACGATCCTGGAGAGGCTCTGATGGGAAACTCGCTGGACGGCAAGGTCGCGCTCGTCACGGGCGCGGGGCAAGGACTCGGGCGCGCAGAAGCCCTGTATCTCGCATCGGAAGGCGCAGCGGTCGTCGTGAACGACCTCGGCGCGACGGTTGAAGGCGAAGGCAGTGAAAGCGGGCCCGCGCAGAAGGTCGTCGATGAGATCAAGGCTGCCGGCGGCAAAGCGATCGCGAACGGCGGCGACGTTTCGAACTTCGACTACGCGAAAGCCATGATCGATCTCGCGATCAAGGAGTTCGGCGACTTCCATATCTTGATCAACAACGCCGGCATCCTGCGCGACCGAATGATCTTCAACATCACCGAAGGCGAGTGGGACGCGGTCGTCAAGGTCCACCTCAAGGGTCACTTCAACACGATGCGTCACGCGTGCGCGTATTGGCGCGAGCAGTCGAAGCACTCCGGACAGCCGGCGTACGGCCGCGTCGTGAACACGTCGAGCGAAGCGTTCCTGATGGGATCGCCGGGACAGCCGAACTACGCAGCTGCGAAGGCAGGCATCGTCGGACTCACGACGTCGACCGCGCAAGCGATGGCCAAGTACGGCGTCACGTCGAACGCCATAGCGCCGCGCGCAGCCACGCGTATGACCGAGATGTTCGGCATGGACAAGGACGAGTTCGCGCCGGAGAACGTCGCACCGCTCGTCGGCTTCCTCGCGTCGCCCGCGGCGGAGAAGATCAGCGGCCAAGTCTTCATCGTGTGGGGCAGCCAGGTGTCGCTGCTCGCACCGCTGCGGATCGAAGAGAAGTTCGAGACGAAGGGCCGCTGGGATTACCCGCGTCTCGCCGACGCGATGCAGCCGTACTTCGACAAGCGCGAGCCGGTCACCGACGGTTTCATCGTCAAGTACTGATCGCTCCATAGCGGGAGGGGTAAGCAATGTCGGCACCCCAGGGTGAAGCCCGGATGCTCATCGACGGCGAGCTCGTCGATGCATCCGACGGGTCGACGTTCGACAACATCAACCCGGCGACCGAAGAGGTTCTCGGCGTCGCCGCCGATGCGACCGAGGAGGATCTCGCGAGGGCGGTCGCGGCTGCTCGACGTGCATTCGACACGACGGACTGGTCGACCAACCGGGAGCTGCGCGCGCGCTGCCTGGAGCAGTTGAAGGCGGCGCTGGAAGAGGCGCGCGAAGAGCTGCGTCAGGTCATCGTCGCGGAAGCCGGATCGCCGGTTGCGCTGACGTACGTCGCACAGCTCGACGAGCCGATCAACGCGTTCAGCTTCTGGATCGACCTCGCGAAGAACTACGAGTTCGAGCGCGACCTCGGCAACATCGTCAGCACCGGGTTGCCGAGCCGCGGTGTCGAGGTTCGCGAGCCGATCGGTGTCGTCGGTGCGATCACGCCGTTCAACTTCCCGCTGATGCTCACGCTGAACAAGATCGGTCCCGCGCTGGCGGCCGGGTGCACCGTCGTGCACAAGGCTGCGCCGCAGACCCCGTGGTCTGGTTCGATCCTCGGGCGCCTTATCGCCGAGAAGACCGACTTCCCGGCCGGCGTGATCAACATCCTCACGTCGTCGCGCGATGAGATCGGCGCTGCGCTCGTGCGTCACCCCGACGTCGACATGATCACCTTCACCGGGTCGACCGCCACCGGCCGCGCGATCCTCGAAGGCGGCGCGAACACGGTGAAGCGCGTGCACCTCGAGCTCGGCGGCAAGTCGGCTGCGATCGTTCTGGACGACGCGGACATGATGATGGCCACCGGCTTCCTTGCGTCGATGGCGTGCGCGCACTCAGGCCAAGCGTGCGCGCGCCATACGCGCGCGCTGATCCCGCGCGCGAAGTACGAGGAAGTGACCGGCATCCTCAAAGGACTCTTCCAGAGCCTGCGCGTCGGCGACCCGAACGACGCCCAGTACCTCCATGGGCCGCAGATCTCCGCGGAGCAGCGCGACATGGTGCTCCAGCAGATCGATCGCGCGGTGAACGAAGGTGCGACCGTCGCGGCCGGGGGCGGCAAGCCCGACTACATGGACCGCGGCTATTGGGTTGAGCCGACGCTGCTGCTCGACGTCGACCCGAAGTCGCTGACCGCAACTGAAGAGATCTTCGGACCCGTGCTCGCGGTGATCCCCTACGACGATGACGACGACGCCGTACGCATCGCGAACGACTCAATCTACGGGCTGTCCGGTGGCGTGTGGTCGCAGGACGAGCAGCGTGCGCTTGCGGTCGCGCGCAGGATCCGCGCCGGCACGATCTCGATCAATCTCAGCATGTTCGTGCACCCGAGCTGGCCGTTCGGCGGCTACAAGCAGAGCGGCCAAGGCCGCGAGGGCGGCGTGCAAGGGTTCGAAGAGTTCCTCGAGACGAAAGTCGTTTCGCTCCCCGGCGGGTAAGCGATGACATCGGATCTGCGGCTCGGCCTGACGCTCGGCTACTGGGGGCCGCAACCGCCCGAGGATGCGGTCGAGCTGGCGAAAACCGCCGAGCGCTTCGGGTACGAATCGGTTTGGACTGCCGAGGCCTACGGCTCGGACGTCTTCACGCCGCTCGCATGGGTCGCCGCACAAACCAAGTCGATCAAGCTCGGCACCGGCATCGTGCAGATCAGCGCGCGCACACCGGTGGCCACTGCGATGACGGCGATGACGCTCGATCACTTGTCCGGCGGACGGTTGCTCCTCGGGCTGGGCGTCAGCGGGCCGCAAGTGGTGGAGGGCTGGTACGGACAGCCGTTCCCCAAGCCGCTCGCCAGAACGCGCGAATACGTGGAGATCATCCGCAAGGTGCTTGCGCGCGAAGCCCCCGTGACGAACGACGGCGAGCACTACCCGCTGCCCTATCCGGGCGGTACCGGCTTAGGGAAGCCGCTGAAGTCGATCGTTCATCCGCTTCGGAAAGACATCCCGATCTACTTGGCGGCCGAAGGGCAGAAGAACGTCGAGCTGTCTACAGAGATCGCCGACGGATGGATGCCGATCTTCTATTCGCCGTACAAGACCGATGTGTACGAGCAGGCATTGGCGAACGCGCCGAAGGGCTTCCAGATCCCCTGCGTCGTTTCGGTCGTCGTGACCGACGACGTTGCGGCGGGGCTCACGATGCTGAAGTGGGCGATGGCGCTGTACATCGGCGGCATGGGCGCGCGCGAGAAGAACTTCCACTTCGACGTCGTCGGCCGGATGGGATACGCCGAGGAAGCGAAGAGGGTGCAAGACCTGTATCTCGACGGCAAGAAGCAGGAGGCGGCGGAAGCCGTGCCGGACGAGCTGGTCGATGAGATCTCGCTGATCGGACCGGCGTCGCGTATCAAAGAGCGCATGGAAGCGTGGATCAAGAGCCCGGTGACGACGTTGATCACGGGCACGCGGGATCCGGCGGCGCTGAAGGTTCTGGCCGATATCGTCGGCTGACCTTCATGAAGGCGGCAGTCCGAACACGATACGGTCCCCCGAACGTCGTTCAGATCCAAGACGTTGCCGCGCCTGAGCCGAAGGACGATGAGATCCTGGTCAGGATCCACGCAACGACCGTGAATCGCACCGACTGCGGTTTCCGCGCGGGAAAGCCGTTCGTCGTGCGCTTCCTCAGCGGTCTTCCACAACCGCGGCGGACGATCCTCGGTCTTGAGTTCGCGGGAACGGTTGAGTCCGCCGGTCGCAACGTCGGATCCTTCAAACAGGGCGACAGGGTGTTCGGCTTCAACGAGTTCAAGTTCGGGGCCCATGCGGAGTATCTCGCGATAAACGAGAACGGTCCTGTTGCGGCCATGCCTGCGGGCAAGAGCTTCGAAGAGGTCGCTCCGAGCACCGAGGGCTCTCACTACGCGTACTGGATAATCAAGCGAACGAAGATCGCGCCCGGGCAACGCGTCCTCGTCTACGGAGCAACGGGAGCGATCGGCACGGCCGCAGTTCAGATACTGAAGAGCATGGACGTGACGGTGACTGCCGTGACGAACACGAAGAATGTAGAGCTCACCCGAGGCCTGGGAGCCGACAAGATCATCGACTACGAGCGCGATGACTTCGCCGAGGACACAGACATCTACGACGTTGTGATCGACGCCGTAGGGAAGATATCGATCGGACGATGCAGAAGGCTGCTGAAACCTCGGGGGATCTACGCATCGTCCGATCTTGGTCCGCTGAATCAAAATGCGATCCTTGGTCTGGTAACGCCTCTCCTGCCGAGCCGAAAGGCGATGCTTCCGATACCCGGAAAGCACACCAAGGCGGAGGTCACTTATTTCAAGGAGATGATGAAGGCCGGGACCTTCAAGCCCGTCATCGACCGTCGATACCCGCTGGATCAGATCGTCGACGCGTACCGGTACGTCGAAACGGGCCAGAAAACGGGGAACGTTGTCATCACGGTAGCGAGCGCCTGAATGGATCTCACGTATACACCCGAGCAGATCGAGTTCCGCAGTGGACTGCGCGCGTGGCTGGCGTCGTCTGTTCCGCGCAACCTTGCGTCTCCGGGATCGCGTGAAGGGTTCGAGCAGCATCGCGCATGGGAGCGCGCTTTGTTCGACGCCGGCTATGCGGGTGTTTCTTGGCCGGCCGAATACGGCGGGCGCGCGCTGGACGTGGTGAGCCAAGCGATATTCGAGGAGGAATACCTGCTCGCAAACGGGCCCGAACGCATAAACGTCGTCGGCGAGAAGCTGATGGGCCGCACGCTGATGAAGCACGGGACCGACGAGCAGCGCGCGCGCTGGCTCCCGCGGATCTTGCGCGCGGAGGACGTGTGGTCGCAGGGATTCAGCGAACCCGAGGCG
>DATGHY010000019.1:0-5972 GCA_035307625.1 Actinomycetota bacterium
GCCTTATGACCGTGTCGCTCGAGCTCTATCGCTCCGTGCCGAAGTACCTCGCTGCGCGCGCGATAGGGACGAGGATCCCGGGGATCGTCGCGGGTCCTGCAGCGAGCCTCCGCTTAGTCACTCGCGAAGATCCCGAACCGCCCGCGGTTGGCTGGGCGCGCCTCGCGCCGCGCCTGTCCGGCATCTGCGGCAGCGATCTCACCACGATCAGCGGCCGGTCCAGCTTCTACTTCACCGCCCTCGTGTCGATGCCGTTCGTGCCCGGCCACGAAGTCGTCGCCGATCTCATCGACGACGTCGGAGGACTCAGCGCGGGGCAACGCGTCATCATCGACCCTGTGCTGTCGTGCGCCGCGCGCGGTGTGGAACCGCTGTGCGACCCGTGCGCCGCCGGGATGCACGGCCTTTGCGAACGCGTGACCGGCGGGCACGTCAGTGCCGGCTTGCAGACCGGGTACTGCGCCGACACCGGCGGCGGCTGGGGCGCGCGCATGGTCGCCCATCGCGAGCAGCTTCACCGGGTGCCCGACGACATGGACGACCAGACGGCGATCATGGTCGAGCCGATGGCGTGCGCGCTGCATGCCGTGCGGCGCGCGCACGTACCGCGCGATGCGACCGTCCTTGTCGTCGGCGCCGGCACGGTAGGCCTGCTGACCCTGATCGCGCTCAAAGCCGAAACCGAAGCCGGCCAGATCATCTGCGTCGCGAAGCACGCGCGCCAGGCGGAGTTGGCGCGCCGCTTCGGCGCCACGGATGTCGTGCCGCCCTCCGATGCGGTGGGCGCCGTTCGCCGCACGACGCGGGCGTTCCGCCTCCATCCGGAGCGCTCGAAGCCGTTCCTCCTCGGCGGTGTCGACGTCGCGTTCGAATGCGTCGGCTCGAAAGATGGCCTAGACCTCGCGCTACGCGCGACGCGCGCGCAAGGCCGCGTCGTGTTGAGCGGCATGCCGGCGCGCGCCGACCTGACGCCCGCGTGGTTCCGCGAGCTGGAGGTCGTCGGCGCGTATTCGGGCGCCGGCGCCTTCGACGACGCCATGGAATTGGCAGCGGCGAACAAGCTCGGCACGCTCGTTACCGCCAGCTATCCCTTGGATCGCTGGCGGGAGGCCATCGATCACGCGTTGAGCGCAGGGAAGCTCGGCACGACCAAAGTGGCATTCGACCCGAGGGAGAATTAGAACATGGCGAGACCGGGATTCGTTCTCGAGGTCGATGAGCGGACGCCGCCGCTGCTCTTCCACTACGGCGAGGGGTTCCGCCTGGAGAAGCTGCCGCTCGGCAGCCGTGTGGTGTACCCGTCCGAGCCCCTTCCCGGCGCCCGCGACGTCGATGCGTTGATCGAACACGCCCTCGAGCACCCCGAGAACTGCGAGCCCTTGTCGGCGCTGCTGAAGCCCGGCATGAAGCTCACGATCGCGTTCGACGACATCTCGCTTCCGTTGCCACAGATGAAGACGCCGGATATCCGCGGCCGAGTGATGGAACACGTCCTCGAGAAAGCTGCGCGCGCCGGCGTCGACGACGTGAAAATCATCGCCGCGCTTTCGCTACACCGGCGCATGACGCCGGCGGAGCTGAAGCGCGCGGTGGGGGAGCGCGTGTACCGCTCGTTCTACCCCGAGTCGCTCTACAACCACGACGCCGAGGACAAGCAGAACCTCACGTATATCGGCGAGACCGATCAAGGCGAAGAGGTCGAGATCAATAAGCGTGCGGCCGAAAGCGATCTCATCGTCTACGTCAACATCAACCTCGTTGCGATGGACGGCGGCCACAAGAGCGTGCCGGTCGGCCTGGCGAGCTACCGCAGCGTCCGCCACCACCACAACGTCCATACGATGATGCACTCGCAGTCGTACATGGACCCACCGTCGTCGGCGTTGCACCACTCGACGGTGCGGATGGGCAAGCTGCTCGCCGAGCACGTCAAGATCTTCACCATCGAGACGACGCTCAACAACAACGCGTTCGGGGGGCCTTCTGATTTCCTTCAGAAGCGCGAGTGGGAGTGGTCTGTGAAGGACCAGGCGTCTTTCCTGGCGACGAAGCGGTTCACCGATCGCGCGCCGGCGCACGTGAAGCGCAAGGTATTCGGGAAGATGTACGCGCCATACGGCGTGACCGGCGTGCACGCGGGCGAAACCGGCGCCGTGCATGAGAAGACGCTGGCGAACGTGCACAAGCAGCAGCTGGTCGAGGTCAACGGCCAAGCAGACGTGCTCATCGCGGGATTGCCCTACGTCGGGCCGTACAACGTGAACTCGATCATGAACCCGATCCTCGTTGTGTGCGAGGGCCTCGGCTACTTCTTCAACATGTACAAGGGGAAGCCGCTCGTGCGGCCCGGCGGTGTGATGATCATGTTCCACCCTGTGGCGAACGAGTTCCATCAGATCCACCACCCCAGCTACGTCGACTTCTTCGAAGAGGTGCTCGCGGAGACGACCGATCCGTCTGCGATCGAATCGAAGTACGAGCAGCAGTTCGCGACCGATCCCTGGTACATCCACCTGTATCGGAACTCGTACGCGTATCACGGCGTGCATCCGTTCTACATGTGGTACTGGGCCGCGCACGCGATGGACTACCTCGGCGACGTGATCTTCGTCGGCGGCGATCGCAAGACCGTGTCCCGCCTCGGCTTCCGGACGGCGACGACGCTGGGCGACGCCCTCGACATGGCGGCCGAGACGGTCGGTACGTCCCCGCGCGTCACCGCGATGAAGTGCCCGCCCCTGCTGCTCTCGGACGTGCGATGAAGAAGGGCTCCCTGCTTTCGGACGCGCGCGAGGTCGCGCGCGGCTGGCGCTGGACCCACCGGCCGCTCGTCCCGCGATCCGTCGAGCTGCCCGACGCCGAGCCGAACGACTTCCCGACGGCCTGGGCTCGTACGTCGGTCGGGCGTGCCGCGCGCGCAGCGCTGCAGGCCTACGCGCTGAAGCCGTTGATCGACTACGAGGTCAAGCCGCGCATCGAAGGCCTCGATGTGCTTGACAGCGTGCGCGCGCCGGTGATCTTCATCGCGAACCACTCGAGCCACCTCGATGCGCCACTCGTGCTGACGAGCTTGCCACCGGCGTGGCGCGAGCGCACCGCGACCGGCGCCGCAGCCGACTACTTCTTCGACGTCTGGTGGCGCGCGGCTGCGACCGCGTTGGTGTTCAACGCGTTCCCGGTCGAGCGGTCCGGCGGCAAGGGGCGCGCGACGCACCTCGCCGGCGAGATGATCCGCAACGGTTGGTCTCTTCTGGTCTTCCCCGAGGGGACTCGCTCGAAGGACGGCTGGGTGCGCGACTTCCGGATGGGCGCAGCGCGGCTCGCCGTGGATCACGACATCTCCGTCGTGCCGGTCGCGCTTCGTGGGACCTATCAAGCGATGCCGCGCGGTGCTGCGTGGCCGGCTCGCGGGCGCAAGCCGGTCACCGTGCGCTTCGGGCGCGCGCTGCACCCGCGCGCGGGCGAATCCGCCGCCGACTTCAACCAGCGGATGCGCGCGGGACTGGCCCTCACCTTGAGCGAAGACCGCACCACGTGGTGGGATGCGATACGCAAGGGGCATGAGGACGAGGCGAGCGGCCCGCAGGTCGCTCGGTGGAGGCGTGTGTGGGAGGCATCGACTCCGATGCCGGTGGCGCGGAAAGCGTTCCCACAGCGGTAAGGACGCGAAGCATGGCACGGACCGGTGGGAAAGAACGGCGCGAGCAGCTGATAGCGGAGGCCATCCGCTTGTTCGGCCAGCGCGGGTATGAAGCCGCGACGCTCGACGCGGTGGCCGAAGCGGCCGGCGTGCGCAAGCAGTCGCTGCTCTACTACTTCCCCACGAAAGAGGACTTGTTCGACGCGTGTGTCGATGATCTGAGCGGCCGGGTCTCGGTGATCCTCGAGCGCGCGCTCCAGGACATCGAGGAAGACGACGATCCGATCCCGCGCGTGATCCACGCGATCTTCAAGCTCGCGCAGGAGCAGCCGGAGTTCCCGGGCTTCATGCGCGAAGCGAGCTGGCGCGGGCCGGCGATCGTGCAACGGTTCGCGACCGTGATGGACCCGTTGCGGAAGCGCGCGCTCGTGTTCTTGGAGCGCGGGATGTCGTCGGGGACGTTCCGCAAGCAGGACCCCATCCTGCTGCTGTTCATGATCTATACCGCGGTGGTCGGTTCGATCACCGAGGCGGGTGTGTTGCGCGCGGTCGGCGGCGGTGCCGGCGGGCGTGCCGCGTTACGCAAGCGCGAGGAAGAGCTGATCCAGTTCGTCCGCGCCGCTCTGGCGCCCTGACCGGGGGGACAATCATGTTCAAGGAGTTCCGAGCTTTCGTTCTGCGCGGCAACGTCGTTGATCTCGCGATCGGCGTGGTGATCGGCGCAGCGTTCGGAGCGATCGTGACCGCGATCGTCTCCGGACTGATCAACCCTCTGGTCTCTTTCGTTGGGACGGGAGACCTTTCGAAGGCCAAATTCTGCATCGGAAAGTGCACTGGGGTCCCGCACCCACACGTTTTCAACTACGGTGGAATCATCTCAGCCATGATCACATTCGTCATCGTTGCCGCGGTGGTCTTCTTCTTCGTGGTCAAGCCCGTGAACCATCTCATGGACATGTTTAAGTCCGACCAGCCTGCCGAGAAGCCGATGCGCGAGTGCCCGTTCTGCGAGAGCTCGATCCCAGTCGGCGCGAAGCGCTGCGCATTCTGCACGTCCGAGGTGCCGGCGCTAGCCGGATAGACGACCTGGGTCAGGTTCTAGAGAGAGTGCGCGCGCGCGGCGTGCTCGAGTAGCCCCGGCCCTGCCGGGTGAACTCGATGGTGCCGTCGTCTCGCAATGAGATCCGCCATCGGAATCGATGGACCCTTCGATGACATCGGCGGCATAGGAGCAAGAGGTTGTCGATCTCTGTCGGGCCGTGGTTAAGGCGCGCGCAGATGTGATGAGCGTCGCACCAGGCGACCGGCGCACCGCAGCCCGGGAACCGGCACCCTCCATCGCGCGCGGCCAACGCGGTGCGGAGCTTCGCGCTGATCGGCGACGTCGCGTCGCCGATGGCGATCGGGCGCGCGCCGTCGAACACCACCGGTTGAATGGTGGCGTCGCAGAGCATCGTTTCTGTCGCGACGGGCGTAACGCGCGCGGGACGGCCCGAAACGGAGGCAAGGATGCGCGCGCTCTGAGCGCGGCCCTGCTCGGCGAAGGTGTCCAGGTCGAGGGTGGCGAGGAATCGCGGGCGCGGCCGACCGATATGGCCGCCGTTGGGGCCGCCCTTCAATGTCGTCTCGCACATGTGGATGAACGCGTCCATGCGCTGCCGCGCGCGCGAAGGCGCGTCCTCAACGTCGGGATCCACCGGATGGGCGGCGATCGCGTCCAGCGCTTCCACGATGATGGCGGTCGACTCCGCATCGGTCTCTCCGTACAAGGTCGCACTGCCGTCCAGATGAGGCTGCACGCTGAGGAAGCTTCGCTCTATAGCTCGGTCTTCGCGCGCGATCGCGAGGTCTGCGCGCCGGTCGGCGACCTCGTCGTCGATACGCTGTAGTAGTTCGTCGGGCTCATCGGTAGCATGCCGTCCCACAAAAGCGTCGATCTCGGCACGCCCGTGGACGTCGACGGTACGCACGCTCGACACGATCGCGCGCACCTGACTCCACGATAGCTTGCCCGCTCGGAAGTTGGCTTTTGTCAACGGCATCGCGCGTAGCGCGCGTTCGGCTTTGACCACCGCGCGCGCCTCGGGGGCTGTCCATCCGGCTTCGAGTGTGAGGAACAGCTCGGGAGTTAGCCCCGTTTCGGCTTGGACGTCGGTACGCGACAGAACGTCTATCGCGTGCGCGATCGCGACGTCGGACTCGCGCAACGCGAACGCGATCGCGTGTGCACCAGCCGGTTCGCGTGGAGCGAGCATGAAGCGACCCTAATGCAGTCCTGCGACCTGTTCACGTCCGAGAAGAACGAGAAGTTCTTGCAGCGGCGAAACGGCGC
>DATGHY010000020.1:0-14141 GCA_035307625.1 Actinomycetota bacterium
CGCAACTCCTGCTGCAACGCTTCCGGCTTTGGCTCTTTCTTATCCCACAGCTCGTTGACGAACAGCAACATGTCGCGCCGTCCGCCGAACTCGTCTAGCCCGCCGGCGTGGATCAGGTTCTCGACGACCGGCCGGCTGACGCGCGCGCGCCTGCAGAAGTCGGCCAAGCCGGTGAACGGGGCGCGCGCGCGTGCCTCGAGGATCGATGTGATCTCAGCGTCGCTGATCCCTTCGACGTGCATGAGGCCGATGCGAACCGCAGACGTCCCCCCGGGCTGCTCGACCGAATATTTCGCGTGGGATGCGTTCACGTCGAGCGGCAAGATCGGGATGCGTTCGTGGCGTGCGTCGTCGAGCAGCGCGCGCCGCGGGTACATGCCGGGCTCGTGCGTGAGGATGCCGGCATAGAACGCGGCCGGGTGGTTCGCCTTCAGCCACGCCGATTGGTACGTCGGGACCGAGAACGCCGCCGCGTGTGCTTTGCAGAACCCGAAGGCGGCGAACGACGAGACCTCGTGCCATACCGGTTCGATCTCTGCGTCGCGCCACTGATTCTTCCGGCCCATCTCGAAGAACCAACGGCGGATCTCCGGCATCTCGTCTTTGTCCCCGAGCGAGCGCCGCACCTCGTCCGCCTTGCCGAGGTCGACGCCGGTCACCGCGCTGATCGCGCGCATCACCTGCTCGTGGTAGACGATCACACCGAACGTCTCGCGCAGGAACTCCTTCATCACCGGATGCGCGTAGACCGCGCGCGCCCACGCGCCGCGCCGCGTCAGGTACGGCCCGATCATGTCGGACTGCACCGGGCCCGGGCGGAACAGAGAGATGTCGACGATGAGGTCTTTCCACTTCTCCGGCTGCAGCTTGCCGAGCAGCTCGCGCTGGCCCGGCGACTCGATCTGGAAGCAGCCGAGCGTGCGCGAGGAGCGCATCAGCTCGAACGTGGCGGGGTCGTCGCGCGGGATCTGGTCGAGGTCGATCACCTCACCGGTCACCCGTTTCACTTCCGCCGTCGCATGCGTCATCGACGACAGCATCCGGATCCCGATCACGTCGAGCTTCAGTAACCCGAGCGCCTCCACGTCGTCCTTGTCGAACTGCGACATGCGGAAGCCGTTCGCGCTTCGCTCCATCGGCGTGCGAGTCAACAGATCGTCCGGCGCGATCAGGATCCCCGACGGGTGCAGCGCGAGGTGCCGCGGGAAGCCGCCCAGCCGCTCGGCGACGCCGAACAGCATGTCGAGCTGCCTGCGGTGCAGCGCCGATCGTTTCAGCTCGGGCAAGTGCTCCATCGCTTCGCGGATCCCCGACGCGTTGATGTGCGGGAACGACTTCGCGACGTCGGCCACTTCGCCTTCGGGGAACCCGAGCGCTTTCCCGACCTCGCGGATCGCACCGCGCGCGCGGTAGGTGTCGACCATCGCGACACACGCGACCCGTTCCGTTCGGAAGTGCGTGAGGATGTCGGTGTAGACCTCCTCGCGGCGCGCGCTCTCCACGTCGAGGTCGATGTCGGGCAGCTCGGTCGTTCGGTACGGGTTCATGAACCGCTCGAACACGAGGTTGTGCTCGACCGGATCGACCTCGCTGATGTTCATCAAGTAGCAGATGAGCGAACCGGCGGCCGATCCGCGACACGCCGAGCGGATGCCGTGCGATTTGATGCGCTGGACGATGTCGGCGACGGTGAGGAAATAGCCGGCGAACCCCAGGCGCGCGCACATCTGCAGCTCCGCATCGAGCAGCCGCTGCGCTTTCTGAGAGCCTGCCATCCCTCGCCGGTCCAAGCCGTCGTGACAGCGTTTCGCGAGCAGCTCGTTGAGCGAGCGCTGCGGCAATCCTTCCGGCATCGGATAGCGGGGCACTTGGATCACGCCGAGCCCAAGGGAGAACGTGCACTCCTCGGCGATGCGGTACGACTCGACGAGCAGCTGCGGCCGCCACCCGAACAACGCGTCCATCTCTTCCGGCGACTTCAGCGTCGCTTCATGGTTTCGGTTGTCGCGGTGGTGATCGGCAAGCGGCACGAGCTTGCGCATCGCATCGAGCACGTCGCAGAGGAAACCGTCGGCTTGCGTGAGCGCGCGCGCGCCGTTGGTCGCCACCGCGCGCACGCCGACCTCGTCGGCCAGCTGGAGCGCGCGCTGCACGCGCCCGCGGTCACCCTGTTCCAACCACGTGCGCACCTCAACGACCGTGCGGCGGAAACCGAAGATCTCGAGCCACCGCCGCAAAGCCACACGCGCAGCCTGTGGGTGCTTCTTATCTATCAAGCGACCGAGATCGCTTTCGGGCCCGAGCAGGCAGATCACGCCGTCGCTGTGCGCAGCTACCTCCGATAAAGAAGCACACGGATCACCACGCTCCCCGCTGTGATGCGCGGCGCTGATCAGCCGGCACAGGTTCTCGTATCCGCGCGCATCACGCGCGAGCAACGTAACGACGAACCGCTCACCGCCCGGTTCGGCACATGTCGTGAGCCGCACCCCGTAGATCGGCCGGATCCCGTACGCGTTGCACGCTTGCGTGAACCTCACCGCACCGGCGAGCGAATCGCGGTCGGTAAGCGCCACCGTGTGCATGCCGAGCGCGCGCGTGCGCGCGGCCAGCTCGTCGAGACGGATCGCGCCTTCGCGGAGGGAGTAGACCGACCGCACCGACAGGTGCACGAACGGAGACGCCATCGGTCTGATCCTCCGCCAGACTCAATCCAGGACGCGGAACAGCGTCCAGCTGCCATTGCGCAGGTTGCGCGCGATCTCGTAGGTGCCCGACCCGCGGCCGCTCGTGATGGGGATCGCATCGATGCGCACGATCTCGCGCGCGTCGCCGGAGAGCCACGGCCGGTCGGCGTCGTCGTCGGCGCGCCACCACCCGCCGGCTTCGCGCCAGCGGCCCAGCACCGTGCGGACCCGGTAGCGCTTGCCGCGCCACGAGAACGCCTCGACCGAACCGTCGGTCGCTTCGACGTCGATGGGCTCTTCGTACCGCTTGGACATCGATGTGGCCCTGGCAATCGCTCGCCGGCCTTTCCCCCTCGCTTCTTTCGGCCGCGCTCGGGGCCCTCTCTGGACTCGAACATATGTTCGAGAGAGCAGAACATACGCCCGCGCCGAAGACCTCGTCAAGGGACGCTTTGATGCGCGATTAGTCCCTTCGTGGCATGGACATCCCTTCCGCCCCTTGCTGTACTCACCGCCGGGAGATGGGAGACATGCCGAACCACGCCGAGACCGGGCCACCGAGCGCCGAGCGCGCGCCGTCGCTCGATCAAGCACAGCTCCTTTTGGAGCTCGGACGAGCCGTCACAAGCTCTCTCGACCTGCAAGAGGTGCTCGACACGAGCTTCCGCGCGCTCCGACAGCTGGTGTCTTTCGGCGGCGGCTCGATCCAGCTGATCGAAGACGGCGCGCTCGTCCCTGCCGCGACCGAACCGCCGATGACCGACGAAGCGAAGCGCGTACGCATCCCGATCGGCAAAGGGATCTCCGGAACGATCGCGGCGACCGCAGAGTCGATCTACATCCCCGACATCCTGAACGACCCGCGTGTCCCCCCGCCGGCCGGGCGCAAAGGCGTCAGCCCGGGCGTCCGCAGCTACTTCGGAGTTCCGCTGATCATGCACGGAGAAGCAGCCGGCGTCTTGCAGATCGACTCCAACGATCCAGACGCGTTCCCACCCGATGCGCGCGCATGCGTCCTGATGCTCGCCCCGACCATCGCCGCCGCCGTGCAGAACGCGTTGTTGTTCGATCGCGAACGAGCAGCCGTCCAACGGCTCCAAGAGACCGAGCAGCTCCAACGCGACTTCATCGCGATCGTGTCTCACGAGCTTCGGACGCCGATGACGACCGTTTCCGGTTTCGGGTTCACGCTGGCCGAGCAAGCACGCGCGCTCGACATCGAACTGATCGCAGACATCGGCCAGCGCATCTGGCGCGCGAGCCGGCGCCTCGAACGGATGATGGGCGATCTCCTCGACCTTTCACAGATCGAGCGGGGCACGTTGAGCGCGGATCCAACGCCGACCGACATCGAGCCGATCCTCCGCCAGAGCATCCATGAGCAGTCCAACGATTCGCATCCGATCGAGCTGGACCTCGACTCGCCGTTGCCGAAAGCGATGGTCGACGGAGACCGGCTCCATCAGATCTTGGGAAACCTGCTGAGCAACGCGCGGAAGTTCTCACCCGAGAACACCGCGATCCGCGTCGTCGCGCGCCCGGAAGGAGACGCGATCGCGCTCACGGTCGAAGACCACGGCAAAGGGATCCCCGAGGGTCTGATCGATCGCGTCTTCGATCGGTTCTTCCAGGCGGAGGCGGCCGCGACGCGGTCGACCGGCGGCCTCGGCATAGGGCTGTACCTCGTCAAGCAGCTCTGCGATCGGATGGATGCCACGATCGACGTCGACAGCACCGTCGGCCAAGGGACCCGTTTCACCGCTCGGCTCCCCGTCGCCGTCTAGCGTCCACTCCACAGGAACGCGCGATATCGTTCCGCGGATGACGGCGATCGCGCTGCTGGGGTCCGGTGAGTTCGAACCGTGGGCGCGCCCCGTCGACACCTGGTGTGCCGAGCACGCCACCGCGACGAGCGACCGAGTGCTCGTCGTGCCGACCGCATCCGCGCCTGAAGGCGACGAAACCTTCCAGCGGTGGGGAAAGATGGGCGTCGCCCACTACAAGGCGATCGGTCTCACGCCCGAGGTGCTCGACCTTCGCGAGCGCGCCGACGCGTCCAAGAAAGAGATCGTCGACGCCGTGCATGGCGCGCGCCACATCTTCTTCTCAGGCGGGAACCCCGGCTATCTCGCCGAAACCGTGATCGGCACGCCGTTCTGGGACGCGGTCGTCGCGGCGGTGACCAACGGCGAAACCGCATTGGGTGGCTGCAGCGCCGGCGCTGCGTTCCTCGGCGCGATCGCTCCTTTCGTCAACGAAGATTCGCTCGATCACTGGACCGCCGGCACGCTGCTCGTGCCACGCGCATACGTCATCGTGCACTTCGACATGATCGACACCTACGTGCCGGGGCTTCGGCAGATGCTGCTCGACATGCGCCCTAAAGACACGGTCACCGTCGCGATCGACGAGAACACCGCGCTGTACGGCGACGGCGAGCACTGGCAGGTCCAAGGCTCGGGATCGGCGTGGATCGGTGAGGACGAGCTGACCCAATATCCAGACGGCGCGACGCTCGACCTGCGGTTGCTCTGAAACTTCCCTAGGATGAGCGCGCCATGAAGCGCCTCTCCCGACGCGAATTCTTCCGCACGACCGGATTCGTCGCGCTCGGCGCCTTCGCCGCGGCGTGCGCGAAGAAGATCAGCCCCGGGCCGGGCGGCGGGAAGACGTTGAAGTCCATCACCACCGGTCACCAACAGACGGTGACGATGAACGCGGCAGGCTTCGAGATCTTGTCGGGCACGCCGGATCGGTTGGTGTTCAATCTGATCAACCCCGCGAACGGGAGTGCGATCACCACGCCGAGCGTACAGGTATGGATCGCGCCGGATACGACCTCCGATGCCACCGGGCCGCTGACGGCGACATACCGCGATGCCGGATTGCCTGCGGAGAAAGGTTTCTACGAGATACCGCTGACGATACCGAAGGACGGCACGTGGCTCGCGGTCGTGATCGCGCAAGGCCCAAGCGGGACGGACTACGGATCGGCGCAGTTCCAAGTCGGGCGGCAGACCGCGATGCCAAAGACGGGCGACCACGCCGTCAGCGTGCCGACGCCGACCGTGAAGGACCACCGCGGCGTCAACCCGATCTGCACGGCGAGCCCGCAGTGCGGGATGCACACGATCTCGCTGGACGATGCGCTGAAGAGCGGCAAGCCGACGGTGCTTATCATCGCGACGCCGAAGTTCTGCACGAGCGCGCTGTGCGGCCCGGAGACCGACGTCGTGAAGTCGGTGTCGAAGGGCTTCGCCGGCACGATGAACTTCATCCACGTCGAGGTCTACAAGGACGACAAGGCGACGACGATCCAGCGCCAGCTGGTGTCGCCGGCGGCGGCGGCGTGGCACCTCGACCAGGAGCCGGTCATCTACTACATCGACAAGAGCGGCATCGTCCAAGCACGCACGATCGGACCGGCCGACAAGGCCGAAGTTCAAGCTGCGGCGACGACACTCGCCGGCTAGAGCAGAGCGCGCAGCTCTTTCGCGACGGTCGCCGGGTCGCCTGCTTCGGTGAGCGCGCGCACGACGACCACTCTCGTGGCCCCGGCCTGCAAGGCACCGGGGATCGTCTCGGTGCTCATTCCGCCGGTCACGAAGAACGGCTTCGTAGCGCTCGTGGCGGCGTAAGAGACGTAGTCGAGGCCGACGCCTTTGCGGCCGGGCTTCGTTGGGGTTTCGTTGACGGGACCGACGCCCAGGTAGTCGACGGGTTCCGTGAGGGCTCGGTCTAGCTCTTCAGGCGAATGGGTCGAGCGGCCGATGAGGACGTCTCCGCCCAAGATTTCTCGTGCTTCCTCCGGAGTCATGTCTTCTTGTCCCAGATGAACTCCGTCCGCATCTGTCGAAGCTGCCAGACTTGGATCGTCGTTCATCACGAAGAGTGCGGCATGCTCATCGGTCAGCCGGCGGAAAACCTTTGCAGCTTCTCGGATCTCATCGATCCGAGCGTGCTTCTCCCTCAGCTGAACGATGTCTACGCCGCTCGAAAGAACAGCATCGAGGAATCTCTCGAGATCCCCTCCCCCATCACAGATCCCTGTGCAGAGGTACAGGCGAGCTTGCTCTAGCTTGGCGCGCCGTTCGTCGCCGATCATCCGCCGGCGACCGCGCGAACGATCTCCAGCTTGTCGCCGGCGCGCAAGCGCACGTTCGGGTAGCGCGCGCGCTCCAGCGGCTCGCCGTTGTACTCGACCACGACCCACTCAGGGCGCCACCCGTACTCGATCAACAAGTCAGAGATAGTGATCCCGTCGTCGATCTCGCGCGGCTTCCCGTTCGCGACTACGGAGACGGTCATGACAGAGCAGGCTCCGCGCGCATCGCTGCGTCCCAGTCTTTCCACACGGGCTCGTAGCCAAGCGCGCGCAACGCGTTCGCGACCTCCTCAGGTGCGCGCGTGTCGTCCACCTCGAACTGCCCCTCGGCTTCGCCCGGCTCTGTGTAGCCGCCGGGATCGGTGTGCGAGCCTGCGCTCGTGTGCGTGACGCCGAGCGGCACGAGCCCATCGCGGAAGCCGGCGGCTTCGCGCGTGCTCATCACGAGGCCCGCATCGGGGAGCACCAGCCGCAGCGCGCAGATCAGCTGCGCGAGCTCGGCGTCGGTAACGGGGTGCGCGGGCGAATAGCCGCTCGCGCTCGGCCGGATGCGCGGAACGCTGACCGCGAGCTCCTGTCGCCACGCGACTTTCAGCAGATGTAGGGCATGTGCCGCCAGTGCCACTGCGTCTTCTCGCCACGGCTCGTGCAGACCCAGCAACGCCCCGATCCCGAGGCGGCGGATGCCTGCGCGCGCAGCCCGCTCCGGCCCCTCAAGCCGGAACTCGTAGTCGCGCTTCTTTCCCCCGAGGTGGAATCGCGCGTACGAGTCGGGATCGTACGTCTCTTGGTAGATGACGACGCCGTCTGCGCCTGCGGTCGCCAGCCGGCGGTATTCGTCCTCGTTCCACACCTGCACTTCGAGCGAGATCTGCGGGAAGAGCGCGCACAATGCCGCGACGTGCTCGCAGAGGAAGTCGACGCCGGTCAGCTTCTGGTGCTCGCCGGTCAGCAGCAGCACGTGCCGGTAGCCACGCGCATGCAGGAACTCGCCCTCGCGCGCGGCCTGCTCGATCGACAGCGTCTTGCGCGCGATCGGCAAGCCCTTCGCGAAGCCGCAGTACGTGCACGTCGTCAGGCACTCGTTCGACAGGTACATCGGCGCGTACATATGAACCGTGCGCCCGAACCGCCGCAGTGTCAGCGCGTGCGACGCGCGCGCAAGCTCTTCCAGTCGAGCAGCCGCGGCGGGTGAGATCAGCGAGGCGAAGTCGTAGAGATCGCGGGAGCCGGCAGGTTTGGCCAAGGCGCGCGACACGTCGAGATCGGTGGCGCCCATCGCGAACGAGCC
Source organism: Actinomycetota bacterium (assembly GCA_035307625.1). Lineage (GTDB taxonomy): Bacteria > Actinomycetota > AC-67 > AC-67 > AC-67 > AC-67. The sequence continues at coordinate 8,084 of DATGHY010000020.1, forward strand.
CAACTCCCGCACGGGTGTGCTCGCGAGGAGGTCCCCGAAGCTCATGGGTCTAGGCGATCAAGGAAACCGGTGAGCGGAGACGACGCCTCCGCGTCCCGACGTTCCGGCGCAAGTCCCGCCGCGAACGCGCGCCGTCCCGCGTCGACGGCGTCGCGGAACGCTCGCGCCATCTCGGCCGGATCGCGCGCAACCGCGATCGCCGTATTAACGAGCACGGCATCGACGCCCATCTCCATCGCCGCAGCGGCGTGCGACGGCGCACCCAACCCCGCGTCGACCACAACGGGTATCGCCGCCTGCTCCACGATGATCCTGATCGCGTCGCGCGTGCGGAGACCTTGGTTCGAACCGATCCACGATCCGAGCGGCATCACCGTCGCGCAGCCGGCTTCTTCCAGCCGCTTGCACAGCACCGGATCTGCGCTGCAGTACGGGAGGACCGTGAAGCCGTCGGCCACAAGCTGCTCGGCCGCTTTCAACGTTTCGATCGGATCCGGCAACAGGTACCGAGGGTCCGGCGTCACTTCGAGCTTCACCCAATCCGGCAACCCCATCGCGCGCGCCAGCCGCGCCAGCCGCACGGCTTCGGCCGCATCGATCGCGCCCGATGTGTTCGGCAGCAGCAGGTAGCGATCGCGGTCGATGAACTCGAGGATGTCGGGCCCGCCGCTCGCATCGAGATCGACGCGCCGCAGCGCGACCGTGACCATCTCGGTGCCGCTCGCATCTAGAGCGGCGCGCATCGCTTCACCGGATGCGAACTTTCCGGTGCCGACGATCAAACGGGACGCGAATGCGCGCCCCGCGATCTCGAGTTTGTCGTTCATCGCTCCCTCCGCCCGAATTACCGGGATCAGGTTCGCGGGTCGCCGTCGCGTTGTGACGGCCTCTCAGCCTGGTTGCCCGAGCTCCCCGTGCAGAGCAATCCTACCGCGCGCGCTTCAGGCGGTGCCCGCCAGCAGATCAACGTGCTGAAGGATGCTCTCAACGCGGTCCATCTCTTGCACGACGAACGCGATGTCCTGCGGACCGCGCGCGTCGTATTTCGGGAAGAGGAACTGATTCAGCTCCTCGTTAGCCCCTATTTGCAGGCCGTTCGCGCTCATGTACTCCCCTATGGCATGCTCCCACGTGAAGAGCACATGCTGCTCGTCCACATTCCAATGAACCCAATACGTCAACCAATCGCTGACTTGTCGCGCGTACTGGATGATCCCGGTCCCGCGGTCTTGCGTCAGCCGATATCCGAGCGCGATGAGGTCGGATTCGAACTCCTCGGCGGCGGTCATATAGGACCGGAGTCTATCCCTGCAGGTGGAGGTGCTTCCTGCTTGCGTTTTCCCATGACATCACGGTCGTACACTTTCCCGAGATGAGCGCTTCCCCGGACCGGATGGTCGCCGGGCTCATCGGCGACCGATACGAGATCACGGGCCTTATCGCCTCCGGCGGTATGGGCGCCGTTTATCGCGCGCGCGACCAAGTCCTCGATCGCACGGTCGCGGTCAAGGTCTTGAAGAACGGGGGGGACGATCCTGAGTTCGTCGCGAAGTTCAAGTCCGAAGCAACGAACGCGGCGCGCCTGTCACACCCGAACATCGTCCAGGTCTTCGACTTCGGCTATGAGAACGGCCAGCCGTACATGGCGATGGAGTTCGTCGACGGACAGAACCTGCGGGAGATCCTTACGACCCGGCACGTCTTGCGCCCCGACGTCGCCGCGCGCATCGCGCTGCAGGTGGCATCGGCTTTGGAGCATGCGCGCCGGAACGGCCTGATGCATCGCGACATCAAGCCCGAGAACATCTTGATCACAACCGATGGAGTCGTGAAGGTCGCGGACTTCGGCCTGTCGCGCGCGCTGGCCGAGTCACGCGCGACCCAAGCCAACGTCTTGATGGGGACCGCCGCGTACCTGGCGCCGGAGCAGGTCCAGGGCGAGACGATCGACCACCGCGCCGACATCTACGCGCTCGGCATCGTACTGTTCGAGATGCTGACCGGGAAGCTGCCCTTCGGGGGCGACTCCCCCGTTGTCGTCGCGTACAAGCGCGTTGCCGAGGACGTGCCGTCGGCGATGAGCATCAACCCCGGCGTTCCCCGCGAGCTGGACATGATCGTTGCGCGCGCGACCGGTCGAGCAGCCTCGTCCCGGTTCGCCACAGCCGGCCAGATGGTTGAAGCGCTCCGCGAGCAAGCGCCGCGGTCGGACACCGGAGACATCGGCGGCTTGGTACACCACACCCAAGCGATCCCGATCATGGGCGAGCAGACGATCGCGGTTGAGCGGCGCGGCGGAGCGGTGGCGCAGATGCCGAAGCGCTCTGGGCAGAAGCGCGATCTCCGCCGCCCGCGCTGGCTCGCGGTCCTCTTATTGCTGGCCGTCGTCGCAGCGACGATCTACGTCGTGACGGGTCGTACGCCGGCGATCGCGGTTCCTGGCGTGACGAACATGAGTGAGGCAGACGCCACGGCGGCACTCACCGCGCGCGGCTTCAAGGTCACGACGCAGACGCAGTTCAGCGCAACAGTTACCGCAGGCAACGTCATCTCACAGGTCCCGAAAGAGGGAGTTAAGGCAGCAAAGGGTTCCACGGTCACGCTGTTGATCTCGCAAGGCCCAGTCACTACTTCGGTCCTCCGCGTGAAGGGGATGCTGTTCAGTTACGCGCAACAGCTGCTGACGGCCGCCGGGTTCAAAGTCGTACGGCAAGACCAATCGAGTGACACCGTCAAATTGAACCGGGTCATCGATCAGGACCCCAGCGCCGATGCGATCGTTGCGAAGGGCACAACGATCACACTCATCGTCTCGACCGGCCCGGCGCTGGTCGCCGTTCCCGACGTCACGAAGAAGAGCCAGGCGGACGCCACAAACACGTTGGAGGCTGCGGGGTTCGTGGTTACGGCCAAGCAGGCGGTGAGCGAGACTGTCCCGCAAGGGAACGTCATCTCGCAAAACCCCGTCGGCGGCAGCAAGCTCGCCAAGGGGGCGACGATCACACTGACCGTCAGCTCCGGTCCGCCGCCCGTGAAGGTCCCCAACCTCTTGTGCATGACGCGCAAGCAGGCGCAGGACGCGCTCACTCATGCCGGACTGAAGGCCAACTTCCAGGGACTGTCCGGAGACACGAAACGAGTCGTCGACCAGGACCCAGTGGCCAACGCCAGCGTGCCCAAGGGCTCCACCGTGAACGTCGTGATGGGGTACGGCGCCACCTGCTGACCCGCGTGTAGCCTCCAGCGGAGTGCGGACGCGCGATCGTCTCGGAACCTATCGATGGGAGCTCGCTCTCATCGGCGTCGCCGTCATCTGGGGCGCAACCTTCACGGTCGTCAAGGACGCCGTCGAACGCATGCCGCCGTTCTTCTTCCTGGGCCTCCGGTTCGCGTTGGCCACCGGCGTGCTCGCGATGGTGGGCGCGTTCAAAGGCTTGACCAAGTTCGAGGCGCGCGTCGGCGCGATCACCGGCGTGGCGCTCTTCGCGGGCTACGCGTTCCAAACGGTCGGGTTGCAGTACACAACAGCGAGCAACGCAGGATTCATCACCGGGATGTTCGTTGTGTTCACTCCGGTGATCGGTGCGATCGTCTTCCGTCGCTTGCCCTCAACGGCGGCCGGGCTCGGCGTCCTCCTGGCGACAGGGGGGCTCGTGCTGTTGGCCATGCCTTCGGGCTTCCACCTGCGGAAGGGCGACGCCCTCGAAGTCATGACCGCGATCACGTTCGCGGTACATATCTTGCTGATCGCACGCTTCGGAAAGAACATCCCCGCGTTGCGGTTCGCAGCCGTGCAGATCGGGACGGCGGCCGCGCTCTCATTAGTGTGGAGCGCCATCGGCGAGCATCACGTCGGGCATCCCGACGCCGGCACGTGGCTCGGGATGGTGATCACCGGCATCTTCGCCACGGCGCTCGCGTTCTTGGTTCAGACGCGCGCGCAACAAGAGATCCCGCCCACGCGCACGGCGGTGATCCTCACGGCGGAGCCGGTGTTCGCGGGGATCTTCGGTTTCGCGGTCGCGGGCGACCGGTTGGGCGCGCGCGGATACGGAGGCGCGGTGCTGATCGTTGCGGGGATCTTGGTCGCGGAGCTGTTCGCTCCGGCGGAAGAGGTCGTCTAGCGCTTAGCGCGCGCGACGCACGCGACGGCGGGCCGCGAGGTCGAGCAGGATGCCGAGGAAACGCATCTCAGTTGCTCCAGGAGGTCAGCGGGCCGGCTTCCCATGCGAAGCCGATGTCGTACAGGGCTGCCATAACGAGCGGCGTGAGGTTCGCGAGCTCCGCACCGCTGCCCGGCATCGGGTGGGTTCCGGAGTCTTGAACGGTGGTCCAAAGGAGGCCGATGGCGTCGATGCCCGGATACGTTCCCTCGGTCGGGGCGTATGCCTCGCCGGCGTATCCAACCTTGCCCCACAGGGCCTTGGTCCCGAGAACCTGATCCGTGTTTTCCATCTCACCGATCTCCTCGTCTACCCGTTACAACGACTGTCTCGGTCGAGAGGACTCATCGAGTAATGGAGCAGCGTGACCATTTTCAGTGATGACTATCCGACACTAGTTCGTGGGCTGAACGTCCCACCACGGCCGTTCGGGCAACGTTTGAGCAGGTCTTTCAAGCGACGCGCATTGACAGCCTCGGATAGTCACCCGTACCATTCCGCCCACGATGAAGCGGTATTTCTGGTTCTTCGGCACCTCCGGAACCCCGGGGGCCTTCGCTCTGTAAGAGCAGGCCGCAGAACCGAAGCCCCGGGTGAGGACCCGGGGCCTTTTGCTTGTAAGGGTCGGAACCGATAAGGAGAAGCCATGGTCGTGGTGATGAGCCCGAATGCCAGCGAGGAAGACATCGCGCGCGTCGTCGAGATCGTCGAGGACACGGGCGGCGAAGCCTTCGTCTCGCGCGGCAAGCACCGCACGATCATCGGCTTGGTAGGCGATACCGAGCGTTTCATGGCACTTCCGATCCCGGGGATGCCGGGCGTTGAGAGCGTCATGCGGATCGGCAAGCCCTACAAGCTCGTGGCGCGCGAGTCGCGGCCCGAGGCGACCGAGGTTCAGGTCGGCGACGTTCTGGTCGGTCGCGACTCGTTCGTCATCATCGCAGGCCCGTGCGCGATCGAAACCGAAGAGCAGGCGATGGCGTCGGCGCGTGCGGCCAAAGCGGCCGGCGCGCACATCCTTCGCGGTGACGCCTACAAGCACCGGACCTCGCCGTACGCGTTCCAAGGCCTTGCGAAGCGCGGCCTTGAGATCCTCGCGGCGATGCGCGCGGAGACGGGCATGCCGACCGTGACCGAGGTGCTGCAGACAACCGACGTTGAGCTCGTCGCCAGCTACGCCGACGTGCTGCGGATCGGAGCGCGCAACATGCAGAACTTCGAGCTGCTGAAAGAGGTCGGGAAGCTCCACAAGCCGGTGATGCTGAAGCGCGGGCTGGCTTCCACGATCGAAGAGTGGCTCATGGCCGCCGAGTACATCGCGAACCAAGGGAACGAAGAGATCATCCTTTGTGAGCGTGGCATCCGGACCTACGAGCCGATGACGCGCAACACGCTCGACATCTCATCGGTGCCGCTGATCCACTCGCTGTCGCATTTGCCGATCATCGTCGACCCGTCGCACTCGGGCGGGAAGCGGGAGCTGGTCGGGCCGCTCGCGCGCGCGGCGGTCGCGGTGGGCGCGGATGGGATCATGGTCGACGTGCACCCCAAGCCGGAAGCTGCCCTGTGCGACGGGCCGCAAGCGATCACGACCGAAGAGATCGCGGAGCTGGTGGCGGACATCATCGCGGTGGCGAAAGCGGTCGGCCGGCCGATGGCGAACCCGAAGCAGAACCTGAGCGCGATCGGCGAGTAGCGCACTTCTGGGCGATCCGCAGGTGCAGCCTGCGCCATATAGCGGCTGAAATGCACCAAGAACTTAGGCGAGCGCGCGGAAGGCGTCGATCGCGCGCTCGATACCCGCGGCGTCGACGTCTCGGTGCGTAACCAGACGGAGCCGGCGCGCGCCCATCGGACCGACGAGCACACCTTTCTCCTTGAGCGCGCCGGCGGTC
>DATGHY010000021.1:0-10144 GCA_035307625.1 Actinomycetota bacterium
CCTCGCGTGAAGGTGCCGCCCGGTTCGGTCGCGATCGCCGAGAGGTACACGGGCATCTATCCGGATGCAACCCCGGGAGGTTGGCGCCTCATCGGGCGCACGGAGCTAGCCCTCTTCGATGAAACATCCGAGCCCCCGTCGCTGATGCAGCCCGGCGACGTCGTACGGTTCGTGCCTGCATGACGCTGCTCGTGATGCATCCGGGCGCCCTCAGCACGGTGCAGGATCTCGGCCGCCCGGGCTACGGGTCGGCCGGCGTCGCGCCGAGCGGCGCGATGGATCCATGGGCGCTGCGCGCAGCGAACGTCCTCGCCGGCAACGAGGAAGGCGCGGCCGCGATCGAGTTCACGATGCGAGGGCCGACGATCGCGTTCGAAAACGAAGCGGTCGTCGCCTTGACCGGCTCACGCTTCGAAGTGTCGATCCTTCGGTCGGTGAGCGGAAGCGCGTTCGAACGCGATGTCGACGCGACGACGGCGCCTCATCAAAGCTCGTTCCGGTTGCGAGCGGGAGAATCGCTTCGGATCGGAACAACGCTGGGAGGCGCGCGCGGGTACCTCGCGGTTCGCGGCGGCATCGACCTTCCTCCGACACTCGGGAGCCGCTCGACCCAGGTCGCGGCCGGGCTCGGCGGGCGGGTCTTGGGCCAAGGCGATCGTTTGGAGACGGGCACCGCGTCGGACGCTCCCCTCCGGCGCGCGCACCTCGACGTCGCGTATCGATCTCAGTTGCGTGTGCGCGCGATCGCCGGCCCGCAACACGACATCTTCCTCGCAGGTTCAGTTGAACGCTTCTTCTCCTCTCCCTACGCGGTGACGGCGCGCAGCGACCGCACCGGGATGCGGCTGCAGGGTCCACCGCTGGAGCTACGAGCCAAGCCCGATATCGACCCGGAGGGAGTCGTAACGGGCGCGCTGCAGATACCGGGAGACGGCCAACCGATCCTTCTCGGATGTGATCGGCCTGCCACCGGCGGGTATGCGAAGGTCGCGACCGTTATCGGAGCGGACATGCATCTCGCGGCGCAAGCGAAACCAGGGGATACGTTGTCGTTCGACCGTACGACTCCCGAGGATGCGCGTGCTGCGTGGCGCGAACGCGAAGAGAGCTGGCGACGCACGATCGAGGATATCGAGTGAACATCGACATCAACGCGGACGTCGGGGAAGGTGCCGACGATGCGCCCCTTTACCCGATCGTGTCGTCGGTGAACATCGCGTGCGGTGCTCACGCCGGCAACGACGACACGATGGCGCGCGCCATCGAGCTCGCCCTCAAACACCCGGTGTCGATCGGCGCACATCCGGGCTACCCGGATCGCCAGAACTTGGGGCGCAAGCCGCTCGAGATGCACAAGGCCGAGCTGCGGCAGTCGATCCGTCATCAGATCGCGCGCCTGCGAAGCATCGCGGCAGGGCGCGGGGCGACGATCATGCACGTGAAGCCGCACGGGGCCCTCTACAACGAGGCTGCCGGCGACCCGTGGCTCGCAGCGACGGTCGCCGATGCCGTCGGCTCGCTGAAGCCGAAGCCGCGCCTGATCGCCTTGTCGGGTTCGTGGCTCGCCGCGGCCGGCCGCTCTGCGACGCTGTTGGTCGCGGAGGAAGGCTTCGCCGACCGCCGCTATCGCAGGGACGGGACGCTCGCCCCGCGCGACACTCCCGGTGCGCTCATCACCGACCCCGTCTCAGCAGCCGAGCAGGCCCTCGCGATCGCGCGCGGCGCTCCGATCGAACCGGTCGACGGCAGCTCGGTCACGATCCACGCATCGTCCATCTGCGTGCATGCGGACACACCAGGCGCAGTTGAGAGCGCGCGCGCGGTTCGAGCAGCCCTCGAGCAAGCGGGTTTCACGATCGCGCCGCTATGAAGAAGCAACGCGGCGCGCAGGCACCACGGGGGCCAGCATGCGCGCTACAAGGCTCTCGACCTCGTCGGGTTCGGATCGCTCGAGCACGATCTTGATCCGGGCCGATCGATCGACCGGGGTAACGATCCTCTCCTCGAGCCAGGCGAGGATGAAGATCATGAGCATGAATCCCGCCGGTGCTGCGAAGACCCACGCCCACATATCGTCGGTATTCCACGCCGCCCGCCGTTCGTAACGCACGGTTCCGCTTCGCACCGATCTGGTTGCGCCTGCTAGAACACCGTCGATGAAAACTGCCGTCGTTACGGGCGCCTCTTCGGGCATAGGCGAAGCGACGGCGCGACGCCTGGCGAGCGAGGGCTTCGAGGTGCTTATCGGCGCGCGCCGCACCGATCGACTCGAGAAGATCGCCGGCCAGACGGGCGCTCGCTGGAGGCCCCTAGACGTCACGGACCAAGCCTCGGTCGAGGCCTTCGTCGAAGGGATCGGCTCGCTCAACCTGCTGGTCAACAACGCCGGAGGCGCGAAGGGCTTCGCTCCGCTGGCCGAGATCCCCGATGACCATTGGGACTGGATGTATGAGGCAAACGTCGTCGGTCTCGCGCGCGTCACGCGCGCGCTGCTGCCGGCGATCGAACGGTCGGGGGACGGCCACATCGTCAACGTCGGTTCGATCGCAGGCATCGAGACCTACGAGGGCGGCGGGGCCTACACCGCCGCGAAACATGCCGTGGCGGCGATCACCGAGACCTTGAGGCTCGAGCTGCTCGGCAAGCCCATCCGTGTCACCGAGGTGCAGCCGGGGCTCGTAGAGACGGAGTTCTCGCTCGTACGGTTCGACGGAGACGCCGTGCGCGCGGCGAAGGTCTACGAGGGCTTGACCCCGCTCACAGCCGACGACGTCGCAGACTGCATCGCGTGGGCGGCGACCCGGCCGAGCCACGTCAACGTCGACACGATCGTGGTGAAGCCGCGAGATCAGGCGCGCGCGACGAAGGTGCACCGGTCATGAGCGACCGGCAGACGAAAGAACTGCTGTGCGAGCTACTGCGCGTCTTCTATACGAAGGGGTGGGTGTCGGGGACGGGCGGCGGCATCTGCGGGCCGACGGACGACGGGAACCTCTTCCTCGCGCCGACCGGCGTGCACAAGGAGCGCATCCAACCGGACGACTTCTTCGTCGTGGATCCGTCGGATGGATCGGTCGTCGTCCCGGCGGTGGATCCATCGCTGCGGCCGTCGGAGTGCAACTCGATCTTCCGCACGGCCGCGCGCATGCGGAGCGCGCACAGCGTTGTGCACTCGCATGCATTGTCGTCGGTGTTGGCTGCCGATCTCGCCGGCGATAACGACCACGTCGTGTTCGAGCAGCTCGAGATGCTGAAAGGCATCCGCGGGTTGACCAACAAAGACCGCCACCTCGTTCCCGTGATCCGCAACACGCCGCGCGAGAGCGAGCTCGTCGATCAGGTCGAAGCCGCATTGAAAGATGATCGTTTCGCAACTGCATTCGCCATCCTCGTCGCCGATCACGGCGCGTACATCTGGGGTGGCGACGTGTGGGAAGCGAAGCGGCACACCGAGGTGTATCACTTCCTGTTCGAAGCCGCGGTCGCGCGGCGCTGACCAAGGGGGAACGATGGAACAGCATCTGTGCCCGACCTGCCAGCAAGCCTTGCCGATGACGAAGGTCGACGTGATCGATATCGATGAGGCCGTCGCGAATGACAAGCTCACCGCGGACGACGCGTTCAAGCGCACGTACCTCGGCCACGGGAAGCAGTCGAGCGTCTTCGTGTTCCAAGGCCACGCCGGACCGTTCAAGAAACACGTGCACATCACGCACGACGAGATCGGCTACGTGCTCAAAGGCAGCGGGTCGGTGACCGTCGGCGAAACGACCAGGCCGGTGAAGCCCGGCGACGTCTGGATCATCCCATCGAACACGCCTCACTCGGCGGAATTCGGTGATCCTTGCGACGTGTTATTCATCTCGTCACCGATCGACGATCCACACAACCAAGATCGGGTTTGGCTCGACTAGGAGGATCCATGGCCGACGTCCGCGATCTCTTCGTTAAGGCCTCGAATCTGTACGAAGACGCAGTGCATCAGATCCGTGAGGACCAATGGCATCTGCCGACCCCGTGCACCGAGTGGGATGTGCACGCGTTGCTGCAGCATCTCGTGAACGAGCAGCTGTGGCTTCCGCCTCTCCTCGAGGGTAAGACGATCGCGGAAGTCGGTGATCGATTCGACGGGGACAACCTCGGGGACGATCCGGTTGCGGCGTGGGATGAAGCAGCTGCCGCTGCGCGCGACGCCGTCATGGCGGTGAACGACCTGCAATCGGTGACGCACTTGTCGTTCGGAGACTTCCCCGCGCAGGAATACCTCGACCAAATGGTGTTCGACCTGCACATACACGGGTGGGACCTGCGCACCGGCATCGGCGCAGACACAACGATGGACGCGGACCTGACGTCGTACCTGATGCCATGGGCTGAGATCGCGATGAAGGGGTACGAGCAGGTTGGAGCGACGGCGGCACCCCCGCCGATCCCCGAGGGCTCAAGCGATCAGACGAAGATCCTCGCGTTGTCGGGACGGCGAGGGTAAGTAGCGAGGAGTCGGCCGATGGCTTCAGAACGCGCGATCGAAACGCTCTTCGAGGAACGTCGCACCATCGCACCGACAGCGGATTTCGCGAAGAACGCCAACGCGAACGATCCCGCGATCTACGCGCGCGCGACGGAAGATGCTGAGAGCTTCTGGGCCGAGCAGGCCGGGCTGCTCGAATGGACGACACCTTGGCACACCGTTCTGGAATGGGATCTGCCGTTCGCGAAGTGGTTCGTCGGCGGCACGCTGAACGTGAGCGTCAACTGCCTCGATCGCCACGTTCGCGCCGGTGGCGGCGACAAGATCGCGTACTACTTCGAGGGTGAGCCCGGCGATCGCAAGACGCTGACGTACGCGCAGCTACTGGCCGACGTGTGCCGATTCGCGAACGCGTTGCGCGCGCTGGGGATCCGCAAGGGCGACCGCGTTGCTATCTACATGCCCATGATCCCCGAGCTTCCTGTTGCCATGCTGGCCTGCGCCCGCATCGGCGCGGCGCATTCGGTCGTGTTCGGCGGCTTCAGCGCCGATGCGCTGTCGGGCCGGATCCAGGACGCCGGCGCGCGCTTGCTGATCACGGCCGACGGCGGCTGGCGGCGCGGTGCGAAAGTGCCGCTCAAGGACAACGCAGACGAAGCCGTTGCGCGCTGCCCGACGATCGAGCACGTCGTGGTTGTCACGCGAACCGGAGACGACGTTCCTATGACCGACGGGCGCGACGTGGTGTACGAAGATCTCGTTGCCGAGCAGCCCGACACGTGCGCGCCCGAACAGATGGACGCGGAAGATCTCCTCTTCACCTTGTACACGTCCGGCACGACGGCGAAGCCGAAGGGGATCGTGCACACGACCGGCGGCTACCTCACCGGCACATCGGCGACACACCGGCTGATCTTCGACATCAAGTCCGACGATGTGTACTGGTGCGCGGCCGACATCGGCTGGGTGACCGGGCACAGTTACATCGTCTACGGGCCGCTCGCGAACCACACGACCGGGATCCTGTACGAGGGGGCCCCGGACTTCCCCGACAAGGATCGGTTCTGGTCGATCATCGAGCATTACCGCGCGACGATCCTCTACACCGCGCCGACCGCGATCCGCGCGTTCATGCGGTGGGGCGAGGAGTATCCGGCCAAGCACGACCTGTCTTCGCTGCGGCTGCTCGGAAGCGTCGGCGAGCCGATCAACCCCGAAGCGTGGATGTGGTACTACCGCGTGATCGGCGGCCAGCGTTGTCCGGTTGTGGATACATGGTGGCAGACGGAAACCGGCGCGATCATGATCACGCCCCTGCCCGGCCTAACGACGCTGAAGCCCGGATCCGCGACGAAGCCTTTTCCTGGCGTTTTCCCCGAGATCGTCGACGACGCGGGCGCAACGGTCGGCCCCGGCGGCGGCGGATACCTCACGATCACGAAGCCATGGCCGTCGATGCTTCGAGGTATCTGGGGCGATCCAGAGCGATACAAGGAGACGTACTGGTCGCGCTTCCCCGGCCGTTACTTCGCGGGCGACGGTTGCCGCGTCGATGAAGACGGCGACTTCTGGTTCATGGGCCGTGTCGATGATGTGATGAACGTCGCAGGGCATCGCATCTCGACGACGGAGGTCGAGAGCGCGCTCGTCGATCATCCGACGGTCGCCGAGGCCGCCGTCGTCGGGAAGAACGATCCGCAAACCGGTCAAGCGATCTTCGCGTACGTGATCGTGCGCGCCGGCACCGAGCCGACGCCGGAGCTCGGCGAACAGCTGCGCGCGCACGTTGCGGAGAAGATCGGGAAGCTCGCGCGCCCGAAGCAGATCGTGTTCACGCCGGAGCTGCCGAAGACGCGAAGTGGAAAGATCATGCGTCGCCTGTTGCGCGATGTGGCCGAACAGCGAACCCTCGGCGATGTGACGACTCTCGCTGATCCCGCGATCGTCGAAGAGATTAGGACGCGCGCAAGCGCGACCCAGGAAGAGTAACGCTCACTCGATCGAATCGAGACCGAGCCGCTCCAGCCGCTCGCGATGACGTCCAAGCAGCTCGAGCACAACTTCTTTCGTTCCACCTTCGCCGAGCACAACTTCGAGGGCGTCGGACGTTTCAAGCGCTTCTCGCAACGTGTTCAGGGCCTGGCCGACCATCGTGCCGGCGAACGTGCGCATGCGCTGCTGCGCCCCGTCGCCGTCGCGCGACAGCGCCTCCATGATCTGATCGAGCGCGAATATCTCTTGGTCGCCCCGGTCCGTGAGGGAACGACGCACCGCGGCAGCAGTATCTTCGTCGAGGCGCGCGCCGATGATATCGGCGAAGTCGGTCGTGATCGTGCCGCCGACGAACTGAAACACCTGACTCTCAAGCCAGTCCTCCGCAACGGTCGAGCGATAGAACACGTCGAGCGCGAGCCGGAACGCTTCCATCGAGCGATCGGGCTCGCTGGTGAGCTCGTTCAAGCGCGCGCGCAACACGCGATACCGCTCGTATTCCTCCGTTGCGAACGCCGCTTGACGCTCGGCCAGCGCCGTCGTTGGCGCTGATTTCAACGCATGCGTTGCGGCTTCGAAGGAACATAACAACGCATAGCACAACGCACCGATCACATCGGCGATCGACGCCTTCAGCTGCTCAGCAGTTGCCATTGATCGTGTTCCGATCGATGTCATGAAATCGTAACGAGCCGCATCTTCGCAGGTCAGCGCGGAGGCGTCGACTTCTGGCTTTGAAGTCGAGGAAGGACTTTGGTAACAAGGGCCGAAGTTTTGGTCGAAGTTCTGGTCGGCTGGACGCACGACACCTTAAGTCGGAAGAAGGTGGGGGAATCGTCGCGGTGCCTGGGGTAAGCAAGTTCGCACGTCTCGTCGTTGCAACCATCGCTATCAGTATCACCCTTCCCCTGGTTTCAGCGTCCGCTTCTACAAACAGCTCACTCGAGCAAACTCGACGTGACCTCCGCGCCGCCCGCGCGCGCTTGAACGCAGCCGTTGAAACGGACGCGCAGATCCTCGCGGTGCTCGGCTCCATCACGCACAAGCTTGCGATGCAGCAATCGCTGCTCGCGGCTGCTCAGAACAACCTGAGCATGATCGGGATCGAGATCACGTCGGTGCAACGCCAGCTCTCTTCGCTTGAGGTCCAGCGGCTTCAGCGCGTCGGGATCATCGCGAAGCGCGCGCGCGCTCTGTACATCATGGGCCCGATGGACGGAATGGACGCCCTCGTATCGTCAAAGAACATCAGTGACTTCTACGGCCGGGCCGGAACGCTCGACTTCGTCGCAGGCTACGACGCACGCGTGTTGCAGGACCTTGCCGTGATCAAGAACCAGACGAACCAAGCGAAGGGCGTGTTGCACGCGGAGATGGCGCAGGCGGCGCAGGTGCGCGATCAGATCGCACAGCGCGTCGAGATCGTCAACGAGGCCGCGCAGGTTCAGCAGGACGCCCACAACGCGTTGGCGGGCCGCATCGCCGGCTATCGAAGCGAAGTGGCCTCGCTCCAACACGACGAGGCGATGATCGAAGGGATCATCAGCTCCCGCTCGGGCGGCTATAACGGGGCATTCAGCCGCGGCGGCTTTGCCTGGCCGACCGTGAGCCATCGGATCAACTCCCCCTATGGTCCACGCTGGGGCGGCTTCCACACCGGCATCGACATCTGGTGTCCCGAAGGGAACCCGGACTTCGCATCGAAAGCCGGCAAGGTGATCTCGACCGGCTGGAGCGGTGGCTACGGTGAGGCGACGATCATCGATCACGGCGGCGGATACGCAACGTTGTACGCGCATCAGTCGCGGATCTACGTTCACGAAGGACAGATCGTTCGCCGCGGCCAGAACATCGGTGCGTGCGGCGCGACGGGCAATGCGACGGGTGCGCACCTGCACTTCGAGATCCGGATCAACGGACACCCGGTGAACCCGGCGCCGTACTTGCCCTAGCTGCGCGCGCTTTAGCCGTACAGCACGTCCGCATCCTGCAGAGACTGCACCGGAAGCTTCGTCTCGACCAACGTCTTCGTGTCGATCGCGAACACCGCGCCCAGCGTCGGCCCATCGCACGCCCCGGCACACGGCAACACTTGCTCGGCCCAGACGGTTTGCGGCCCAGCGACAACGGGCAGCGCGCGCCCCGGTTTCGAGATCGTCTTCACCGTGAACGCGCGCAGGTCGAAGGTCTTCACGCGCGCTTCCGTCGAGAACGAACCGGTGTCGAAGGCTACGAAAGCCCCGTCGGGAGACTGCCATGGGTCGAACCACTGCATGTGCCGAAGCGTTCGCGTCGCACCGGACCCGGCGGTCCACGCCTGTACACCGCTCTTATCCATGAAATACACAGTCTTTCCGTCTCGGGAGAACAAGCCCATCGTCGGATCTTGATCTATGTCGACGGAGAACGAGAGCGAGCCGTCGCTCCCGCGGATCTGGAACTGGCTCTGCTCCGCCGGAACCGGCGTGCCTGGGTCACCGTCGGCGGGCGTGTAGACCACGAGGACGTAGGCGCCGTCCTTAGAAAACTGGATCTTCAGCTGGTCGGACGGCGCCACACCTCGGCCGGGCGCCCGTGCGAGCGTCGCGACCGACTGCGTCGCGCCGTCGGACAACGAGCGGTATCGCAGATGCGGGTAGGCGCTCGAATCGGTCTCGATGTACGCGACCGTCTGACCATCGGGGCTCCATCCGTAGGCCTGGATGCCGCCCGGAGCGGTGAAAACGTCCGTCGTCGAAGCCGCCTTCAGATCGGCGATCTTAAGGGTGTTGCCGCCCTGCACGAACGAGAAATGGTTCGCATCAAGCCATTCCGGCATCGAGACAGTCCCACCTTGCGTGACCTGTCGCGTCTTGTTCGTCTTCACGTCGTAGAGCCAGATCGCGTTCTGGTAGACGTACAGCGCTTGGCGCGCGCTCACGACGTGCGCGGGCTTCTTCGTTGGAGTCGCGCTTCTGCTGACCGTCACCGGAGGCGTGCTCGATCCCGAGACTGCAGGGTTCGGCGTGTTCGAACTGCACGCTGCGAGAAGCAGCATGACGGTCAAAGCGGACAGGGCGGCTCGTCGCATATCGGCGAGTATAAGGACGCCTTCCGGGCTGCGGGATGACCGAAGGTTCAGGCTTTGACGCGCGCGGCCAGCTGCTCGATCCGCTCTTCGACGGAACCGGTCAGCGACTCGTATTTCACGTCGTGGAGGTCGAGCAGCCTGACCATCCGCTCGTCGATCTCCTTCTGGAAGTCGGGGTCGAGCGGCCGCAGGCCGTCGGGCACGATCGGGAACTCGATCGGCAGGTAGAACACGTGGGTGTACTGGCTGCGAAGCTGGTACTCGGCGACCTTCACGCACGCGTCCCACAGGGCGAACTCGCGACGTCGTTCTTGGTTGTCGAGCACCCAGCCGGCGTAGGCCATCACGTCGATCAGTGAGCGGTCGCCGACGAAGTCGTCGTGGATCATCTCGTTGTAAAGCTGGCGGAGGAAGATCAACGTCTCGACTTCGGGCGTTGCGTCCTTGTCGAGCTTGAAGCCCAGCGAAGCAACCTCGCGCGCGACCTCGGGTAGCAGCGGCAAGCCGAGCGGTTCCGCGACCGCTTCGGCGAGCGTCGTCTTGCCGGTCGAGAATGACCCGACGATGGCGACCCGTGGCATGGGCGACAGACTACCGGAACGCGGTCAGCT
>DATGHY010000022.1:0-5096 GCA_035307625.1 Actinomycetota bacterium
CGGCGAACGTCTAAGGATTCACGCCCACTGTCCGAAAGGACATGTTCACGCCGCGGTTTGTGGACCTAGCCTGGCCTTATGAGGCGCTGGGGGGCAGCAGCACTCGTCATTTCAGCAACGATCATCCTTTCAGGTCTATCGAGCCTCACGGCGCGCGCGGCGTCGATCGACGGTGCTCCGCAGATCGCAGGTCTTCAGTTCGATCAATCATCCGTGTCCGTCTCGGGCTTGAACGTTGCAACAGTAAAAGTGTCGGTCCGTCTCAAGGATGCAGATGGAGTCGACCAGGTCGCGGACGGCGGCAGCCTTCTTCCAACGCCGCTTCTTGCCGTCGAAGACGTCAGTACTGGCGACCGTCAGCTTGTCTTCCTCGATCTCTCGTCTGGGACGATCTACGACGGATGGTGGCAGGGAGACGTCATTATCGGCTCGCACTACAACGGCGAGCTTCGCGTCGCTGAGGTCGAGGCCTACGACAAGCAAGCGAACCAGTTAGATGCGGACCCCGCATCGAGCGGCTTCGATCCACGCCTCGCCGTGATCGGAACCGACATCCCTCATCTCAGCGCAGGTCAATCCCCATTGCCTGCGATGTACGGCAACAGTCTCACCTTCAAAGGGCGACTGACGCACGCCGACACCGGCGCCGCATGGCCGGGTGTAGCCATCACAATTCTGAGTCCCGATCTGGATGCATGCTGCTCGGTCTTGAAGACATTGACGACCGATTCACAGGGCTATTGGGGGATCACATTCTCGTCTGAACAGATCCCCGAGTTTGTTTATGCGGCGATCACGTACCACGGATCAGATTTCTTCAGCAGGAACTTCTTCATGGCTTTCAACGGGATAGAGCCACGTATTTGGTGGCGGGTCTGGGCTGCCACAAGATCCACACGCATCCGTCTCGGGACAACGACAACGATCTATGGTTCGGTCGCCCCTGCGACGCTGGGGACCTATGAGTACCTCCAGAGGCTGGTATCTGGAGTTTGGAAGACTGTTGCAACGACCTACGCTCACTCGAGCGGACGTTTCTATCTCACGGCGCACCCACCGAGCAGGGGTTATCAGCGGTACCGCGTCCTGGTTGCTCAGAACGGCGTATTCATCCCGACCGCAACCAAGACCTTAACCATCTACGCTTACTAGACCGGCTGCGATCATCAAGATCAGCTTCAAGTACCTGTAATTAGAGCAGCTGCTTCGAAGCACTCCAGCGCGCGCAGGGAGGCAATAAACAGAGGCCTTCCTGCGTGCGTTTTGTTACCCGCCAGTTGTGATTTGTGTCACTTCCCGGCCGGTGGCCCCGGGCGTAGGCTGCTCGCAAGGACGAAAGGGGAGGTTCACATGCTGGAAGGCTTCGATTACACGCCGACGATCCCGGCCTCGGACATCGAGCGCGCGAAGAAGTTCTACGCGGACAAGCTCGGGCTCACGCCGAAGGAAGAGCGGATGGACGGCACGCTGTACGTGACCGGCAACACGCAGTTCCTGCTCTACAAGACGCAGTTCACCGGCGCGCAGCACACGCTGGGCGGTTTCGAGGTCAAGGACCTTGACAAGACGATGAAGGACCTGCGCGCGCGCGGCGTCACGTTCGAGGAGTACGACTTCCCGGGCCTCAAGACCGAGAACGGCATCGCGAAGTTCAGCGAAACCGAGCGCGGCGCCTGGTTCAAGGACAGCGAGGGCAACATCCTCGCGGTCGCAGAGCGCCACTAAGCAACAAAGCAGTAGCCTCCGCGCTTGATGCAGTTCTGGGATCAGCACGGCTTCAAGTCGCGGTTCGAGTGGGGGCCTGAAGGCGCGCGCCAGCTTGCGGCCGCGTCCGATGTGATCGTGGTCGTCGACGTCATCTCGTCGACCACGTGCATCACGATCGGCTGCGAGCAAGGCGCGCGCATCTACCCCTACGCCTTCAAGGACGCGTCGGCCGAAGACTTCGCGCGTTCAGTGCGAGCATCCCTCGCGGTCCACCGCGAAGCGGTGGACGAGGCGCACCCATACTCGCTGTCGCCCGCAACGTTCCAGAAGGCTTCAACAGATGAGCGGATCGTGCTGCCCTCGCCCAACGGGGCCACGATCGCGCTCGCCGCTGCCGAGGCGGGCAAGCCGGTCCTGGCCGGCTGTCTGCGCAACGCGACCGCGGTGGCGCGCGCAGCTCGCTCGCTCGGCGAAACCATCACCGTCATCGCCGCCGGCGAGCGCTGGTTCATGTCCGACGATTCGTTGCGGCCGGCCTTCGAAGACCAGGCCGGCGCGGGCGCGATCCTTTCCGGGCTCGAGGGCTTGTCTCCCGAGGCGTCCAGCGCGGTGGCGGTCTTCATGGATGCACGCGGCGAGCTGCCTGACCGCCTGACAAACTGCGCGAGTGGCCGAGAGGTCGGCTCCCGCGGCTACGCGATCGACGTGACGCTGGCTGCCGAGCTGGGCGTCACCGACACGGTCCCGATCCTGCAGGAAGGCGCATTCGTTCGAGCAGCCCGTTGAGCGCGCGCCGAACCGTCGTGCTCGTCGCGCTGGCCGCCTCAGTGCTCTCGGCTGCAGTCGTCACCGCGCGCCTCGCCACCTCGCATTGGGACGCTTCCGCGTTCGTGCGCGCGGGCAACGTCTACGCGCACCCGGGCCAGACACCGAAGAACCTCACCGTCATCGACGGCATCGGATACGACGGGCAGTTCTATTACCGCCTCGCACTCGATCCCTTCAGCGGCGCGCGCACGAAGTTCGGGATCACGCTCGACCAACCGGGCCGACGTCAGCAACGCATCCTGTACCCGGTGCTCGCTTGGATCTTCAGCGGAGGCGGCAAACCCGGTGCCGTTCCGTGGGCACTGATCGTGATCAACGCGGTCGGCTTAGTGCTGATCGCGTTGGTGGGAACGACGCTGGTGCGATCACCGTGGTGGGGCCTCGCGTTCGCCGTCATACCGGGCGTGCTCGTCGCCCTCACGCACGACACCGGCGAGGTCATCGCCATCCTCCTCGCACTGGGCTTCCTGACGTTGTTCCGGCGGGACCGGTTCGCCCTTGCGACGATCGCGTTGACGTTCGCTGCGTTCGCGCGCGAGACCACGCTCGTGTTCGCGCTCGGCTTGCTGGTCGCTGCGCTGATCGCCCGCCGGCGCACGTATCTGGTGTGCGCGCTCGTGCCGCTGATCGCGTTCGGCGCGTGGCAGGTCTTCTTGGGGGCCCGGTGGGGAACGCCGCCACTCTTGTCGGCGGGCGGCCGCGACATCAGCCCGATCCCCTTCTACGGCTTGATCCTGGCGGGCTCGCGCTGGGTGGACCGAGGTGCGCGCGTCCTCACATGGAACATCGTGTTCGCGACGGCGTCGCTGGCGTTCTTGGCGGCTGGGTTGCGCGCGCTTCGGCGCTCAACAGCGATATTTCATGAACGAGCAGCCTTCATCCTGGCTCTGATTCTGGTGCCGTTCTTGCGCTCGGACGTGTGGTTCAACTTCACGAGCTTCTTGCGCGCGATGTCCGAAGCGACGGTGCTCGGATCGATCGTATTACTGGACCGTAGCCGGGATCAGTCCGCTAACGGCCTTTCCACTGAGGGGCGCGTTTCTGCAGGAACGCCGTGACGCCTTCGATCACATCTTCGCTTTCCAGCGCTATGCCTAGCTGACCGTGCAGGTAATCCATCGCTTCGCGGAAACCCATGTCTCGCGAGGCATAGAAAGAGTCCTTGCCGAGCTTCATGATCAACGGACTCTTCGATGCAAGCGTCTCGCATAACGCATCGACGGCCTTGTCAAGCTCGCTTGTGGGAACAACCTGGTTCACGATCCCCCACCGCGAAGCTTCGGTCGCATCGATGCGTTCGCCAGTCATCATCAGCTCGAGCGCCTTGCGTTCGGGCATCGCGTTCCGCACTACGGCAGTGATGATGAACGGCCAGAGTCCGGTGTTGATCTCAGGCATGCCAAACTCAGCTGTGTCGGCGGCAACGATCAAGTCGCACGCGCACATCAATCCGAAGCCGCCGGCCAGCGCGTGACCGTTCACACGCGCCACGATCGGCTTCCCGAGACGAGTCATGTCTTCGAAGAGATCCACAAGCGTTCCGCGGAGGCGATGCTGCTCGACTTTGGATTGTTCAGCCGTGAAACCGCCGAGATCGCCGCCGGCGCTGAAGGCCTTGTCCCCGTCACCGGTAAGGACGACTACCCTGATCGAGTCGTCCTCGCGCGCCTTCGCGAAGGCGCCGCGCAGTTCAGACATGACGGCCACGTTCAAGGCGTTCCGCTTTTCGGGGCGGTTGATCGTGATGCGCGCCACCGGCGGGGTTGCCTCGTAACGAACTGCGGTTAGTTCCACCTTCCGGTCCTCCCCCAAAGGGCGGGGTGATAATGCGCCGGGAGGATACACCACACCAATGCTTGCATTCGCAGTTGTTATCGTCGTCGGCCTCGCGATCGGTTTGGCGCGGGGCGGCTCCGTAAAGAACCTGCTCGCAGCGCGATTGCGCTGGCCGGGCCTCGTCATCATGGCCGTCGCGCTGCAATTAAGTGGCATGTTGATCCCGCGATCTCAAAGCATCATCGCATTCGGCTTGGTCGTGGCTTCGTATCTCGTTGTGTTCGCCTTCGCGGCAATGAATTGGCGCTTGCCCGGCATGGCTTTCATTGCGATCGGTGCCGCCATGAACTACACGGTGATCCTGCTGAATCGAGGCATGCCGATCTCAGCTGCGGCTGCGGCTCGAGTGGGATATGGCGGGGCGAAGGCTCAAGAACTCGTTATCCGCGGCAAGCACTTCATCAACAGCGCTGGCCATGCGCGCCTATCACCACTGGGAGACGTCATCCCGCTTTGGAGGCAACCAACTGTTGCAAGCGTGGGTGACTTGATCATCTGGGCCGGGTTGATCTTGGTGGTCGCGTCGCTGGTGCTGGGACCGCGCGGCAGACGAACGAAACTAGATCCGCAAGACGAGTACTTGTACGTTCCGCCCGATCACGTGAGCGCGCGCGCGGGCGACGCTACCTTGATAGGCATGAACCTTGCCGACGAGCCGATAGTGATCGACCTACGAGATGCTGCGGAAGCTGATCGCGAGGAGCGTTCACTTAGGATGACTCAAT
>DATGHY010000023.1:0-7817 GCA_035307625.1 Actinomycetota bacterium
AAGAAGGCATCGATGCCGACGAGGGCGCGCTGCAGCTGATCGCGCGCTCGGCGGAGGGCGGCGTGCGGGACGCGCTGTCGACGCTGGATCAATTGGCCGCAGCGGGGTCGGTGTCGGTCCAGGACGCGGCGCGGTTGCTCGGGTCTTCGACCGGCGACCTGATGTTCGAGTTCGCGGACGCGCTGGCGCAAAGCGATACAGGCGCTGCCGTGCAGCGGATCGCGCAACTGGTGGAAGAAGGGCACGACCTGCGCGTGTTCGCTCGACAGGTCGTCGAGCACCTTCGCGCCCTGCTGCTGACGAAGCAGGTCGCCGAGCCGGGAGACTTGATCGATGCGACCGAGGAAACGCGCGCGCGCTTGGCGGCGCAGGCCGACGCGTTCAGCGGCGCGAAGCTGCTGCACGCTTTGCGCGCGTTCGTCGACGCGATGAGCGAGATGCGCCAGCAAGCGGCTCCGCGGTTGTCGGTTGAGCTTGCCGTGGTGCGCGTGACGATGCCGGAAGCGGACGACTCCGCAGCCTCGGCGATCGCGCGCATCGAACGGCTGGAACGCGTGCTGGAAGTACAGCGTTCCGGCGAGCAGCCTCCCCCGGCCGCCACGAAAGCTGCAACGCCCGCGCCCGCAAAAGAAGAAGCCTCCGAGGAACCCGAAGCGCCGGCGAAGGCCTCCTCCAAGCGATCGAAGCCAACGGCGAAGGCGCCGGCCGCTGAAGCGAAGGCTGAAGAGAAGAAGCCCGAGCCGAGCACTGCTGCCGGGCTCGTCGACCTCGAGATGGTTCGGCGTTCGTGGCCGGTGGTTCTCGAGGAGGTCCGCCAGAAGAGCCGCAAGCTGCACGCCTTGCTCGGCGATGCCGGTGTGCAGTCCTTCGACGGCCGCGTGATCACCGTCGAAGTACGGTTCGCGATCCACGGCGACATGGTGACCGAACCGAAGAACGCCACGATCATCGCGGGTGCCGTGCAATCGGTGTTCGGGATCTCGCCTCTGGTCCGTGCCGTGGTGAGCGCGCGCGCAGAAGAAGCGTCGGAAACCTTTGATGCGATCGACGATACGAGCGCCGATCCGCTCGACGTCTTGAAGTCCGGCTTCGGCGACGACCTGGTCGAGGAGTAGGCGTGTTCGAAGGCCCCGTTCAAGATCTGATAGACGCGCTCCGCAGGCTGCCGGGAGTCGGATACAAGTCCGCGCAACGCCTCGCGTTCCACTTGCTGAAAGCGCCGGCCGAAGAAGCGCACGGCCTCGCCGATGCGATCATCGCCGCGAAGCAGAAGGTCGCGATCTGCAAGACGTGCTTCAACGTCTCCGAGGGTGAGCAATGCAACTTCTGCCGCGACCCGAAGCGCGACTCGACCGTCGTCTGCGTGGTCGAAGAGCCCGGCGACATCATCGCGGTCGAGCGCACGCAAGAGTTCCGCGGCCGCTACCACGTGCTCGGCGGGCACATCTCGCCGATGGACGGCATCGGCCCAGACGACCTCAGGATCCGCGAGCTGCTACAGCGCGTCGGGACCGGCGAAGTGAAAGAGGTCATCCTCTGCACGAACCCGACGGTCGAAGGCGAGGCGACCGCTATCTACATGGCCGGTCTGATCAGGCCGCTCGACGTGCGCGTGACCAGGATCGCGAGCGGCCTGCCGGTCGGCGGCGATCTGGAGTACGCGGACGAAGTGACCTTGGGGCGCGCGCTCGAAGGCCGCCGAGACATCTAGCCGCACATCCCCGGCACCTCTACCATCACCGACGTGATCGTCCTTGGTATCACGAGCGCACACTTGTGGCGGATCCTTGCCCCGGCACTGGCCGCTGCCTCTTTCACCTTCTTTAGCGTGGTGTTCGTGCTGTACGGGAAGGAGCCGCGCGTTGTCGATCCCGGTGACTATGTTCGAGAGCCGGTCGAGGGATACACGCCGGCCTTGCTTGCCTACCTGCTGCGCTTCGGTGTCGTGAAACCGGTCGACATGGTGTCGACGATGATCGACCTCGCGCGCAAAGGGTACGCGCACATAGCCGAAACGAGACTCCCGGACGGCTCCTATCGGCATGAGATCCAATTGAAAGAGAAGGAGGAAGCCGGGCTCATGCCACATGAGCTCGACGTCTTGAAGATCTTGAAGCTCGTTGGTGCCGCCGACGGCATCAGCGGGGAACAGCTCCAAGAGTGGGCAAACCTTCACGCCCTCGACGTGTATCGGAGCTACAGCGAATTCCGCTGGGACATGCTTACCGACGGGAACGCACGAGACTTCGTAACGCCTCGTTTGTCGTTGATAACGGCGAACATCGCGGTCGGTGGTCTCGTCTTCTTGCTGGCGGTCGGCGGTCTCGACGTCCAGGGCGGCGGTGTCGGCTTCAAGAGTTCGCCGGGGCCCATGATCGCGATCGCGCTTGTTGCCCTCCAGCTCGCGCTGACTCCTCTCCTCCGAAGGCGAACGCGAAAGGGTGCCCAGGACTATCTTCGATGGATGGCCTTCAAGCATTTCCTGCGAGATTTCTCTACCGTCCGAGAGTGGACGCCTGCCGCCGTCGTGCTCTGGGAGGAGTACCTCGTCTACGCGATCCCACTTGGCTTGGCTCATGCGGTCGGGCAGGCGATCGACATGCACGCGCCCCCGCAACTCTCGAACGGGTTCTCGTGGTACGGCTTCGAGGTGGAAGCCGGCCGCTCGCTCGGCCAATCGATCGGAGGCCTCGCGGGATCGTTCGCCGAGAAGGCGAAGGATGCGTTCGCAACGAAGCCGCCTCGGGCCGAGATCGCCGCCGCTGGGCTCTCACCTCGAGCTCCTTCCCGTGCGGCCGTCGCACGGGGAGGGGTGGACGCGCGCGCAGGTCGCGCGCGAGGATAGCCCTCCCGGACCGCGGAGGTTTCGCATGCAGAGCACGATGCAGGACTTCCCACTGACCATCACGATGATCCTTCGGCACGGCGCAGCGGTCTATCCCGACAGCGAGGTTGTCACCTGGGAAGGCGAGACGGCCCGGCGCGCGACCTACGCGCAGGTCGCAGAGCGAGCGGAGAAGCTCGCGGCGGCGCTGAAGCGTCTCGGCGTCGAAGATGGTGACCGCGTTGGCACGTTCAGCTGGAATACGCAGGAACACCTCGAGGCGTACTTCGCGATCCCATGCATGGGCGCGGTGATGCATACGCTCAACCTGCGTCTCTTCGTCGACCAGCTCACGTTCGTAGTCAATCACGCCGAGGACCGCGTGATCATCGTCGACGACTCGCTCGTTCCGTTGCTTGCGCGCGTCTCGCAAGACCTGAAGACGGTGGAGAAGTACATCGTGGTCGGCAACGCCGACTGCGATACCAGCGGCCTGCACGGTGACGTCTTGAGCTACGAAGACCTCTTGGCCGCCGAGCAGCCCGGCTTCGCGTGGCCCGATATCGACGAACGATCCGCCGCCGCGATGTGCTACACGACCGGCACGACCGGGGACCCAAAGGGCGTCGCGTACTCGCATCGCTCGACGGTGCTCCACGCGTACGGGGGTTTGCCGAACGGCGTGCTCGGCATGACGGAGCACGATCGCATCCTTCCGATCGTTCCGATGTTCCACGCGAACGCGTGGGGGATGCCGTACGAGGGCTGGTTCACCGGGTCGGACTTCGTTATGCCGGGCAAGTTCCTGCAGGCCGAGCCCCTCTGCAAGATCATCGCGCAAGAGAAGGTCACGTTCGCAGGAGCGGTGCCGTCGATCTGGAACGACGTCCTTCGCTACAGCGAAACTAATCCGGTCGATTTCTCGTCACTTCGCTTCGTCGTGTGCGGTGGTTCGGCGGTGCCGCGCGCGCTCATCGAGCGCTTCGACGAACGGTTCGGCGTGAAGATCTACCAAGGCTGGGGGATGACCGAGACGTCGCCGCTCGCTGCGCTCGCGCGCGCACCGAAGGGCACCGACCCGAAAGACGAGATCGACTGGCGATCCCGGACCGGTCGTATGGTTGCCGGCTGCGAGATCCGGATCACCGACGACGAGGGCAAGGACGTCGCGTGGGACGGCGAGAGCGTGGGTGAGATCGAGATCCGGGGTCCGTGGATCACCTCGCGCTATCACAAGGACGATGCGCCGGAGAAGTTCCACGACGGCTGGCTGCGCACGGGGGATGTCGGCTCGATCGACCGAAGGGGCTTCATCCAGATCTCCGACCGCGCGAAGGACGTGATCAAGTCGGGCGGCGAGTGGATCAGCTCGGTCGACGTGGAGAACACGCTCATGGGTCACCCCGACGTGGTCGAAGCCGCGGTTATCGGCGTCCCCGACGAGAAGTGGGACGAGCGGCCGCTCGCGTGCGTCGTCCTCAAAGAAGGTGCGACCGCGACGGCCGCCGATCTGCGCGCGTTCCTCGAGGGGAAGGTCGCTCGCTGGTGGCTCCCCGAGCGCTGGACGATCATCACGGAGATCCCGAAGACGAGCGTCGGCAAGTTCGACAAGAAGGTGCTGCGCGCGCGCAACGCGGCAGGCGAACTTGCCGTTACCGAGTTGGAGAAGCCGAAGCGCTAGTTAGAGCTTCTCTTCCAGCTCTGCTTCTTCGGGCCCGGGTTTTCCGCGCACGGTCAAGATCCCGAGCGCGATCAATACGCCCGCGATCATGATCGCGACCTGGTTCTTATCGGGATGGAAACCAAGGACCGGCAAGTGCAAGCCCCCGTTGGGCACGGCGCTCGCGATCCCGGCTGCCGCCAGCGCGCCCACCGACAACGCGATGCGGAACAACATGTGCACGACGGCCATGACACGTCCACGGTGTGCATCGTCCGAGCGACCCTGAACCGCGCTCATCGCGACGATCACGGCAGTGCTGAACGAGGCGCCGAAGACCGAAGCGAGCCCGTATGCGATCCAGATCACCGGGAAGATCCCCATCACGATCAGCACGCTGCCCATCGTCAGCAGCGCGATGCGCACCATCCATTTCACGCCGCCGGGTGGCTTGAACTGTGAGATCAAGAAGCCGCCGAGCATCCCTGCGCCGAAGATGCCCATCAAGAAGCCGAACTGCACGTCGCCGCCCTTCAACGTCTGGTGGACGTACCCGACGCCGAGCGCGAACAGAACGCCGCCGCCGAGCATCGCGACCGCGCACGAATAAGCGAGCCCTCGAAGGAGCGGCCGGCTTCCGATGTAATCGATGCCTTCCTTGACCGACGTGAAGAACCCTTCAGCCTGGTTCTCATCCGCATGCTGGGCCTTGCCGAGCGTCATCCGCTGGATCAGCGCAGCAGACACCAAGAACGTGATCGCGTCGAAGAAGAAGGCGAACGACTCTGGATGGGCATTGAAGTAATGAGCTTGACCGAGATCCAGGTGTGTTCCCGTCCACGCCAACAACGCGAAGATCGGTCCCGAGATCGGGATCCCCCCGTACGACGACGCCATCACGAGCGCGTTCGCCGCTTCGAGGTGGTGCTGCTTCACGATGTTCGGAACGCTCGCATCGCGCGCGGGCAGAAAAACGAGCGAGAAGCACGCCTGCGCGAACGCGATCGCATAAAGCACGCCGATATTCGGAAAGAACGGCACAAGCAAGATCAGTCCGAAGCGGATGATGTCGGCGGACACCATGATCTTCTTGCGATCCCAACGGTCCGACAGCACGCCGCCGATCGGCGTTGCGAAGAACGCCGGGATCAGCTGCAGGATGAGGACGATCGCAACGGCAGCAGGCTGATGCGGCTGCAGGCGCTGCGCAGCGCTGATGAACGCAAGTGTGCCCACCCAATCTCCGAGCGCCGACGCTGCTTGGCCCCAGAACAACCGGCGGAAGTCCGGGATGCGGAAGACATCGCCGAAACCGGACAGCGAGATCCCGCCGGTGGTGGGGGGCTTCGGAGGCTGCTCGGACGCAGGTTCGGGCACGGGCGCATTGTTGCTTCGCGAGGCGTCCTTCTGTGATGGAATAGAGGTCGCGTCGCGAGCAGCCCGGAGTCTGGAACGAGCGTCCCGGAAAGGATCTCCCACGTCATCTGCAATGTACCCCAGCCCATCGGTTGTTCCCGGGCGCGTGCACTAGATGCACCTGCTCGCATGGATCGTTGTCGCGTTCGTTGCCGGAACGCTGCCCAGCCCGTACCTGATCGCCTGGCTGGCGCGCCGTTCCGACGTGATCAGGGAGATGCGCCGGCAGGACAGCCCTGGGGACGCGCATTTCCTGGTCACCCGGAAGATCTCGAAACCGCTCGGCGTGCTGGCGATGGTCCTCGACGTCGTCAAGGGCTTCATCCCCGCATTGATCGCGGTGCGCGCGGGGGAGAGTGTGACGACGGTGTCACTCGTCGGTGTGGCGGCGGTGGCCGGCCACTCGTTCGCGCCGTTCCTCCGTAAGACCGGCGGGCGCGGGCTGACGACGGCCGCCGGCGTTTCGCTGGCGATCATCCCGTGGGCGATGGTGGGTAGCGGCGTGATCGCACTCGGCGGAACGATCGCCAAGAAGGGTGGCTTCGGAACCAGCGTTGGGTTCGGGCTGCTCCCCATCTTCGCGCTGCTGATCGGTTATCCCGGCGCGTTCGTGCTGATGGCGGTCGGTGTCGTCGCGCTGATCGCCATCCGGCGGCTCGAAGGCTTGGAGGAAGACCGACGCGAGGGCGTTCCGATCCGGCGCGCGGTCGTCGGCCGGCTGCTCTTCGATCTGCCGCGAGGCGGAAAGGACTTCAGCTGAGCCTCATCGTTCAGAAGTTCGGAGGCACGTCGGTCGCGGATGCCGAACGCATCAAGAGCGTCGCGCGCCGCGTCGTCGATACCAACAAGGCGGGGAAAGACGTGCTTGTTGTCGTCAGCGCGATGGGTGATACGACGGATGATCTTGTCGAGCTCGCCTCGCGTATCTCGCCGGCGCCGCCGGGGCGTGAGATGGACATGTTGCTGACGGCCGGCGAGCGGATATCGATGGCCTTGCTCGCGATAGCGATCCAAGAGCTCGGGCACGACGCGGTTTCGTTCACCGGCTCCCAAGCGGGGATCATCACGACGACCGAGCACGGGCGCGCGAAGATCCTCGACGTGCGCGCAGACCGGATCCGCGAAGCGCTGTCGAAAGGCAAGATCGCGATCGTCGCAGGGTTCCAGGGCGTGTCCGAGACATCGGACGTCACGACGCTTGGGCGCGGCGGCTCGGACACGACGGCCGTTGCATTGGCGGCTGCGCTCGGGGCAGAGCTATGCGAGATCTACACCGACGTCGAGGGCGTATTCACGGCCGATCCGCGAATGGTGCCCGACGCGAGGCTGCTCCACGCGGTTTCGTACGAAGAGATGCTCGAGATGGCTGCGACCGGCGCGCGCGTGCTGATGGCGCGCTCGGTCGAATACGCTCGCAATTACGGGGTGATCATCCGTGTCGCATCGAGCTTCTCGGACGCCGTGGGAACCTTCGTGAGAGAGGAAGACGAACGTATGGAGAAAGCGATCATCTCCGGGGTCACGCACGACGTGTCCGAAGGGAAAGTGACCGTCCAAGGCGTGACCGACCGCGCCGGGACGGCCGCGCGTCTGTTCCGCACGATCGCCGACGAAGGCATCAACGTCGACATGATCGTCCAGAACGTTTCGACGGCAGGACACACCGACATCTCATTCACAGTGGGGCGGAGCGACATCGACCGGGTGAAGCGCGCGCTCCAGCCGATCTTGGATGAGCTTGGCGCGAGCAGCATCCTTTACGACGCAGGGATCGCGAAGGTTTCGTTGATCGGTGCTGGGATGCGCTCGCATCCCGGCGTTGCCGCCGACATGTTCGATGCGCTGGGAGAGGCAGGCGTCAACATCGAGATGATCTCGACGTCGACGATCCGCGTTTCATGCGTCGTGCGGGAAGCA
>DATGHY010000024.1:0-3902 GCA_035307625.1 Actinomycetota bacterium
CCGGATCACACTGCCGGGCGCGATCTTCCTCGGTGCGATCGCTGTTTTGCCCTTCATCGCCCAAGGCGCGTGGAAGGTTTCATCCTTCCCGTTCGCCGGTACGGCGGTGCTGATCATGGTCGGTGTCGCGCTTGAAACGATGAAGCAGATCGAGTCGCAGTTGATGATGCGCCACTATGAAGGTTTCCTGAAGTAGCGGGCATGCGGTTCATCCTGCTGGGGCCTCCGGGGGCGGGGAAGGGTACGCAAGCGGTTCGGCTTGCCGAGCGATTCCAGGTGCCACACGTGGCAACCGGCGACCTCCTTCGTTTCGCCGTCGAATGGCAAACCGAGATCGGCAAGCGCGCGAAGAGCTATATGGACGACGGCGAGCTTGTGCCGGACGAGATCGTCCTCGAGATGCTGCGCACCAGGCTGTCACGAGGCGACACGGCAGACGGTTTCGTCCTCGACGGATTCCCGAGGAATGTGGCGCAAGCCGACGCGCTAGAGGCGAACCTGGAGGAGATCGGCCACAAGCTCGACGCGATCGTGAGCTTGGAGGTGGCCGACGAGCTGATCGTGCAGCGTCTGTCGTCTCGCTGGTCGTGCCCCACGTGCGGGCGCACGTTCAACCGGGCGCCCGACCAGGGCGGGACCTGCCCATACGACGAGATGAAGCTGTTCCAACGTACCGACGACCGCCCTGAGGTGATCCGCAAACGGCTCAACGTCTTCCACCAGCAGACGGCGCCGCTCATCGAGTACTACGAGGACCGAGGGCTGCTCGTTCATGTGGATGGGGTAGGAACCTTGGATGAGGTAGAGGAGCGCATCGCGAAGGCGCTGGAGGCTGCGACCGCATGATCATGCGAAAGCGGGCCGAGGAGCTCGAGAAGATGCGTCGCGCCGGCCGAGTCGTCGGTGAAACGCTGGCGATCCTTCAAGCTGCGGTGCGGCCGGGCGTGACGACGCAGGAGCTGGACGAGATCGCCGAGCGCGAGATCCGCGCGCGCGGCGCGATCCCGTCGTTCAAGGGCTACCGCGGGTTCCCCGCCACGATCTGCACGTCGATCAACAGCGAGATCGTCCACGGCATCCCAGGTGGCCGCGCGCTCCAGGAAGGGGACCTCATCAAGCTGGACGCGGGCGCGATCGTCGAGGGCTACCACGGCGACTCGGCGGTGACCGTTCCGGTGGGAGAGGTCTCTCAGGAAGCGCTGAAGTTGATCGAAACGACCGAGCGGT
The DNA here is from genome assembly GCA_035307625.1 of Actinomycetota bacterium. Classification (GTDB taxonomy): domain Bacteria; phylum Actinomycetota; class AC-67; order AC-67; family AC-67; genus AC-67. The sequence goes on from DATGHY010000024.1 coordinate 1,228, forward strand.
CGCTCCAGGCCGGTATCGCGGAGGCCAAGATGGGAAACCGGATCCACGACATCGGCGCGGCCGTCCAGACGACCGCCGAGGGTGCCGGCTTCAGCGTCGTCCGCGAATACGTCGGCCACGGCATCGGACGCGCGCTCCACGAAGACCCGCCGGTCCCGAACTACGGGAAGCCGGGTACGGGGCTGAAGCTGGAGCCCGGTCTCGTGATCGCCATCGAGCCGATGGTGAACGTCGGCACCTACGAGACCAGGCTGCTCCCCGACGGCTGGACCGTGGTGACCGCCGACGGGGCGCTCTCCGCCCACTTCGAGCACACCATCGCGATCACCGACGATGGCCCCGAGGTCCTGACGGCCGTCTAGGCCGCGGCGGGAATCCCAGCGGGTGTTCGCGAGTTCTCATAGGGGCGCCCACCGTGAGGGGCTTTCAAGTGACTTTCCGCAGGTCAACAGGCCTGCTACACTGCGCCTTCGGCTCCGAAGCGGGTCGCCGTGCCGGCTGCTGGAATGGATAGGCGGGGCACGGGTCGAACGGTTCGCCGGCGCAGCCGCAATATCGCTGAGGAGCGGCGTCGCTTAAGGGCGGCACAACAGGGAGAGCTTCATGAAGGTGCGTCCGAGCGTCCGCAAGATGTGTGAGAAGTGCAAGGTGATCCGGCGTGGTGGCCGGGTCATGGTGATCTGCTCGAACCCGAGACACAAGCAGAGGCAGGGCTAAGTCATGGCACGTATCGCAGGCGTCGACCTTCCGCGCGACAAGCGCGTCGAGATCGGCCTCACCTACATCTTCGGGATCGGCCCGTCGCTCGCGAAGCAAACGGTTGCGGCTGCTCGGATCGACCCCGCGACGCGCGTTCGCGATCTCTCCGATGACGAGGTCGTTCGGCTGCGCGACTTCATCGACGCGAAGTACAAGGTCGAAGGTGACCTCCGGCGCCAGGTGTCGCAGGACATCAAGCGCAAGGTCGAGATCAACTGCTATCAGGGGATCCGCCACCGCCGCGGCCTCCCGGTTCGCGGGCAGCGCACGCACACGAACGCGCGCACCCGCAAGGGACCGAAGAAGACGGTCGCAGGCTCCAAGAAGGTCAAGGCCAAGAAGTAGTGGGGGAGAAGTGAGTGGCGAAGCCTAAGCGCACCAAGCGCAAAGAGAAGAAGAACATCCCGCACGGTCACGCGCACATCAAGTCGACGTTCAACAACACGATCGTGACGATCACCGATCCCCAGGGCCATACGATCAGCTGGGCGTCGAGCGGCAACGTCGGCTTCAAAGGCTCGCGCAAGTCGACGCCGTTCGCTGCGCAGCTCGCGGCCGAAGCCGCAGCGAAGCGCGCGATGGAGCATGGCGTGCGCCGCGTAGACGTATTCGTGAAGGGACCGGGCTCCGGACGCGAGACGGCGATCCGTTCGCTCGCCGCCGCCGGGCTCGAGGTAGCGGGCATCCAAGACGTGACGCCGGTTCCGCACAACGGCTGCCGGCCGCCGCGACGGAGGCGAGTCTAAGCATGGCGCGTTACACCGACGCCGACTGCAAGCTCTGCCGTCGCGAGAAGATCAAGCTGTACCTCAAGGGCCCGAAGTGCGAAACGCCCAAGTGCCCGATCGAGAAGCGTCCCTTCCCGCCGGGCCAGCACGGCCGCGGCCGTACGAAGGAAACCGAGTATCTCGCGCAGCTCCGGGAGAAGCAGCGCGCGCGCCGGATCTACGGGGTGCTCGAACGGCAATTCCGCAATTACTACGAGCAGGCCGTCAAGATGAAGGGCATCACGGGTGAGAACCTGCTGCGGTTGCTCGAGTCACGGTTGGACAACGTCGTGTATCGCGCGGGATTCGCGCTCAGCCGCGACCAGGCGCGCCAACTGGTGCGTCACGGGCACGTCGACCTGAACGGGAAGCGCGCGAGCATCCCTTCGATGCGCGTGCGCCCCGGCGACGCGATCCAGATCACCGAGAAGAGCCGTCACGTCCAGCCCGTTCTGCACGCGATCGCGTTCAATGAGACTCGTTCGCCGGCGGACTGGCTCGAGGTCGACCGCGACACACTGAAGGCGACGGTGCGCGCGCTTCCGGAACGCAACGTGATCGACGTTCCGGTGCAGGAGCAGCTGATCGTCGAGCTCTATTCGAAGTAACACGGAACATCGATAGAAAGGACCCATCTTGCTTATCGTCCACAGGCCGCAGATCGTCGAAGAGCCGCAGACCGACACGCGGTGGAAGTTCGCGATCGAGCCGCTCGAGCCCGGCTTCGGCTACACGCTCGGCAACTCGCTGCGCCGGACGCTGCTGTCGTCGATCCCCGGCGCCGCCGTCACGCAGATCCGCATCGAGGGCGTGCTCCACGAGTTCTCCACGATCAACGGCGTCAAGGAAGACGTGACCGACATCATCTTGAACGTGAAGGACTTGGTTCTTCGCAGCGAGCACGACGACCCCGTGTCGGTGTTCCTGCGCGTCCAGGGCCCGAAGGATGTCACGGCCGCCGACATCGAAGCGCCGAGCGGCATCGAGATCCTGAACCCCGATCTTCGTATCGCCACGATCAACAAGAAAGCGCGCCTCGACATGGAGCTCATCGTTGAGCGTGGCCGCGGGTACGTGACCGGTGAACGCAACAAGCGCGGGACCGACACGATCGGCGTGATACCGATCGACTCGATCTTCTCGCCGGTT
>DATGHY010000025.1:0-3796 GCA_035307625.1 Actinomycetota bacterium
GATGGTGTCCGAGGGCGAGGAAGAACAGATAGAGCACTGCGATGTCGAGCAGCCAGTTCGCGAGCGCGAGCCCCATCGCAACGAAGAATCGCTTCCCCGTTAGGGCTGCGCGCGCCTCGTCGGCAAGCTCCTCCGCGGTGCGCGCAAGCTGCTCGGGATCGATGCTGTGGCGGAAGCGGTGCAGCAAGCGTCCGATGCGGCGGACCGCGCTCGCGCCGACGTCCCGTCGAAACGCGAGAAGGACGACGACGCCGACGAGCGCTGCTCCGATCGGGAGAACGACGATCGCCGCCGCGACGTAACCGGCCGGCAGATGCTGCTTCGCGAGGGAGTACAAGATGCCGGCAAGGAAGATGAGCGCGAGGGCGACATCGGACAAGATGACGCAGAGCACCAATGCCAGCCCTGTTCGCTTCGGAGCGACTCCTTCACGCTCCATCGTGCGAACGTTCATCACCGTCCCCGCAGCTGCGCCACCCGGCAGAACGTGGCTGATGAGGAAGGCGCTCATCACGCCGCGCCCGGCCGCGAGCCACGGCACCTCGGCGTGCTCCGCTCGCAACAAGCTTCGATACAGCGTGACGTACGCAGCGATAGACGCAGTTTCTGCAGCCACACCGAGGAGCGCGAGCCAGAGGTTCGCGTCGCGGAGCGCGGCTGCGTCGCGCGATAGACCGCCGAGCCGGGGCACCAGCAAGTAGATCGCTACCCCGGCGACGATCACCATCAGCGTGCGCTTGATCACCAAAACACCTTCACACGGAACACTCAGAGACGCCACCAGCGGCGGTCATGAGCCTCCTCTACACTTCGCCAGCCATGCCCGAGCAGCCCTGCGCGTTCCACCCCGATCGGATGACCGGCGTGAGCTGCAGCCACTGCGGCCGCCCGATCTGCCCCGACGATATGTACCCAGCGCCGGTAGGCCAACACTGTCCGATCTGCGCGGGGAAGATGCGCGAAGGACCGCTGGGACGGACCGGCTACAAAGTCAGGACGCGCGCAGAGCGGGTTCCTGCGGCCCGTTTCCTCGCGGGGGCCCAGATCACGACGCTGATCATCATCGCGAATGTGATCGTCTTCGGGCTCATGGTTCTCACCGGACGGCTTACGTCCGTCACCACGCTGAAGCGCTTCGGGGCGCTCACCAATCCGTTGCCGGCCTCGCAATGGTGGAGATTGATCACCGCGATGTTCGTGCATCTCAGCATCGGCCACATCTTCTTCAACATGTTCGCCCTGTTCATATTCGGCGGTGCGGTCGAGAACAGGTACGGCAAGTGGCGGTACCTCATGCTCTATTTCGCCTCCGGCGTCCTCGGCTCTGCCACCTCTCTCGCGTATTCGCATGCTGCTCTCTCAGCGGGAGCTTCCGGCGCGATCTTCGGAGTCATCGGGGCAGGCCTGGCGATGGTGTTTTGGAACCGGGACAAACCCGGGATGCGGCAACAGCTCCGAAGCTGGATCTTCCTCATCGCGATCAACCTATTCATCGGGATCGAGACGCCGGGGATCGACCTGCGCGCGCACATCGGAGGGGTCATCGGCGGGTTCGTGATCGCATCGGCGCTCGAGGCAGCTGCTCGGCAACGCGGCCCTGCGCGCGCAATGCTGCAAGCAGCCGGCTTCACCGCGGTGGTTATTGCCTCGTACCTACTGACTTCCGCGCACGTGGTCTAAGCCGCGGCATGCTCAACCGGCTCGCCGAGCTTGCGCCCGTGCCTCGCCAGCAACGCCGAGCCCGTGATCGCGCACAAGAGACCTGCGGGAAGGATCACCGCGGCGACGCCGTGCGGGTACTTCTCGTGATACAGCCAGAAGCCTGCGATCAGCGGCCCGAGCGATTCGGGCACCGATAGCGCCGCCATCACGGACGCCGCGTTCCCGCGCTGGAAACCCGCTTGCAACAACGACAGCGCGCCGAGCGACACGGCGAGCAACAGGTAGGGCGCGGGCGAGGCCAGCAGATGAGGCACCGCGCGGATGCCCCTGTTCGCGAACCCGTCGCCGATCTCTTTCGAGAAGATCGCGACTGCGGCGAAACCGAATCCCGACGCAGCCCCGTACGCGATGCCCGATCGCCGGCGAACCACGACAAGCGCGCACACTGCAGCAACGATCACGATCATGAACTGAACGAAGAAACGCAGCGGCGTGCGTGAGGCCGTCGAGCCCGCCTCTGCTGCCCCGGCCGCTGCGGCACCGATCGCCACCAGCGCCACGCCGATCAGCTCCGGCTTGCGGAAGCGTTCATGCAGGAAGCGCACACCGAGGACGACCAGGACGGCAGAACCCGTCGCGAGCAACGGCACCACGAGCGCAACCGGCGCTAACGCGAGCGACGCAACCTGGCCAACCCACGCGAAGGTCGACAAAGCCGTGGCGGCCAGCCACACCTTCCGCTTCGCGAGCTGACGTAACAGGTGCTTCGTGCCGACGGCAACCTCGACTGCTTCGCGCTTCTGCAGCGCCGCGCCGAGGTTGTACGCGACACCCGTCGCGACCGCGATGATTGCTCCGGCGACGATCACGCGCTACGTCGCCGATGCGGACGGTGAGGAACCCACCCGCTGAAGGTATTGATTGGCGATCCAGCCGGACTGCTTCTTGTAGGTCACGTGGTACCACGTATACCCGCCGTTCTTCCGGCTCTGTCCGTCGGCTTTGACCGTGGCGCCGTTCGGAACGCACGAGATGATGTTCACACCGGGCTCGGGATCCTTCCGGAAGTTGACGCACGGCGTCGCCGTCACCGTGTAGTCACCGGCGAGCGTCGGCTTGTGCGAGACGGACGGGCTCGGCGTCGGTGTGTGCGACGCGACGGGCGGCGTCTTCGACCCGCCGCCGCACGCAACCAGGGCGACGATCAGGATCCCCAGTACGGCTGCAAGCCGCGCGCGCGTCCCCATGTCTTCGCAACCTTATGATGGCGCGCCATGAGTGACCAGCCCCGCGCGCCCCGCCGCCCGAAGGTCGCCTTCGTCCTCGGCGGTGGCGGCCACAACGGCGCATACGAGGTGGGCATGTTGCGCGCGCTCTTCGAGCACGGCATCAAGCCCAACGTCGTCATCGGAACGTCCGTCGGCGCGATGAACGGTGCTGCCGTGGCCGCACGCCCGTCCCTCGAAACGGTCGACCGTCTCCGGAAGGTCTGGTTGACGCTCAACGAAGACCAGATCTTCGGCGGCTCGATCCTGGCAGGCGCCGCGAACCTCGTTCGCACACGCACCTCGCTTCACTCCAACGCATCACTTCGATCCATGATCGAGCAGCTGCTCCCCGTCACCACGTTCGAAGAGCTGAAGGTGTCGTTCCACTGCGTCGCCGCTTCGATCGAACGCGCCGCCGAGCATTGGTTCTACGAAGGGCCGCTCGTCGATGCGATCCTTGCGTCGGCGGCCGTCCCGGGTGTTCTGCCGCCGGTCGAGATCGACGGCGAGCATTTCGTCGACGGCGGCATCGTGAATAGCATCCCGATCTCGCGCGCGGTCGAGCTGGGCTCGAAAGAGATCTACGTCCTCCAGGTCGGCCGGGTGGAGACGCCACTTGTCCCGCCGAAGACACCGGTGCAGGTCGCGCTCGTCGCCTTCGAGATCGCCCGCCGCCACCGTTTCGCGCGCGACCTCGCGACGTTGCCGAAAGGGGTTACCGCGCACGTCCTTCCCAGCGGTGAGCCGCAGCGCCCGAGCCTCCGGCAGCTCAACTACCGCGACTTCAAAGCCGTGGCCGGCCGTATCGCGCGCGCACACCGTGCTGCTGCCGACTACCTCTCCGCTTTGCCTGACGCGAAGGCTTG
>DATGHY010000026.1:0-15107 GCA_035307625.1 Actinomycetota bacterium
CACCGCCGGCCGGATAGTTCGCTTGGATCCAGCCGCTCGTGACGGTGCCACCGATCTGCGGGATCGCGCTTCCCCCGCACCCGAGGAATCCGACGACTAGCGAGCCCGGGTACGCCTGCGCAGCAAGAGAGTGCGAAAGGCCGCCGCCTTCGGACGTCAGGTTCACCTTCGTATACGCGGTCCCCATCTCCATCAGCGGATCGAAGATGCTCGGTCTCAGCGTGAGCGTGGTCAGGACGCCTTGGGAGATGCCGGTCGTTTGGTAGATGGGGAGCGGAGTGTCGGCTGCGCGCGCGGAGGCCATCGGGGCCAGGATCAAGCAGACCGCGCCGAGCGCGGCCGCAGCTCCGGCCACCGCCTTCCTCATCGTCCTCTCCTACTTCAACGAATCAGCACTCGGTGAGCAGCGCTTTCTTGGCCGACATGTTCGGGAACTCGCTCTGATGGGCGCACATGTACTTCTGCCAGTCAACAAGCGTGCTTTTGTCCCAGAAGTCCGGACCGCCGGGCGGGCCCGACTTGTTGTTGGGCTGGATCTCGACGAACTTGCCGTTCTGGACCTGGACGATCAGGTCCGCGGTGTAGATGTGATGCGTCGACGGCACCGTGGGCACCAAGAAGCCATTCGCCGAATATGGGCCCATCGTGTTGAGCTGGTGGAACAGGCAGGTCCGCGTGAGCGCGTCGCCGCACTTCGCCGCCGCGGTCGCGAACAGCCCTGCCTCGCCCCATCCCGGTGCGCCGAAGCTTCCCGGCGGGTGGTGGCTCGGGTGGTAGCGGTCCAATGCGTTTATGTAGCGCTGGAGCTCGTACGTCCCCGGGGTCCACTGGCTCTGCGGCGTGTCGGTCAGCCGCTCGAGCGGAACCTGCGGCATCGGGATGTACGCCCCTTCGGCCGCACCGCCTGAGTCGGTAATGAACGAAGGCAGGTATGAGCTGAAGGTCGGCGCGAAGAGAGACGGCGTGAAGCCCTGGTCGCGCATCGCCTTCGCGAGCTTGATGTTCGAGTTGTTCTCCATCGTCGAGTAAACCGCGATGTTCCCTTTGGAGGGATCGCAGTCGCCCTTCATCGCGACGACGTAGTTGGTGTAGTTGCTGTCGAGCACGCCTGAAGGCTGCTCGTGACAGATGATCATCTGGCCGTTCGTCTGTTGCTCCATCGCGGATTCGAAGCCGTACGCCTCGAGGATGGAAACTTCGCTTTCCTTCAGCCAGAAGACCGCGATCTGCTTGATGTTGTGAAGCTTGTTCAAATACCCGGAGCCATTCGCATTAAGACCGATCGTCGTGCGTTGCAAGATGCCGGGGACGCCGTACGCGTACGGGTTCTCAGCACGCGCCCACGACAACGGGAATCCGATGTCCGGAACCTTGTACTGCTTCGATACCTGTGCGATACCGCTGTCGTCCGGCGCAGACACGCTGCCGACGAACGCGAAGATGTGATCTTCAGTCACGAGCTTCGTTGCTACTTCTTTGTCGGTCTGACCGTTGCCGTTGTCGTCGCGGATCAGCAGATTGATCTTGCGGCCGCAGATGCCACCGGCGTCGTTCACGGCTTTGAAGAACGAGTCGGTTGCTTCGACGGCGCTGTCGAACTGCCCGGGGAGCGGACCGGTGAGCGCAGCGACGAGGCCGAGCTTGATCTCCGTCGGCGTGACGCCTTGATCGGGCGAAGACTTCGCGTGACACGCGGCGTTGACGATGCCCGGCGCAACGGTAGCGGCTGCCGTGGGGTTCGCTGCCGGGCCACCCGGACCGGTGCTCGCGCTCGGCCCGGTGGACGGTCCTACCGTTTGAACGCCGCTCGGAACGACGCCCCCCGGGTACTGGTTCTGGCTCAGTGGCACGACGCGCGAGCCGCACGCCACCAGCACGAGTGCGATGACTGATGCGGCTGCCGCGATCTTGGTTGTTGATCTCACCCGGAAGACTCCTCTCCCCAAGATTCAACACCGGCCATTGGAGTCCTGCCAGGTGTCGTTTCCCCTCAAACGTTGCCTTCGAGCAGCAGGGCGCCGGCCATCAACCCGCCTCCGGCGGTAACGACTCCCAGGCGCGCATCCTTTACCTGCCTTTCTCCACATTCCCCGCGTAGCTGGCGCGCGCACTCGATCACGTGACTGATCGCGTGCAATCGCCCGCCGGAGAGGCTGCCGCCGTGCGTATTCGACGGGATCGTGCCGCCTATCGCGAGGTTCCCGTCGGCGATAAACGGACCTCCTTCACCTTTCGGGCAGATGCCGAGATCTTCGAGCCAGCACAGCGCGAGCCACGAGAATCCGTCGTATAGCTGCGCGATGTCGAGGTCCTGCGGTCCGAGACCGCTGCGTTTCCACAGATTCTCCGCGCAATACTTTGACGCCATATAGGTTAAGTCTTCCCACTGATCCCAGTCGGGGCGCGGTCCGGTCGCGAACTCGCCGGCAAGTACCTTCACCGGCTTCGTCTTCATGTCGCGCGCGCGCTCCAGCGTGGTGATGACCACCGCTCCGGCGCCGTCGACGGGGAAATCGCAGTCGAGCAGCCTGAACGGCGTCGAAACGATACGGCTCGCGAAGTAGTCGTCGATCGTGATCGGAACGCGCAGCGCCGCATCGGGATTCATCGTCGCGTGGTGACGGAACGTCACAGCGATCGAGCCGAGCTGCTCTTCGGTCGTTCCGTAGGTGTGCATATGGCGCCGCGCCCACATCGCGAGCCATTGGCTCGTCATCGGGTCGCCGAACGGTGCGCGGAACTGCATGTCGCCGGGAACGCGGAAGCCGTAGCCGATACCGGGCGGACGTTCGCGGTTCCGCTTCACCGAACGAAACGTCAGCGCGACGTCGCACGCGCCGCGCGCGACTGCGTGCGCGGCCGCGATCACGGGCGTGATCCCGGCCGGCATCCAGCCGAACAGGTCTTCGAACCAGTCGACCCGCGGGATCCCCAAGCTTTCGACGACGTAGAAGGACGCCACCGAGTCGCCCATGGCGGGATAGGTGGCGATGCCGTCCACGTCTTTCGGCGTCAGGCCCGCTTCGCTCAAGGCGGCCTTGCACGCGTCGAGCGTCAGCGTACCGACCGTGGTGTCGAGCGCGCGCCCGATGGTCGAGTAGCCGGTCCCGCAGATCGCAACGTCGCGCAACGTCATCGCTTCTTGAACAGCGGCAGCCAGACGTCTTCGGCGACCGGTTGGAACGTCACTTCAACCGGCATCCCGATGCGCACGTCATCCGGCGGAACGTCGACGACGTTCGACACCATGCGCAGGCCTGCTTGCTCCTCCAGCTCGACGATCACGACGGCGAACGGCGCCGTATACCCCGGCACGTCTTGATGCGTGACGGTGTACGAGTACACCGTGCCGCGCCCGCTCACTTCCTCCGGCTTCAGGTCCCCGCTGCTGCAGTTCCAGCACGACGGTTTCGGATAGTGAACCCACGTCTTGCACGACTGACAGCGCAGGATCTCGAGCTTCCTGCGCGCGGTCGCCTCCCAGAAGAACGCGGTCTCCGGGTCGGGCAAGGGGAGCGGCCGGTCGCTCACGCGTCCAGCTCCGCGAACAGCGCGCGCGCAACCACATCGCGTGCTCCGGCCGAGTCTCCGAAGTACGCCGAGGAGGCAAGGGCGCGCCGGTAGAACAGGTGCGCGTCGTGTTCCCACGTGACGCCGATCCCGCCGTGGATCTGGATGTTCTCGGCGGCGCAGCGCATGAAGGCGTCGTTGGCCGCGACCTTGGCCGTCGCCGCCGCAACGAACGCGTTCCGGTCGCCGGACTCGATCGCCGAGGCTGCGAAGTACACGGCAAGGCGCGCGGCCTCGACCGCGCGCAGCATGTCGGCGGCCTTGTGCTTGATGGCTTGGAAGCTGCCGATCGGACGACCGAACTGCTCGCGCTCTTTCGCGTAGACGGTCGCCATCTCGAGTGCGCGCGATGCCGCGCCCACGGATTCAGCGGCAACGGCAACGCACGCGACGGCCCGAAGTGGGACCGGGGTGAGCGGGTCTTCTTCCTTCGGCGTGACACGCACGGCGGGGCGCGTGAGATCGGCGCTCTCGATCTCGTTCACGTCGAACGATCGGACGATGCCGGGAGATTGGAACCGCAGGATCGCAACCACGCCGGCGACGCCGCCGCACGGCACCTGCGCAAGATCCTCGGTAGCCGTCGCGATGGTCTCTCCGGCGGCCATCGCGCGCGCGAGATCCGTTTCGCCGCCCGCGCGCGCAACGGCTAAGGCTGCGATGGTGTGGGGGAGGAACGGCCCGGGCAGAAGCGCTCGCCCCGACTCCTCGAGCACGATGCAAACGTCGACGAGGCTGGAACCACTCTCGGGATCGGCCACGCCGAGGAATCCGAGCGAGGCCATCTCTTTCCACAGCGCCGGGTCGTGTGCGCCCGGCAGTGCGATCTGCGCGCGCACGTCGACTCGCTCGGCGAAGAACCGTCGCGCCTCCGCGCGGAACGTGTCTTGCTCGGGCGTGAAGGAGAAGTTCATTCGTAGCTCCGCCGGTCGTCGATGCGCTTCGCACCGTCCGGGATCGAACCCTTCTCGGCGGCGACGACGTCGGCTCGCAACCGGACGTGATCCTTCAGCTCGCCGGCGATCTTCTCGAGCAGCCCTGCAGGCTCCGCGCTGAGCTCAACGAGGATGCGGAGGTCGTCCGTTCCCTGCGGCGTTTTGTCGACGATCGCCTGCCATCGGGCGACCTCGGAGTGGCGCGACATCACTTCGGCGATCTGGTCGGGGTAGAGGAACATCCCGCGCACCTTCGTCGACTCGTCGACCCGACCGGCGACGCGCGCGATGCGCGCTCCCGTCCGGCCGCAGGGACACGGGTCGTCGCGAAGCACGACCAGATCGGCGTTCGCGAACCGCAGCAGCGGCCTGTTCGGGTTCGGCAACGTCGCGACGACTTCGCCGGGCTCACCCATCGCTACCGGCGCGCGCGTCTCCGGGTCCAGCACCTCGATGATCTGATCGGGGTGCAGGTGCATGCCCGTCGCGGCCCAACATTCATACGCTGGGAACAAGCCGTCGGCAGAGCCGTAGATCTGGCGAACCATCGCGCCGGTCCGTTCCTCTAGCTCTGCGCGAAGCTGCTCGGGCAATTTTTCCGCGGTGACGAACGCGACTTCGAGCGACCAGTCCTTCGCGGGATCGACGCCGGTTTCGACGGCCTTGTCGGCGAGCAGCTTCAAGAACGTCGGTGTGCCGACGTAACCCGTGACGGGAAGCTTGGCGAGGATCTCGACCTGGACTTCGGTGTTCTGCGGTCCTGCGGGAACGACCGCACACCCCATCGCGATGAGCTGCTCCTCCAAGCCGAAGCCGCCGGGGGTGAGGTGGTAGCTGAACGTGTTAAGAACGATGTCGTTCTCCCGGAAGCCCATCGCGTGGAATGCGAATGCGAGCGGCGTCTGGCCGCGCACCGGTGGCGGATCGTCGCGGCGCTGCGCTGCGTAGAAATGTGGCCCCGGGGAGACGAAGATGCGCTTCGCTTCGTTCAGCGGGAACGTGCCGAGGCCGGCGCGTGCGGTCATCGCTTCCTTCTTCAGCGTTACGGGGATGCGCGCCAGGTCCTCGACATCGCGGATGTCGGCGGGCTTCAGGCCGGCCTGCTCGAGCTTGCCCCGATAGAAGTCCGATGACTCCCAGCAGATCTCGACCGTGTCGCGGAGGAGCTCTGTCTCGTGCGCGCGGCGCGCGGCGTCGTCGAGCGCTTCGCTATCGCTTGAAAGCCCCGCCTTGCGATCCACGGCCGCCAGGGTACTCAGTCGCCGTTGGCGGTGACGTCGCCGACGGCCCGGACCAGAGCCTTGCGGTGCATGGCGGCGATCATCTCGCCCAACGGATCGGCCACCTGCGCGAGGAACTCTTCGAGGTTGATCTCAGTCAGCGGCCGCATCATGCGGACCATCTCGCGCGCCTCCACCCTCGCTAGCTCCGTCAGGTGCGTTCGGTACGCGTCGAGGATCTCCGTGCTACCGGTGAAGCCGCGTTCCGGCGTCGCACCCGCTTCGAGGATCCGTACGAAGGCGAGCACGATGCGCGCGTCGAGCGGTGAATACACGGTCCGGCCGGCGCGCTCGGTGGGTTCGATCAGGCCGCCCGCCGCCAGCCCGTCGAGGACGGCAGGCTTCAACCCCGACCGTTCGACCAGCTCCGCGCGACTCAGCTCCCGTTCGCTCGCGAGCCGCAGGCTGTCGGCGATCGCGCGCGTCACGCCCGTGAACCGGTCGGGGTCGATCGTGTCAACGGCCGCGTTCGGCATCCCGTTCAGCGTGTCGCGGATCGATGCGAGCGGCATGTGCGTCTTCTCTTGCAGCGTCTTCACCAGCTGGGCTCGTCTCACGAAGTCTTCGTCGTACCAGGCGGTGTTCCGGCCGGTCTTCTCGGGCTTAGGGAGAACGCCTTCGCGGATGTAATGGTGGATCGTCGAGCGCGCCAAGCCGGTGCGCGCGCAGACGTCGCGCATGCGTAGAAGCTTGGTTCCCTGCTGGGCCATGACGGACAGTTTCTTGAAAACGTTCGACGTTGAACAAATCTCAGGGTGCCCGTAGCCTTCGGTGCCGTGCCCCGCAGGAAGGTCGTGATCGCAGGCGTCGCGGAGTCTCGCTTCGGCGAGGTCCCCGACGCGACCGCTTTGCAGCTGCATCAACAAGCAGCCGCGCTGGCCCTAACGGACGCCGGCCTTACCCCTGGGGACGTCGACGGCTTGTTCAGCTGCGGGGCCGACATGATGCATCCGCTGATCCTCGGCGAGTACCTGGGGATCAGGCCTGGATACGTGGACGGAACGCAGGTAGGCGGCTCGTCCTGGGAGTTCTTCGTGCACCACGCGGTGGGCGCGATCGAGGCGGGGCTTTGCGACGTCGCGCTGCTGGATTACGCCACCACGTCGCGGTCGGACGTGAAGCGCCGCATCCGGTCGTCCAACGTCGCGATCGACGCGCGCGGCCCGGCCCAGTTCGAATCGGCCTACGGCCACACCGTCATCGGCCGCCACGCGATGGCGGCCACGCGGCACATGTATGAATTCGGGACGACGTCCGAGCAACTTGCCGAGATCGCCGTGCAGACGCGGTTCAACGCATCGCACAACCCGCTCGCGATGTACCGGGACCCGATCACCGTCGAGGACGTGCTGTCGTCGCGCGAGATCTGCTCACCGTTGCACATGCTCGACTGTTGCATCCGATCGGACGGCGGCGGAGCGGTGGTTCTCGTAGCGGAGGACCGCGTCCCCGATCTTCCGAAGAAGCCGGTGTGGATCCTCGGCGCCGGCGAGGCGACGAGCCATCACACGATGAGCGAATGGGAAGACTTCACGGAGTCGCCCGCGCGTCGAAGCGCCGAGCGCGCGTTCAGGATGGCCGGTGTGAAGCCGGACGACATCGACGTGCTGCAGGTCTACGACTCGTTCACGATCACAGTGCTGCTGACCCTGGAGGCGTTGGGATTCTGCGCCAAGGGTGAAGGCGGCTCGTTCGTCGAAGGCGGGCGGCTGCGACTCGACGGCGCGCTGCCGACGAACACCGACGGCGGCGGGCTTTCGTCGAACCACCCAGGGATGCGCGGCTTGTTCTTGATCATCGAGGCTGCTCGTCAGTTGCGCGGAGAGGCGACCGGGCGCCAGGTGTCCGGCGCATCGCTCGCGGCGGTGAATGGGACCGGTGGCTGGTTCTCGTCGACCGGTACGTTGGTCTTGGGGGTCGACTGATGCCGCAGCTTCCTCGCACCGCGACGTGGCACTTGCCCGTGCCCGACATCGAGACCGCTCCGTACTGGGAGGCGACCGCGTCCGGGCGCCTGCTGATCAAGCATTGCGACGCCTGCGGGCGGGACTTCTTCTATCCGCGCGCGCACTGCCCGCGATGCTGGTCGTCGTCGACGTCGTGGAAAGAGGCTTCAGGGGACGGAGTTGTCTACACATTCACCATCGTTCGGCAGAACGACCTGCCGCCGTTCAAAGAGCGCCTGCCGTACGTGGTTGCGATCGTCGAGCTGGCCGAAGGCGTGCGCATGACGACGAACATCGAAGGGATCGCGCCGGAGGATGTGCGGTGCGGGATGAAGGTGCGCGTTGCCTTCCGCGAGGAAGCCCGCGACGAGGGCTCAGCCTTCCTGCCGGTGTTCAGGCCCGCATAACAAGGCACCCAACGAGCGCACAGCGCGCGCAGTAGGCTCCGCTGCATGAAGGACCCGACGGGCGAGGTAACCGAGCTCCTGCAGAACCTCATCCGGAACAAGTGCGTGAACCAGGGCACGCCGGAGTCGGGTGAGGAGATCCGCAACGTCGACCTGCTGTCGACCTACCTCGAAGGCACCGGCCTCGACCTCCAGCGGTATGAACCACTCCCGGGGCGCGCGAGTCTCGTCTCGCGGATCGAAGGCAGCGACCCGCGCGCGCCGAGCCTCTGTCTGATGGGCCACATCGATGTCGTTCCGGTCAGCCCCGACAACTGGGAGCGTGATCCGTTCGGCGGTGAGCTGGTCGACGGTGTCGTGTGGGGCCGCGGCGCGGTCGACATGCTCAACACGACCTCCTCGATGGCGGTCGCGTTCAAGCAGCTCGCGAAGCAAGGCTTCAAGCCGCGCGGCGATCTCGTGTTCTTCGCTGCCGCCGATGAGGAAGCGCTCGGCGCACACGGCGCCCAGTGGATGACCGAGAACGAGCCCGACGCCGTGCGCGCCGATTACTGCGTCACGGAGTTCGGCGGTATGCGCTTCCCCGTCGAGACCGGCGGCGGCCCGAAGCTTCCGGTGATGGTCGGGGAGAAGGGTACGTACTGGTGCACGATCCGCGTTCATGGGACGCCGGGTCATGCGAGCATGCCGCTCCGCACCGACAACGCGGTGGTCACCGCCGCAGAAGTCGTGCAACGCCTCGCCGCGTATCAGCCGAAGACCGAGATCCACGACGTGTGGCGCGCGTTCGTCGACCGCATGGAGTTCCCAGAGGAGATGAAGGCAGCGCTGCTCGACCCCGATACGTTCCAAAAGCTTGCGCAAGAGCTGCCCGTCGGCCTCGCGCGCATGCTCAGCGCGTGCACCCACACCACGTTCGCGCCTACGATCGTGCACGGCGGCGTGAAGACCAACGTCATCCCGGACGCGGTGGACATCCAGGTCGACATCCGCACACTCCCCGGTTACTCGGGCGACGACGTGCGCGCGCAGCTGAAGGATGCGCTCGGCGACCTCTTCCAAAAAGTGACGATCGTCGCGGACAGCAACTCGCCGTCGAACGCCTCGCCGATGGATACGCCGTTGTGGGACACGCTCCGGAAAGTGACGCGCGCGCTCGTCCCGGAGTCGGACACGGTTCCGTTCCTCATCGTCGGTGCGACCGACGCGCGCTTCATGCGCAATATCGGATCGGTGGCGTACGGCTACGGGCTGCTCAGTCAACGCATCCCGTTCAACGAGTTCGCGCAGATGTTCCACGGCGACAACGAACGTGTCGATCAGGAGTCGTTGAAGCTCTCGACCGAGCTGTGGGTTGCGACCGCGATGGAGTTCTTAGCCGGGTAACCCGGGACCCACCTAATCCAGGACCGAGGCAAGCGTGTCGCCGAAGCAACGCGAGGGGAGCGGCGGCGGGTTGTACCGGTAGCCTCCGCCGCGCGCGCGGATCCCCACTGGTGCGTCGGAACCGAACACGACGCGCGACGGTCCAACGGCCGCCAGCATCCGTTTGATCGTGCCGCGCGATATCAGCGCCGGTGTCGCCGCAACATCGAACATCACGCGCGGCAAACGCCACAGCCGCTCGAAATGGGGGATGCCGGCGTGCGCCAGGATCAGCTTCAGGTTCGGCAGCTTTTCGAGCACCAGCTCGACGTCTTCCGGCGGACCGAACCCGAGATGGGCCAGTACCGGCAAACCCGCGGATGCGACGCGCTCCAGCACGGGCAAGGCGTCCGGCAACCGGTAGCGGTGGAACCACAGGTGCAGCTTCAATCCGCGCGCGCCACGCTCCATGCAGCGGTCGAGCTCGTCCTGTGCTTCTTGCCCGAGCAGTGGGTTGACGAACGCATAGGGCAGGAACCGGCCGGGGTGCTCGCGCGCGGCTTGGAAAACGAGTGAGTTATCCGGACGCCGATGCTGGTGCATCGTGCTGCGCGCGATGCGGTAGATCGGCATACGCAGCGGCGGCACGCGCATGCACGCATGCAGGATCGGCGGTCCCATCGGGTTGATCTTTCCGATCGGTTCCTGTGCGGCGCCGATCAGCACGGCCTGTGCGACGCCCGCGGCGTCCATCGCAGCGACCAGCTCGGTGACGCCGAGCTCCGGCTCGACATGGGCGTGCCCGTCGAGGATCACAGGAAATCGGCGGGGGCTTCGGCGACGACCGGAACGTTGTTCGACATAGCGCCTTCGAGCAGCGCCTCGACCGCATCTTCCATCGCACCGATCGCCTCTGGAACTTCAAGGCCGCCGGCAAGTGCTTTCTGCATCGCGGGACCGAACCCCTCGGGTGCTCCAGGCAGCTGGGGGGCGAAACGGAAAGCATGAGCGGCGTTCTTGAATACGAAGCGCGCGCGCAGCCCCATGGCCAGGACCGCCCGCAGTGCAGCTTCTGCGATCGCCAGCCGGGCCATCTCATCGGAGCTTCCCGAGGCTGCTCTCGCTTTGTAAGCCCAGGAAACCGCTTGCACGATGTTGGCCGTTTCCGCGCGCAAGAACTCGTCGTCCGACGGTGACTCCATCTTCTCCTCGAATGCTTTGCGCAACGACTTCCAGAACTCATTCGGGTCGTGCAGTGCGATGTGATGCGAGAACTGGTCGGCGCGCACCGGCCACCACGGGCCGATGATGTGGGCGTCTTCGAGGTACGCGCGTTGGTCGACGACGTACAGCTCGACGGCGATCGGGCCGTACAGCAGCGCGCGCGATACGGCGATCTCGGGCGAGGTCGTTACGACGACCACGTTGAGGTTCGACTGCTCGACATCTTCTTGGCGCGCTACGGATCCCCGGATCCCCGTCGCGACGATGCTGCCTCCGTGCCGTTGGATGAATGTGTTTGAGATTTCCTTCGCGAGGTCGACGCGCTCACCGCGATCCATGGTCGTTCCCCCAACCCACGTTGCAACCCGATAGGCCGAGGCTACACCGTGCCGCGTAGAATCCGGGGCCACGATGGACCTGGCCTTTAGTCCTGAAGAAAACGCGTTCCGGCACGAGATCCGCGCGTGGATCCGGAACAATCTGCCCGCCGGATGGGGCGAGCCCGGCTTCGAAGAGCCGAAGACGTTCGAGGATCGGCTCGTGTTCTCGCGCGCATGGGAGAAGAAGCTGGCCGACGCGGGCTGGGCAGGCATCTCGTGGCCGAAGGATTACGGTGGCCGCGGCACGACGCTGATGGAGCAGATCATCTTCCATGAGGAGATGGCTGCTGCGCGCGCGCCTCAGATCTTCATCAACTTCGTCGGCATCAACCTCGCCGGGCCGACGATCATGGCGCACGGCAGCGAGGAGCAGAAGAAGCGGTACCTGCCGAAGATCCTCGACATGAGCGAAGTGTGGTGCCAGGGCTTCAGCGAGCCGAACGCGGGCAGCGACTTGGCGAACGTGCAGACCAAAGCTGTGCTCGACGGCGACCACTTCATCGTCAACGGGCAGAAGATCTGGACCTCGTTCGCGCACGTTGCCGACTGGTGCCTGCTGCTATGCCGCACCGATTCGACGGTCGCGAAGCACAAAGGCCTGAGCTACCTGCTCGTCGACATGCACTCCGAGGGGATCGACCCGCGGCCGCTCAAGCAGATCACGGGCGATGCGGAGTTCGACGAGGTGTTCTTCACGGATGTGCGCGTGCCGCGTACGCAGCTGCTCGGCGAGATCAACATGGGCTGGACGTACGCGAACACGACGCTGGCGAACGAGCGCGGCCCTGCGTTCTTGGCGCACCAGATCCGGTTCCGGAACTCGCTGAACGACCTGTTCGACAGCGCGAAGCGAACGATGCGCGACGGCGTGCCGGTCGCCGAGCATCCTGCGTTCCGCGACCGGCTCGCGCGCGCGTACGCCGAGGTCGAGATCATGCGGTACATCGGGTACCGCCTCGTGACGTCGATCCTTCGCAACGGGCGTCCCGGCGTCGAAGGCTCGATCGCGAAGCTGTACTGGAGCGAGATGGTGCGCCGCTTCCAAGAGACTTCGATCGCGATCGCAGGCCTGGGTGGGATGCTCGACGACGAAGATGGCTTCGACGGCGGGAAGTGGAACCGCGGCTTCTCGATGTCGTTCGCGCAGACGATCGCGGCGGGCTCGAGTGAGATCCAGAAGAACATCATCTCCGAGCGCGTGCTCGGCATGCCGCGCGGCGAAGTGTGGGCGCCGAAGCCGAAGGAGAAGGTCTAGTGGACTTCGACTTCTCGGCGGATCAGTACGGGCTGCGTGACGAAGCACGCCGGTTCTTGGAGAAACAGTGCCCGGTATCGCACGTGCGCGAGTTCTTGGACGACAAGGCCGGGTGGTCGCGCGATCTGTGGAAGCAGATGGCCGAGCTCGGATGGATGGCACTGCCGTTCCCCGAGGAGTACGGGGGTCTGGGGCAGTCGTTCCTGGATCTCGTGTTGTTGCTCGGTGAGCTCGGGCGCGCGCTCGCACCGGTGCCGTTCCTCTCCTCGGTAGCGATGGCAGGCCAAGTGATCCTCACGCACGGCAGCGACGAGCAGCGCGCACGTTTCATCCCGGGCATCGCGAGCGGTGACCGGATCGCTGCGTTGGCAGTAAGCGAGCAGCCGCAAGGGTTCGGTGGAACCTCGATCGACATGCACGCGACCCAAGACGGCGATTCCTGGCGCCTAAACGGAGAGAAGAAGTACGTCTTGGACGCCCCGGCCGCCGACCTGTTCGTCGTCGCGGTGTGCACCGGCGAACAGAACCGGTGGTTCGTGGTCGAGGAGGGCGCGCGCGTCACGCCCCAGATCACGTACGACCCGACCCGCAGCGCCGGCTCCGTCGTGTTCGAGGACGCCGCGGCCGAGCCGTTGGAGGCGCCGTTCCTCTTCCCGGGTCTGCAGTTCGCGACCGCAGCCGTGTGCGCCGAGATGATCGGGGCCTCGGAGAAGATCCTCGATATGACCGTCGAGTACTCGAAGCAGCGAGAGCAGTTCGGCCGTCCGATCGGAAGCTTCCAGGCGATCAAGCACAAGTGCGCGGAGATGGCGACCGAGCTCGAAGCGTCGCGCGCGGCCGCGTACTACGCGTGCTGGGCCGTCGCGAGCGGCGCAGAGGATGCGGCCCTATCGACGCATATCGCGAAGTCGTACTGCTCGGACCAGCTGGCGCATCTGGCGGGTGAGGGCGTGCAAGGTCACGGGGGCATCGCGTTCACGTGGGAGCACGACATGCACCTGTACCTGAAGCGCATCAAGACGATGCAGGTCTTCCTCGGCGACGGGCCATACCACCGCGAGCGCATCGCGCGTATCGTTGGGCTATGACTGCAAACGTCGACCGCTTCTTTATCGGCGGGCGGTGGGTCTCTCCGGCCGGCGATGAGACCACCGAGGTCCTGAACCCCGCAACCGAAGAGATCATCGCGACCGCAGCGGTGCCGACGCGCGAAGATGCGAAGCGCGCGATCGAGGCCGCGCGCACGGCGTTCGACGAAGGCCCATGGGCGCGCATGCCTGTTTCTGAACGAGCAGCCCTCGTGCGGCGCATGGGCGACGTCCTGCGCGCGCGCCAGAAAGAGATAGGCGAGCTGCTCATCGAGGAAGTGGGTTCGACGGTCGTGCTCGCGAAGAGCGCACAAGGTGCGTGGGCGATCGACGCGTTCGATCTCGCCGCCGAATGGGCTGAGGACTTCCCATGGGAAGAGCCTCTGAAGCCGAACTCTCAGCCGTTCCCCCTAGCCGGGCTCGCCGTGCGCGATCCCGTCGGCGTCGTCACCGGCATGACGCCGTTCAACTATCCGTTCTTCGTGAACTGTTGGAAGGTCGCACCGCCGATCGCGATGGGGAACACGGTCGTGCTGAAGCCATCGCCGTGGACGCCGCTCGACGCGTTCGAGATCGCGCGCGCGGCCGAAGAGGCCGGTATCCCGCCCGGCGTGGTCAACGTGATCGGCGGCGGCGGCATCCCCGTCGGCGAAGAGCTGGCCGAGAACCCGATGGTCGACATGGTCGCGTTCACCGGATCGGTGAGCGGCGGGCGCGCGGTCGGCAAGCTAGCGATGGAATCGATCAAGAAGGTTCAGCTCGAGCTTGGCGGGAAGTCGGCGGCGATCGCGCTCGACGACGCGGATCCGAAGGACGTCGGTCTGCGCTTGATGGGCGCGTGCATGATCCACGCCGGACAGGGGTGCGGCTGCACGACGAGGCTGCTCGTCCCGGAACACATGCACGATGCGGTCGTCGACGAGGTCGTGAAGGCAGTGTCGTCGATGAAGATCGGCGACCCGAAAGACCCGAGCGTCATGCTCGGACCGCTGATCCGCGAGGAGCACCGGCAGCGAGTCGAGAACTACGTGAAGCTCGGCCTCGACGAAGGCGCGCGCATCGTGACCGGTGGGCGCCGGCCGCCCGACATCCCGAAAGGCTTCTTCTACGAGCCCACCGTGTTCGTCGACGTGCGCAACGACATGCGCATCGCGCAGGAGGAGATCTTCGGCCCGGTGCTTTGCGTGCTGCGTTACCGCGATGAAGACGAGGCCGTTGCGATCGCGAACGACTCTGTTTTCGGGCTCGGCGGCGCTGTGATCACTCCGAATCGCGAGCGCGCTATCGCGATGGCGAGGCGACTACGCACCGGATTCGTCGGCGTGAACGGCGGGATGCTCAACCCGATGGGATCGTGGGGCGGCTACAAGCAGTCCGGCGTTGGGCGCGAGTGGCGCTACGGGATCGAAGAGTTCACCGAGCTCAAGCACGTTTCCTGGGTCGATCTTTGAGTGACGTTCACCGGTCGGCGGCGATCGGGTTCGACAAGGCCGCCGACGTGTACGAACGCGCGCGCCCCGGCTACCCGCAAGAGGCCATCGACTTCATCGTCGAGCGGCTCGGCGACGGCATCGTCGCAGACGTGGCTGCCGGCACGGGAAAGTTCACCAGGGAACTGATCGCGCGCGGGCTCGACGTGGTGGCGATCGAGCCCGTC
>DATGHY010000027.1:0-3317 GCA_035307625.1 Actinomycetota bacterium
CGGTTCCATCATGAGTTCAGCATATCTAGCGGCTCTTCTCTTTCAGCGCCTGTACCACTTCCTCCGACGCGGCGTTCTCGCCGAGCTTTCCACCATGCTGGTTCCCGTGGTAGTCGCTCGACGACGTTTTGATGAGGCCGAGCCGGTCGGCGATCGCACCGAAACGCGCGCGCATCAGCTCGTCGTGGTCGGGATGGTTGACTTCCAGAGCGCCAAGGCCTAGCGCAGCCAGCTCTTCGATCAGCTCGTCGGCGCTCGCGCCGTGATCGCGCTCCGTCCAGATCGGATGCGCGATGCCGCTCACGCCACCGGCTTCCGCTACCAGGCGTACCGTGTCCTGCGGCGTCAGCGCTTTCTTGTGCACGTTCGCGCGCCCACCTTCGCCGATCCACTCCTCGGTGAAGGCGTCGGGCGTCGTCGGCACGATCCCGAGATCGACCAGCGCCTGCGCGACATGCGGCCGTCCGATCGATTCGCCTTTCGCGTTTGCGCGCACCATCTCGAACGTGATGGGGACGCCGAGGCCCTGCAGCAAGGAGACCATCTTCTCCGCGCGCACCACGCGGTCGTCTCGTATCCATCGCAGCTCTTCGGCGAGTCGCGGATGCGTTGGGTCGACGTTGTACGCCAGCATGTGCACCGACACCTCGCCCCAGCGTGCGGACACCTCGCATCCGGTGATGACCTCGAGGCCGATCCGTTCGCCTTCCGCGCGCGCAGCGTCAACGCCGCCCATCGAGTCGTGATCGGTCAGCGCGAAACCATCGAGGCCCGCCTCTGCCGCACGACGCACAACCTCTGAGGGATCGAACGCCCCGTCGGACACGTTCGAATGCGTGTGAAGGTCGTACCTCATACGAACGCGTTCTCGCCCGTGAGATGGCGCCCGATGATCAGCTTCTGGATCTGCGAGGTTCCCTCGTACAGCGTCGTCACGCGCGCGTCGCGCAAGTAACGCCCGACGGGATACTCGTCGATGTAGCCGTACCCACCATGCACCTGGATCGCGAGGTTGGCGCACTTCACCGCAACTTCGCTCGCGTAGAACTTCGCTACCGACGCCTCAAGCGTATTGCGCACGCCCTTGTCCTTCAGCGACGCTGCGCGCCACACCAACAAGCGCGCAGCCTCGATCTCGACGTGCATCTCCGCGAGCATCTCTTGGATCAGCTGGAACCCCGCGATCGGCTTCCCGAACTGCTTGCGATCCTTCGAATAGGCCAAGGCGGAATCCAAGCATGCCTGCGCCAGACCGACGCACGACGCGCCCAACCCGACGCGCCCGTTGTCCAGCGCCGACAAGGCGACCTTCATCCCATCGCCGATCCCGCCGAGCATCGCCGAGTCCGGCACACGTACGTCGGTCAGCACCAGCTCGGCGGTCGACGACGCGCGCAGTCCGAGCTTGCCGTGGATCTCGTTCGCTTTGAACCCCGGGGTGTCGCACGGCACGAGGAATGCCGCGATCCCCTTCGCGCCGAGTGTCGGATCCGTCTGCGCCATGATCAGCGCGATGCCGGCCACGGTTCCGTTCGTGATGAACATCTTCGTGCCGTTGAGGACCCAGTCATCCCCGTCGCGCTTCGCGCGCGTCTGCAGGCTGGCTGCGTCGGACCCACTCCCCGGCTCGGTCAGCCCGAAGCATCCCAGCGACTCGCCGCTCGCGATCCGGGGCAACCAGGAACGTTTCTGCTCTTCGGTCCCCCATTTCACGATCGACAGCCCGACGAGCGAGCAGTTCACGCTGATGATCGAACGCACAGAGGAGTCCGCGCGCGCGATCTCTTCGATGATGCACGCGTAGCTGACCGCGTCGACTCCCATCCCGCCGTACTCCTGCGGGATCGGCGCACCCAGGAACCCGAGCGGCTTCATCTTCTCAAGGATCGCGCGCGGAAATTCCTCTTTGCGGTCGTAATCGGCCGCATACGGCGCGATCTCGCGCTCGGCGAAGTCGCGCGCCGTCTTCCGTATCAGATCTTGTTCAGGCGTCAGGTCGAGATCCACGGACCCTCCTCGAAGGACCGTTGTAGCCGGTCAGTCGCCTCGGTAGGCTACAGCCCCGCCATGGTGGACGACGAGGTCCGAGCCTTAACCGAGCGCGCGCTCGAAATCGCGCGTTCGGCAGGCGCGTCCTACGCCGACGCGCGATACCTGGCAGAGGAATCCGAGTCGATCGACGTCGAAAACGGGCGAGTCGAAGGTGTCAGCCGCGGCTCAGATGCTGGGATCGGCGTCCGGGTCCAGGTCGACGGCGCTTGGGGTTTCGCCGGGACGGCGCTCATGGACAAGAAAGAGATCGAGCGCGTCGCCAACCTCGCCGTCGAGATCGCGCGCTCGTCCCGTCCGCTGTTGCGCTCGCCGGTCGTCTTAGCGGACGAGCAGCCGGTGGAAACCTTCTGGGAAACCGCGGTCGAGGAAGACCCGTTCGAGGTCTCGCTCGACGAGAAGATCGACCTGCTGCTGAAAGCATCGGCCGAGCTGCAATCCGTTCAAGGCCTCACGATCGCTCAAACGTCGATGGACTTCTGGCGCCGCCACTCGTTCCTCGCGACGAGCGAAGGCGCGCGCATCGAGCAGATCGTCACGCAGTCGGGCGGCGGCATCGTGGCGCTCGCCATCGGTGACCGCGAGGTGCAGCAGCGCTCGTTCCCGAACTCGTTCCGCGGCCACTTCGCGTGCAAGGGTTATGAGCACATCCGCTCGCTCGGGCTCGCAGACAACGCCGCGCGGATCGCAGAGGAAGCGGTCGCGCTGCACCAGGCGCCGGAATGTCCGAGCGGCCGGACGACGATCGTGCTGGACCCGACCCAGCTCTGCCTGCAGGTACACGAGTCGGTCGGTCACCCACTCGAGCTCGACCGGGTGCTCGGCATGGAAGCCGCGTACGCAGGCACCAGCTTCGTGAAGCCGGGCGATCGTGGTTCGCTTCGCTACGGCTCCGACCAGATCACCATCACATGCGACTCGACATTGCCCGGGGCGCTCGGCTCATACGGCTACGACGACGAAGGCGTGCCGGCGCGGCGCGAGGTGTTGATCGAGAACGGCATCTTCAAGCGCTTCCTGTCGTCGCGCGAGACCGCGCCGGTCATCGGCGAGCCGCGTTCGAACGGCACGATGCGCGCGGACTCGTGGGGCGTGATCCCGCTGATCCGCATGCCGAACATCAACCTCGAGCCGGGCACGTCGTCGCTCGACGAGATGATCGGCACGACCGATGACGGGATCTACATGACGACGAATATCTCGTGGTCGATCGACGACAAGCGGACCAACTTCCAGTTCGGCACCGAGATCGCCTGGGAGATCAAGAA
>DATGHY010000028.1:0-2259 GCA_035307625.1 Actinomycetota bacterium
GGCTCGGGCATCTGGTCGTAGATGTGCCGAAGCACCGGCGCCATCTTCTGCGAGACGCGACCGGCGACGATCATCAGGTCGGACTGGCGCGGCGACGCCCGGAAGACCTCGCACCCGAAGCGCGACATGTCATAGCGCGCGGCGCCGGTGGCCATCATCTCGATCGCGCAGCACGCGAGCCCGAAGAGCGCCGGCCACAGCGAGCTGTACCGACCCCACTGAATCACCTTCCCGAGGGTGGTCGTCACGAATCCGCTCTGCAGCGCGGTGCGTTCGGCCGCCCCGGTGCGCGGGAGGGCGATGGTTCCGGCGTCGGCGTCCGCAAGCAGGATGCTCCGGCCCCCGGCGCGCGGAACGATCAACTCGTTGTTCAATCCCATCGCAGCGCCCCCTTGCGCCAGACGTAGAGCAGTCCCACCAGCAGCGTCGCGATGAAGATTCCCATCTCGACGATGCCGAAGACCTTGAGCTGCCGGACGATCGTCGCCCACGGAAACAGGAAGATCGATTCGACGTCGAAGATGATGAAGAGCATCGCCGTGACGTAGAAGCTCACGGAGAAGCGGCGGCGCGCGCTCTCCCTCGGGACCATGCCGGACTCATAAGGAAGGTCCTTGGTCGGCGAGGGACGCTTGGGACCGAGCACCGCGTTGAGCAGCTGTGCGAAGACAGCAAACGCCGCGCAGATGCCGAAAAAGAAGAGGATCGGCGCGTAGCCCGACAGCATCGCGGCCGATCGTAACAAACGATCCGCGACTGACGAAGCAGCGTTCGGCGCCGGTATGGCGGCTGGCTCGTCAGCCTCACGGTCGAGCCGAGGCGCATCGATCGCCTCGAACACGGCCGCAACCAGGGCGAGGCCGCCGGCGAGCCTCGGGTGGTCGGGGGCCGACTTCGGGGCTCGGCAGGGACAGTTTCCGCGTCGAGAAACAGCCACAGCCTCGTGGGTCGCGGGGCGAGTTTAGTAGGCTTCGGCTCGTGACTGTGACCGCTCTCGACCGCCCTCCCCTCCAGGACAATCTCACCGAATCGGACGCAAAAGCTCGCGCGGCGCTGCTGTCGAATCTCTCCTATGAGGTCTCGCTGGTGCTCAGCGACGATCCCGCCGTCAAGACCTTCCAGAGCGCGACCACGATCGTCTTCGACGCCGCGCACGAGGGCTCCGAGACCTTCATCAACATCGCGGCGCGGTCGATCGACGAGTGCACCCTGAACGGCAAACGGCTCACCGAGGCGCAGCACCGGTTCAACGGCAACGTCCTGTGGCTTCGTGGTCTGCGCGCCGGCTCCAACCGGCTGTCGGTGACTGCGCAGTGCGAGTACCAGCACACCGGGGTCGGCATGCACCGCCTCCGCGACCCGGTCGACGACGAGGTGTACGTGTACACCCACTTCGAGCCCTTCGACGCGCACAAGGTGCTCGCGTGCTTCGATCAGCCGGACCTGAAGGCCGGCGTGACCATGAGCGTGACGGCCCCGAGCGCGTGGCGGGTCTGCGCGAACGGCCGCGCGCTGCGCGTCGAGCCTCGCGGTGACCTCAGGACGTGGCACTTCAACACGACGCCGCCACTCCCGCCCTATCTCATCGCAGTCGTCGCCGGCAAGTACCACACGGTCGAGCGCAAGCACCGCGACATCCCGATGGCGTTGTGGTGCCGTGAATCACTTGCCTCGTGGGTCGACGCGCAGGCCGACGAGATGTTCGAGATCACGGCCGCCGGGCTCGATTTCTTCGAGAAGTACTTCGGGCTGACGTACCCGTTCGACGAGTACAACCAGCTGTTCGTCCCCGAATTCAACATGGGCGCCATGGAGAACCCGGGGTGCGTCACCTTCAACGAGGCGTACATCCACCGCGGTCAGGCGAGTGAGGCGCAGCTGCAGCGGCGGGCGGAGACGATCCTCCACGAGATGGCGCACGTCCACGGTTTTGGCGACGTCACGACGATGCGCTGGTGGGGCGACCTGTGGCTGAACGAGACGTTCGCGACGTACATGGCCAACCTCGCGATGGAGAAGTCCACCCGCTTCACGAACGCATGGGTCGACTTCGCGAACAGCGTCAAGGCGATCGCCGCACGCCAGGACCAGCTGGTCACCACGCATCAGATCGCCGACCACGTTCCTGACACAGTGTCGGTGCGCCAGAACTTCGACGGGATCACGTATCACAAGGGCGCGTCCGTGATGCGCCAGCTGGTGGCGTGGGTCGGCGACGACGCGTTCAAACGCGGGGTGCAGGATTACTTCAAGCGGTAC
>DATGHY010000029.1:0-6968 GCA_035307625.1 Actinomycetota bacterium
TGAGCGAGCAACCGCCTCGCAAGGCGCCAAAGCGCGCTTCTTCACGCGTTTCGTCGTTGGTTCTCGTCAACACGGGAGACGGCAAGGGAAAGACGACCGCAGCGCTTGGCACAGCGTTGCGAGCCGCCGGTCGCGGGCTCCGTGTGGGCGTCGTGCAGTTCTTGAAGTCGCCGTCGTGGAAGACCGGCGAGGCGAAGGCGGGCCGCGAGCTCGGCATCGACTGGTGGACGCTCGGCGATGGGTTCACGTGGGATTCGAAGGACATGGAGAAGACGAAGGCTGCGGGGGTCGACGCGTGGGCGGCCGCGCGCGAGAAGATCGCGAGCGGCGATTACGACCTCGTCGTGCTCGACGAGCTCACCTATCCGGTCACCTGGGGATGGATCGCCGAGGACGACGTGGTGCGCGCGCTGGGTGCGCGGCCGGCGCATACAAGCGTCATCATCACAGGCCGTGATGCGCCGGCCGCGCTCGTCGAGGCGGCCGACACCGTGACCGAGATGCGCAAAACGAAGCATGCGTTCGACGCCGGCATCCAGGCCTTGAAAGGGATCGACCTGTGAGCACAACGCTATTGATCGGCGGCGCGCGCAGCGGCAAGTCGGCGCTCGCAATCGAGATCGCGCGCAAGTTTGGCGGGCCGGTGACGTTCATCGCGACGGGCGAGCCCCGAGACGAAGAGATGAGCGCGCGCATCGCCCAACACCAGGCGGAACGAGATTCGGCTTGGACCACTCTCGAAGTACCGATTGAGGTGGCCGAAGCGATGTCGAACGCCCAAGAGGAGAGCTTGATCATCTTTGACTGCCTCACCCTGTGGGTCTCGAACCTCTTCGATCGAGGGATCGAAGGAGAAGCTGAAGCGCGCGCACGAGAAACCAGCGCGATCTCGTCAAGCCGAAGTACCCCCGTCGTCGTCATCACCAACGAGGTCGGCTCCGGCATCGTGCCGGATAATGCAACTGCGCGCGCCTACCGTGACCTGCTCGGTTCCATCAATTCGATCTTCGCCGCCGATGCGGCGCAGGTGCTCTTTGTGTCAACAGGCCGTGTGATCTCGATGAAGAAACCAGAAGAGGTGATCGACGATGTCCTCGATCGATGAACAAGCTTTGAGCATCCTCGAGAAGGCTCCGCCGCCCGACGAGGAGAGCCGCCAAACGATCGAAGCGCGCGCGGCCAACGTTCTGCGCCCCGCCGGCGCGCTCGCGCGCCTCGACGGCGTGGCCGCCTGGCTCGCTTCCTGGCAACGCACCACCAAGCCCCAAGTGAACAAGCCTGCCGTCGTCGTATTCGTCGCCGACCACGGCGTTACGACCGAAGGCGTTAGCGCCTACCCGGCCGAGGTCACCGTCGCGATGCTGCGCGCGCTCAACGAAGGCGTCGCGACCGCGGCCGCGATGTCGCGGAGCGTCGGCGCGCAGCTGCTCGTCATCGATGTCGGTGTCGGCGACCCGACGGGCAACATCGCCGTTGAGCCCGCGATGTCGGAGGCACGCTTCACGAAGTGCTTCGAGGCGGGACGGGAATCCGTAGCCGGTCTCGACACCGATCTCCTGATCTTCGGCGAGATGGGCATCGGAAACACGACGCCCGCCGCCGCCGTGGCAGCGACGCTGTTCGGCGGGCCCGCGGAAGAATGGACCGGCCGCGGGACCGGTGTCGACGACGAAACCTGGGCGCGCAAGGTAGCTGCCGTGGAGCGCGCGCGAGCCCGCGTCGCACCCGACGCCAAGCCGCTGGAGGTCCTCCGTCAGGTGGGCGGCGCCGAGCTCGCTGCGATCGCGGGCGCGATGACCGAAGCACGGAGCCGCTCGATCCCAGTTTTGCTCGATGGGTTCGTCGTCACCGCGGCCGTCGCACCGCTCGCCGTCCTCCACCCCGGTGCGCTCGACAATGCCATCGCGGGCCATCGTTCCCCCGAACCCGGCCACGCGATGCTGCTCGACAAGCTTGGCTTGGAGCCCTTGCTCGACCTGAACATGCGTCTCGGCGAAGCGAGCGGCGCGCTCGCAGCGTTGCCGCTCGTGCGTCTCGCCGCAACGGTCGTCGTCGACGTCGCAACCTTCGAGGAGTGGGGCCTCACGAGGTGAACGGATTCTTCGATGCGGTGTCGCTGCTGACGCGGCTCCGCACCAAGGGCGGCCGCGAGACCGCGCGCGCGATCCCGTGGATGCCGGTGGTCGGCGCGCTCATCGGTTTCGCCTCTGGGCTCGTGTACTGGCTCGCGCATACGAAACTGACTCCACTGATCTCGGCGTCGCTCGCGATCACGACGAGCATCCTTCTCACCGGTGCGCTGCACGAAGATGGCCTCGCCGACGTCGCCGATGCGTTCGGCGCGCGCGTGGAGCCCGAGCGCGCGCTCGAGATCATGCAAGATCCGCACCACGGGACGTACGGGACCCTCGCCCTGTTGGTCAGCGCGGCGCTGCGAATCGCCGCGGTGGCTTCGATGGCCCCGGCGACCGCCATCGTGGCGCTCGCAGCGGCGCATTCGCTCGCGCGCGCGGGCGCTATCGGTTTGATGGCGCGTATGCCGCCGGCACCCGGATCGACGCTCGGCGCGTCCTACAAAGATCCGGACGCGCAGAAAGGCACGCTCGCCGGGATCATCTTCGCGCTCGCATTGGCCTTCGCGACCATGGGTATCTGGGGGTTCCCCGCCGCGGCGGTGGTATTCGTGTCGATCGTCATCGCAGGGCTGCTCGCCCAACAGAAGCTGCGCGGCTTCAACGGCGATGTCCTTGGTGCGACCGAGCAGCTTGCAGAGATCGGCATCCTGCTGTTGGTGGCTTCAGCGAGCGCCGGCATCCCATGGTGGCGCCCGTAGCTTTACGATTGAGCCGGTCGCATCTTCGAAGGGAGCCATCATGACCGACGTCGCTTGGACGGGGACCCCGGTGCGCGCGCACGACGGCGCGCGCGACAACGGTGCGGAATCGCTGCCCTGGGGCGGCCGTCGCGAACGCTTGCCGTTGAAATGGCCGTTCGCGGAAGCGGTGGACGGTTACCGCCGCAAGGCGCTCGCCAACGAGGATTACGACCCGGCGTCGACGTTCGTGTGGGGACAGATGATGGCCGTCGGATTGATCGAGGCGTTGAAGGCCGTCGAGGAACGCTTCGGCGAAGAAGGCCACGACGTCTTCCGTCAGGCGCTGTCACACGTCGGCGATCGCATCGTCGCCGAGATGACCGACGGCGTGGAGGCGCCGAAGGACGCCGAGCCGAATGAGATCACGAGCCTCATCGCATCCTGGATCAACGAAGTCTGCTACGCGTCGATCGAGAAGCCGCACATCGGCGACACCGGCGCCGACTTCGACATCCACTACTGCCCACACGAAGATGTGTACGGGGCGTTCGACTGTCGCGTGCAGCGCTACTACGTCGAGGGAATGATCGCGGCCGCGCGGCGCGCGTTCGGCGCCGGGATGTTCGATGTGCGATTCACGAGCACCATCCCGTCGGGCTCACACGTCTGCCACTTCGACATGTTCCCGAAAGCAAGTGAGAAGGCCGACGAATGGAACGACTACTCGGATCGTCTACGGTCGCGCGCGCTCAACATCGTGAACGTCACGCACGAGCAGCCGGCCGCTGACTCTTGATCCGTGCCTTCAGCTTCTTGATCGGGAGCTTCGGCTCCGGGTACTGCGGATCCAGCTCTTTCAGCGTCTCGATGAGCAGCCGTGCCACAGCCCAATTGCGATACCACTTATTGTCGGCGGGAACGACGTACCACGGTGCGACGTTCGTTGAACACTTTGCGATCGCATCGTCGTACGCGGCGACGTAGTCGCTCCAGTAGTCGCGCTCGGCGACGTCCTTCGCGTCGAACTTCCACCGCTTCGACGGATCATCCAATCGCGCGAGCAGCCTCCGCGACTGCTCCTCGAACGAGATGTGAAGGAACACCTTCACGATCGTGGTGCCGCGGCGCGCGACCTCCCGCTCGAAGTTGTTGATCGTCTCGTAGCGGGTGCGCCACACGCGAGGTGGCACCAGATCATGCACGCGCACGATTCCGACTTCTTCATAGTGCGACCGGTTGAACACGCCGACGTATCGCGGTGGCGGGAGCGCGCGCCGGATGCGCCACAGGAAGTTGTGCCGCCTCTCCTCCGCCGTCGGCTCCTTGAACGACGTGATCCTGCACCCCTGCGGATTCATCGCGCGGATGACGTGCGAGACCGTGCCGTCCTTGCCGCTCGTGTCGGTCCCCTGCAGAACCAAGAGCAACGACCGCTTCCCCTCGGCGTACAGGCGCTCCTGCAGCTCGCCTAGTCGCGCAGCTTCCTTTTCCAGATCTCGAGCAGCTTTCGCTTTCGTCATCCCGTTCGTGGCGGCCGGATCGATGTCGCCCAGAGAGAACCAGTTGCGAACGGGGTGCGCGACCAGCTGCTCTCGAAGGGTGTTCTTCATGGTGCGGCCGGGACCACCGGCTGCTGGGGTGTGTGTTGAGCTGCTTCGAAGAGAGCACCGAGCGCACTGGCGCCGCCCCATAGGAACGAGACGAGGAACGCCCGCCCGATGAACCCGCCAGGGATGCCCGTGGAGTGCAGGCTCGCGAAGATCAGGCACACGAGCGATAGTGGGACCCCGACCAGCGCGCCGCGCACGACCGCCTGCGATGGCGACGATCGGCTTTCGCGCGCGACACACATCCCTCCGATGAACAAGGCGATGAATGGGATCGCGATGCCGGCGTAGATCCAGGACGGGTTACCAAAGAGGGGCGCATAGGAGAACCCAAGGCGCTGTCCAAGGAATAGCTGCATCGCTAAGAGCATGCCCGATAAGCCTGTATCGATTCCCGCCCAGAGGATCATGAGAGCCAGCAGCGTAACGGCGGAGCTGGCAGCTTCTTTGGGCTCGCCGTGAGAAAGGAACGGCAGGGTGTTAACGAAGTAAATGAATATCATCATCCCCGGCACCGCGATCTTTAAGGTTGTCACTAGACCAAGCCACGTGGTGCGCACAACTGCGGGGATCTGTGCTTCCAATCGAAGCGTCCATATGTCTCGAACGCGGACCCCGGTTACTCGCGAGAAGAAATAGAGGCCTGCGGCGAAGCCGATCAGCAGCCCATAAAGGAACGCTCCCGTGGGGTCGGCAATAGCCCCAAAACGGGGCGTCAAGAACCCGAATGCCTCACTGGATGGCGGCAGAATGATCTGCCTCAGGACTATCGCGATCGCGAGCTCCAGGAACGCATAAACAACCGCGAATTTGGCCGCTCCTTCGAGCACCTTGTTACGCGTCGGAGTTATGTCACCGCGGATAGTGCGAGCAGCGAGTCGTACACTCACGCGGATCCAGATAAACCCGGTCAGGGTGATAACGACCGATGTGACGCCGAGGTTGAACGTCAACCAAACGCCTGGCGGGATCTGCGCTAACGAAGCCCATGGGATCGCGGATCCGACCTCGATCGCGGCGCCGATCACGAGAAGTATTGCGACGAGGAACTGCAGTCCGACACCGATAAGCACCGTCAAGAACGCGCCCGCGAAGGGCTTTCCCCACTCCACAGTTAGCCAGGAGGGGAACGTGATCCGAACGACCGGCTGGTTAGCCGGTTTCGGTAGCTCAGCCGCCGGCTTCGGCGGCTCGGCCGGCGGCTCGCTAGCCAATGGGATCTACTTGTTCTCGCCCTGCAGCTTCATCCAGCCGCCGTACGCAAGGAACGCGCTAGCGACGATTGCGATGTAGAGACCGTACTTGGTGAAGTGGACGGCGGTCAGCAGTCGCAGGATGGTGAACAGCAACGCGCCGCCGCCAAGGATGATGTAGATGAGGCCGTCCTTGATCTGACCGAGATCCAGCTTCGCGCCCACGACGCGCGCCCCTGCGAACAAGGTCGCGGCGAGCGCAAAGAGGATCGCGAGAACGGCCAACCCTCCGCTGCTCCACCCGCTGATGTTGATACCGCCGAGATTGAGTCCGAGCGCCCTGAACCCGACCCCGTACCACGGCAAGAACGAATCGACGAAGAACACGAGCCCGGCGATCAAGATCATGCGGTCGGCGCCGCGCGCAGCTTGCAGCTTTCCCTTCATCTCGCCCCAGTCGGGACCTGATCCTGCTCCCGACGCACCGGGCTCGGACGGAGGCATGTTGCCCATGACGTCCCCCTCTCGTAAGACCTGTTTCAGTGTGACCGGGGAGGGGGCTTTGTCAAGGATGAGCTTCGTGTTAATGCTTCGCCCACGCGGCGAGAAACGCGAGCTCTACCGCACCGGCATTGTCGGCCGCGAACTGCCGGTATACGAAGAACTGGAACGGGAATCCCGGGAGGTTCAACGGATCACCCAGACCGTCCGACAGCGCGCGGAAACCGATGAACGGCACGTGCTTCTCTGCGGCAACGCGCGCGACCGCCGCGGTCTCCATGTCGTCCGCGTCGTATCCGGGCGGCGTCGTGGATGGATTCTTGAAGTAGTTCGTGAAGAAGGTCGGCGTGAGGAACGGCGCAGCTCCTTGGACGAAGCGCGGGATGTCGCTCGCCGCGAACCGCGGCGATTTGCATGGCTGGCATCCGAAAACATCGCCAGACCCGGGGATGCACGGGAACGGGTTGCCGATGAACGGATCGGAGCTGCGGCCCTTCCCGCCTATCAAGATCTGAGGGTTGTGCGGCATGGTGATCACCGGAACGGCGTCGGGATCAACAAGACCGAGGCACGCGCAGTCGCCGAGCGGTGCGACCTTCTTCAGCGCGGCCCCCTTGCTCGCGCGCGTCGCGACGGTCAGCATCCGCGAGTCGACCGGCAACCATGTCTTCCCATCGTCGATCGTCCAGCGCGCAGGGATCGTTACGTCACCGATGTATGTGTGGCCGCCCGACACGCCCGAGAACACGACCCCTCTGAAACCCGTGCGCCCGCAGCCGAAGTTGTCGAACGCGACGCGCGTGGTGTGGTCAGCATTCTTGAGTCCGATACCGGTCAGCGCGAGCACGACAT
>DATGHY010000030.1:0-2757 GCA_035307625.1 Actinomycetota bacterium
GCAAATTGTGTTCGAAGTTCTCGTCCGTGAAGCGCGGGTTCGTCTTTCGGAAGTCGGTGTCGTCAAGCTGCTCGCGCGAACGGATCGCACCGGTCAGGAAGCCGCGGCCCAGCGGCGAGTAGGGCACGAAGCCGATCCCGAGCTCGCGCAGCACGGGCAGTACCTTTGCTTCGGGGTCGCGCGTGAAGAGCGAATACTCGGACTGCACGGCGGTGACTGGGTGCACGGCGTGCGCGCGCCGGATCGTGTCGGGGCCGGCCTCCGACAGGCCGATGTGGCGGATCTTGCCTTCGGCGACGAGCTCGCCCATCGCGCCGACGGTGTCTTCGATCGGCGTCGCGGGGTCGACGCGGTGCTGGTAGCAGAGATCGATGTGGTCGGTTTGCAGGCGCTGCAGCGAGCCATCGACCGCGGTGCGGATGCTCTTGGGAGAACTGTCGAGCTGCCCGGGCTCGCGGCCCGAGTATGAGATCCAGCCGAACTTTGTGGCGAGAACGACCTCATCGCGGCGGTCTTTCAGCGCGCGCCCGACAAGCTGCTCGTTCGTGTAGGGACCGTAGATCTCCGCGGTGTCGATGAACGTGACGCCGAGGTCGAGCGCGCGGTGGATGGTGCGGATGGCTTCGGCGTCGTCTTTGCCGGCGCCGGTGTACGCGGTGGACATGCCCATGGCGCCGAGCCCGATGCGGGAGACGTCCAGGTCGCGGAGCTTCACGTGTCTCATGCCTCAATCCTTCCAACTGCTGCAGCTTTTCGCCAACCCGCCGAAGATGGCGCGACGCAAATGAGAGCCGTCTCCGGCTCCCATTCACTCCCCTACTTATTGCTTATGTGCGCGCGATCAGCTCGAAGCGCTCGACATTCTTGACTTCAGCGCCCAGCTTTTCCGCCGCGGACTTGCGCAGCTTCGATGCAGCCGCTTCGCTCTCTTCGACATCCTTCTCGCTCTCGAACATAGTGAGTCCGAGCAGCTTGCCGCTCTTGCGGTCTGCGAGCCAGTAACCGTTCTTGAAGCCCGGCAGGACTTTCGAACCCGGAATGACATCGTTCTCGATGACGCGGATCGCGTCGTCGATCTTTTCGGGCTTGCCTTGAACCGTTGTGAGACGTGCGTACATGTGTTGCTCCTCTCGGTTACTTACACAGTCGTCTCTCGCGCGCTGCAACACAATGGCCTTCGCAAGGCATCTTTGCGCGAATGTCGCGAAGATGACGCGCGAATCCCACAGTGTGTGGGGTGTTATCGCGGTGCTGAGTCTGAACATGATTTGGTAGCGCGCGCGGGCGAGTCACCTCGCGTGGTGCGGGTGCGATCGTTCTGCTCGGGCGAGTGTCTGACGGTCAGACACAGATGCGATCGCAGTATGTCGGTCGGGCCGTGCGCGCGTTCTTCTCGTTCTACCCAAACGTGAGTCGGTCGACAGGCAGGCCTACCGTCGCGTGTCGATCGGGCGCGCAAGAATGGAGGCACGCAGGGGCGCACCCGTACACCACGGGTTACCTCAATCGCGAGGGAGCGAGGTCAAGACCTCGCTCCTTTCGTTTCGGCGGGGCTGAATCGCGGCGCTAGAGTCCCCACGTGGAATTCGGCGCGCACCTTCCGCAGATCGGTTGGACCCCCGACAACCCGTTCACGCTCGGGCTGCTCGAGCGATACGTCACCACCGCGCGCCTTCTGGGCTTCACGGCGATAAGCGCGAACGACCACATCGTGTGGCACGGCGCGTGGATCGACGCCCCGACGCTGCTGTCGGCCGCGCTCCCGTTCGCCGACGGCCTGACGCTGGCGACGACGATCGGACTTCCGGTCGTTCGCGGGCCGGCGGCGTTCGCGAAGACGATGGCGACGCTCGATTACCTCAGCGGTGGGCGCGTGATCGCGGGCGTCGCGCCGGGCTCGTCGGCGGACGACTATGCGCTCGCCGGCGTGCCCTACGAGGAGCGGTGGAAGCGCTTCGATGAGTCGATCGGCGTGGTGCGCGCGCTTTGGCAACCGGGCTCGCCAGCCTTCCGCGGCGAGTTCTATTCGACCGAGGGGAAGTGGTGCGAGCCGGCGCCTGCGCGAGCCGGTGGCCCGCCGATCTGGATAGGCAGCTGGGGCTCGGAGCGTGGTATGCGCCGCGTCGCAGAGCTCGGCGACGGGTGGATGGCGTCCGCGTACAACACGACGCCGGAGGGCTTCGCGAAAGGCCTCGCAACATTGAGCAGCCTCGGCCGGCCGTCGACATTCGAGAACGGCCTCGCGACGGGATGGATGCACATCGGCGACGACAGCGAGGCGGTGCTGTCGTTCATGGCGACGTCGCTGAACCGGCCCGTCGATGATCTACGCGAGCGGCTTCCGATCGGCACGCCATCGAAGGTGGCCGAATTGGCCGCGCGCTATCGCGACGCGGGATTGCAGCGGATGTTCGTGTGGCCGATCGGCGGCGATCCGGTCGAGCAGTTGCGTCTTTTCGCGGACGCGGTGCTGTAGCCGGCGCTACCCTCGTCTGACGATGATCACGATCTCCGGGCTCGGCAAGCACTTCGGCGCGCGCGACCTTTTCCGCGGCGCCGACCTGCGTGTGGGCGCGCGCGACCGCATCGCGATCGTGGGGCCGAACGGCTCGGGCAAGACGACCCTGTTCGAGATGATCACCGGCAAGCAGCAACCGGACGCGGGTTCGATCAACGTCGTCCGCGGAGCGGTGTTGGGGTACCTCGCGCAAG
Source organism: Actinomycetota bacterium (assembly GCA_035307625.1). Classification (GTDB taxonomy): domain Bacteria; phylum Actinomycetota; class AC-67; order AC-67; family AC-67; genus AC-67. The sequence continues at coordinate 2,713 of DATGHY010000030.1, forward strand.
AGACCGACGCCTTGCGCGGCCGGACGGTTCTCGAAGAGGTCACCA
>DATGHY010000031.1:0-23017 GCA_035307625.1 Actinomycetota bacterium
ATGCTTCCCTCCTGCGCGCGCTTAGTCGCGGGGGACTTCACGCACTTCGTAGAACTCCAAGACGTCGCCTTCCTTGATGTCTTGGAAGTTCTCGAGGCCGACGCCGCACTCGTAGCCGCCGGAAACCTCGCGAACGTCGTCCTTGAAACGGCGCAAGGACGCCACCGTCGTGTCGAAAACGACCACGCCATCTCTGAGCAGCCGTACCTTCTGCCCGCGCGTCGCTTTGCCCTCTTCCATGTAACAGCCGGCGATCGTGCCGATCTTCGGGACCTTGAATGTCGCGCGCACCTGTGCGCGCCCGGTGATCTCCTCGACGAAGACCGGCTTCAGCATGCCCTTGAGCGCTGCCTCGATGTCCTCAACCAGCTTGTAGATGATCTGGTAGGTGCGGATCTCGACGCCGGTTTGCTCCGCCAGGGTGCGCGCCTTCGGATCCGGCCGCACATTGAAGCCGACGATGATCGCACCCGATGCCTCGGCGAGGGTCACGTCGTTCTCTGTGATCGCACCGACCGCGCGGTGGATGACGCGAACTGCAACGTCTTCCATCTTCATCTTCTCGAGTGCGTCCTGAACCGCTTCGAGCGAGCCCTGTACGTCGGCCTTCAGGATCACGTTCAGCTCGGTGAGCTCACCTTCGCGTGTTTGCTCGTACAGGTCTTCCAGCGTGACCGTCTTGCGTGAGACCATATCGGCTACGCGCCTGCGGCTTTCACGGTCCTGCGCGATCTGGCGTGCGGTGCGCTCGTCGGGAACCGATCGGAAGTCATCTCCGGCCTCTGGGACGGCGTTGAACCCGAGCACCTGCGCGGGGCTTCCCGGTCCGGCTTCGGCAAGCGGGTTCCCCGCGTCGTCCAGCATCGCGCGCACGCGCGCCCATGCCGTCCCGCACACGACGATGTCGCCGACGCGAAGCGTCCCCCGCTGCACGAGCACCGTCGCGACCGGCCCCCGTCCCTTGTCGAGGTGTGCTTCGATCACAACGCCGCGCGGCGGAGCTTTCTCGTTCGCTTTCAGTTCTTGGATGTCGGCGACCAAGAGCAGCACGTCGAGCAGGTCCTCGATGTGCGTGCCCTGCTTCGCCGAGATGTCGACGAACGGCGTGTTGCCGCCCCATTCCTCGGGAACGAGCTCGAGCTCGGTCAGCTGCTGGCGCACGCGTGTCGGATCGGCGCCCTCTTTGTCGATCTTGTTGACCGCGACGACGATCGGAACCTGCGCGGCCTTCGCGTGAGACAACGCCTCGACCGTCTGGGGCTTCACACCGTCGTCTGCCGCCACGACCAGCACCGCGATGTCGGTCGATTGGGCGCCGCGCGCGCGCATCTGGGTGAACGCCTCGTGACCCGGCGTGTCGATGAATGTGATCGCGCGCGCGTTCTTATGAACCTGGTACGCGCCGATGTGCTGCGTGATCCCGCCGTGCTCCTGCCCGACGACGTCGGTCTGGCGGATGCGATCGAGCAGCAACGTCTTGCCGTGGTCGACGTGACCCATGACGGTGATAACCGGCGGACGCGAGGTGAGCTCGGATTCGTCTTCGGCTTCGTCTTCCGCGAGGAGGTCTTCCTCTTCGTCGGGCGAGACGATCTGCAACTGGTACCCGTAGTCGGACGCAACGATCTCAGCGGCTTCGTCTGTGAGCGACTGCGCGACGGTGTACATCTCGCCCAGCAGGAACAGCTTCTTCACGATCTCTGCCGGCGTGACGCCGAGCTTCGATGCGAGCTCCGCGACGGTGATCCCGCGATTGACGGTGAGCGGCTTCGTCTCGGCCGGCGTCGTCGCGGCAGCGACCGCAGGCTCCACGGGGGCCGCTGGCTTCTCTGCGGCTTTCGCCGGGGCTGGGGCGGGTGCTTTCGCGGCCGGTTGCTGCTTCGGCGCGCGCTCGGCCGGCGGGCGTCGCTCCGCCGGCGGTCGTTCGGCAGGCGGCCGCTCTGCGGGCGGGCGCTCCGCGGTGGGCCGTTGCGCCGCAGGGCGTGCAGGACGAGCAGCCGGCGCCGACGACGCGAGCTGCTTCAGCGTGCCTTTCTCGGCCGCCTCTCGCAGCTTCACCACGACGTCGTTCTCGACGGTCGATGAATGGCTCTTCGCGATGAACCCGAGACTGGCCAAGGCCGTGATCACTTCACGGCTCGACAGATCGAGCTCTTTCGCTAGCTCATAAACTCGCTTCGGCATCCACTCTCCTACACAACCAGACGCTCGCCATGATCGGCCCAATGATCCGCAAGCGTCGTGAAATCTACGTTGCTCGTGCGCAAGGCTCCACCCAGGCGCGGGCGCGCCCGCTCCAGGCATTCCGCGCCGGGGCACACGTATGCGCCTCTGCCTGCAGCGTTGCGATCGGCTACGAGCAGCCCGCCGGGCGCCCGCACGATCCGGACAAGCTCATGCTTGCCCCGGACCCGGCGGCAGCCCACGCAGGTCCTGAGCGGCTCGCGCGACCGGCGAGCCGCCACGTCACTGACCTCCGGTTGGGGTCTCGGTCGGCGCGGCCTCGGCCTCTGCGGGCGCCTCCGCCGCAGCCGGCTCGGGCACAACCTGCTCAACCACAGCCGGCTCAACCACAGCCGGCTCGGGCACAGCCGCTTCGGGCACAGCCGCTTCGGGCGCGGCTTGCTCGGGCGGGCTCGATCGGCGCGCTTGCTCTTGCGAGTACTGCGACTCGCTCTTGATATCGACGCGCCATCCGGTGAGGCGCGCGGCGAGCCGCGCATTCTGGCCCTCTTTCCCGATCGCCAGTGAGAGCTGGTAGTCGGGCACGATCACGAGCGCGGTCTTCTCGCGCGGATCGATGCGAACTTCTTTCACCTTCGCCGGCGAGAGCGCCTCGGCGACGAACCTCGACGGGTCGTCGCTCCAGTCGACGATGTCGATCTTCTCGCCCCGCAGCTCCTGTACGACCATGCGGACGCGCGATCCCTTCGAGCCGATCATCGCGCCTTTCGCTTCGACACCCGGTTCCGACGACCACACGGCGATCTTGGTTCGGTGTCCCGCCTCGCGCGCGATCGCCTTGATCTCGACGGTGCCGTCGGCGACCTCCGGAACCTCGAGCTCGAACAAGCGCTTCACCAAGCCGGGGTGCGTGCGCGACACGATGATCGACGGCGACGGTCCCCGCGGGTTGTGCCTCACTTCGACGACGTACGCCTTCACGCGCGCGTTGTGTTCGTAGTGCTCGCCGGGCACTTGCTCGGCCTGAGGCATCAGCGCTTCGACCTTGCCCAGATCGAGCAGCGTGTAGCGCGAGTCCGACTGCTGGACGATCCCCGTCACGATGTCGCCTTCACGGCCCGCGTACTCGTCGTACGTCAGGTCGCGCTCAGCTTCGCGGATCTTCTGGAGGATCACTTGCTTCGCCGTCTGAGCCTCGATGCGCCCGAACGGCCGCGGCCCTATCGCTTCCTCGTTTTCGAACGCGCCGGTCGCGTCGAGCAACGGTGCGCCTTCTTCATCAAGGTCGTGCTGGAACACATGGATCTCGCCCGTCATCGTGTCGACCTCGACGCGCGCGCCCTTGTCTTCCGCCATCGTTCGCTTGTACGCAGCGGCGAGCGCCTGCTGCAGGCCCTCGAGCAGCGAGTTGAAGGGGATGCCCTTCTCGCGCTCGACCTGCTGCATCGCTTCCAGAACTTCTTTAAGGTCCATACCTGCCTTTTCTCGCGCCGCTACCACGGGAGCACCAACGTTGCCTTCGCGATGTCCGCGTACGGCACCTCGACGGTCCCGTTCGCGCGCGCCAACCGCACTCTGTCGCTCCCCACGTCTTCCACAGTCCCTTCTTCGTGCCGCCCGTCGGCCAGCACGACCTTCACGTTCTCTCCCGCGTGTTTGCGGAAGTCGGCCTCCGTCCGAAGCGGGCGATCGAGCCCCGGCGAGGTGACTTCGAGCGTGTACCGTCCGGGGATCGGGTCATCCACATCGAGCATGCGCGATAGCTCTGCGCTCACGCGCGCGCACACGTCGAGCGTGATCCCGCCCGGCTGATCCGCGACGATCCGGACCAGCTGCGTGCGACCTCGGCGAACCTGCACCTCCACCAACTCGGCTCCGAGCCTCGTCAGCACCGGCTCTGCCAGCGACCGCACACGTTCCTCGAGGTCGTTCACCCCTCCCTCCTCGAGCCTAACGACACGCCAATCGGGCAAAAATTACGGTCGGGCCCCAAAAGAAAAGTGGGCGAGAGCCCACTTCGCCAAGTCCGACCGAGGCGGCAAGTATAGCACCGGGGCTCAGAAAGAGCCGGTCAGACCCCTTAGTAGGCCAGTGCCCAGGTCGCGCGCTCGACGCCGGGCTTCCCACAGTGGAGGCAGGGCTCGCCGGGCTGCTCGGGCTGTAACGGCAGGAAGCGGATCGTGGCTTTGGTCTCTGCCTTGATCTGGGCTTCGCACTCCGGTTCGCCACACCACGCGCCCTGTAAGAACCCTCCACCGCCCGACAGTATTTCCTTGAACTCGGTGTAGTCCTTCGGCGTGTGCGTGTTGGCTTCACGGAACGCCAGCGCGTCCTGGTAGAGATTCTCTTGGATCTGATCGAGCAGCTTCTCGACGGCCTCCGCCAGCGCCGACTCCGGGATCGTTTCCTTCTCGCCGGTGTCGCGGCGGGCGACCACGACCTGGTAGCCGGCCGCGTCGCGCGGACCGAGCTCGACGCGCAAGGGGACGCCCTTCAGCTCCCACTCGTTGTACTTGTAGCCGGGGCGGAGCTGCTCGCGATCGTCGACCTTGACGCGCCGGCCGCGCAACGCCGATCGGACCCTGGCCAGGGCTTCGTGCACACGAGACCGCTCGTCGTCGCTCTTGTAGATCGGAACGATCACGACCTCGTGTGGCGCGAGGGCCGGCGGCAACCGCAATCCCTTGTCGTCGCCGTGCGTCATGATCACGCCCCCCACCAAACGGGTGCTGACGCCCCACGAGGTGGCGAACGCGAACTGCTGCTCCCCTTCCCGATCCTGGAACTGCACGCCGTACGCCTTCGCGAAGTTCTGCCCGAGGTAGTGGGACGTACCCGCCTGCAGGGCCTTGCGGTCTCGCATCATCCCTTCCATCGTGAGCGTCTCTTCCGCGCCCGGGAACCGTTCCGCAGCGGACTTGCGGCCGGGGAGCACGGGCATGCCCAGCGCCTTCTCCGCCGCATCGACGTAGACCTCGCGAAGGATCAGCAGCGCCTCTGCGATCGCTTCGTCGGCGGTCTCGTGCGCGGTGTGACCTTCCTGCCACAGGAACTCCGTGGTGCGGAGAAACACGCGCGGCCGCAGCTCCCACCGTACGACATTGCACCATTGGTTATAGAGGAGCGGCAGATCGCGATAGGACTGGATCCACTTGGCGTACGTCGCCCAGATGATCGCTTCGGACGTCGGCCGAACGACCAGCGGCTCTTCCAGCTTCTCGCCGCCCGCGTGCGTCACAACGGCAACTTCCGGTGCGAAGCCTTCGACGTGCTCGGCTTCTTTCTCGAGCAGCTTGTTGGGGATCAGCAGGGGGAAGTAGAGGTTCTCATGCCCTGTGGCTTTGATGCGATCGTCGACCGCCCGCTGGATGCGCTCCCAGATGCCGAAGCCGTACGGCTTGATCACCATCGTGCCGCGTGCGAGCGACGGCTCTGCAAGGCCGGCTTGCTTCACGACCTCCTGGTACCAGCCGGGGAAGTCCTCGGACTGCTTCGGGAGCGCCATGCGCGGCAGTGTAACGGGCGCGCGCGAGGGTGTCCCGGTAATCAGCCGGGGAAGACCTGGTTGAGCTTCTCGGTCGCTTGCCGGTCGAACTTCTTCGAAAGGAACGGCACGACGACCCTGATCCCAAGCCCACGGAACCCGGGAACGAGGAAGGTGATCGTCCGGTCGATGACCGTCTTGCCGCCCTGGCCCCGCACTGTGAAGTCGTGGAGGTACGTCTCGTGTCCCTCGGTGTTCGTGAACGCGAAGTGCGTGGATGGCTCATAGGCCGTGACTTCTTGTTCGGCGTGCACTTCCTTGCCCATGAACTGCGCCTCGGAGCGATATTTGGCTCCGAGACCGGGCCCTCCGGCGACCGACTCGACCTTCAAGGGGTTCGTCGCCCATTCCGGCGAACGAGTGAGGTCTGAGACCAGCGCGAACGCCTCTTCAGGCGAGGCATTGACGGTGAAGCTGGAGCGATTCACATACGGCATGGCTCTCCCCCTCGAGTTCCGTTTCCGTTCCTATAGACGAACGAGCGAGCTGCGGATCGACAACACCGACCGGATATCGATGCGGTCGTTAGGGCCTGCGGCCGATCTGCATCACCGGCTGCGCTTGAGCGGCCACGCGCACCACGTGCGGGGACCCGCCTTCGGCGCCCTGGGCGCGCAGCTCGTCGGCCAGCTTCTCGGCTTCGCGCGCGAGCTCCTCGACGATGTCCGACTCGGGAACGGTCTTGACGATCTCGCCTTTGACGAAGATCTGGCCTTTCTCCTTTCCCGCTGCGACGCCGACGTCGGCTTCGCGCGCCTCGCCGGGGCCGTTGACGACGCAGCCCATCACCGCGACCCGCATCGGAACGTCGATGTTCGCGAGACGCTGCTCGACCGCGGTCGCGAGCGCGAACACGTCGACCTCCGCGCGGCCGCACGACGGACACGCGACCAGGTCGAAACCGCGCGCGCGCAGGCCTAGGGTTTCGAGGATGCCGATGCCGGCCTTCACTTCTTCCACCGGGTCGGCCGTCAGCGATACGCGGATCGTGTCGCCGATCCCTTCGGCGAGCAGCGTGCCGATCCCGATCGCGGACTTCATCACGCCTTTCGTCGGCGTGCCCGCCTCCGTCACGCCGAGGTGCAATGGATAGTCGCATAGCGCGGCGATCATCCGGTAGCTCTCGATCATCGTCAGCGGGTCGTTGTGTTTCACGCTGATCTTGATGTCGGTGAAACCGACGTCCTCGAGCAGCCGCACCTCGTTCATCGCTTGTTCGACGATGGCTTCGGGGGTCGGTCCCCCATGCTTCGCGATCATGTCTTTCTCAAGCGAGCCTGCGTTCGCGCCGACGCGGATCGGCACCCCGCGCGCGGCCGCCTCGCGCCCGATCAGCGCCACTTTGTCGTGCTTCTTGATGTTCCCCGGGTTGATGCGGATCCCTTGGCATCCGGCTTCGAGCGCAGCCAGCGCGTATTTCCACTGGAAGTGGATGTCTGCGATGACGGGGATCGTCGACTTGCGCGCGATCATCGGAAGCGCTTCGACGTCGTCGGTATCCGGGACGGCGACGCGGACGATGTCGCAGCCGCTCGCCGCCAGCGCGGCGATCTGCTGCAGCGTCGCGTTGTAGTCGGCGGTCTTCGTCGTGCACATCGATTGAACGCTGATAGGAGCGTCGCCGCCGACGGTCACGGAGCCGACGTTGAGCTGCTTCGTCTTCCTGCGGTCGATCACACCGTCAGTCTAGCGGCGGCACGATGGGGTCGCGCGCGGCCGCTCAACCTCCGACAGACGGCAACGGACGCACGATATCCAGGTAAAGCAAGAGCAAGAAGAGACTCCCGAACACGCTGATCACGGTGACGGTGATCGGGATGAGCTTCCGCATGTCGACCTCGCGCCGGCGGATCTTCTCGTACGCGAGAACCGCGAGGTGACCGCCGTCGAGCGGCGGGAGAGGCAGCAGGTTCAACGTCCCGATGAAGATGTTGAACGACGCGATGAGGCCGAGGAACCCCGCGAGGTTCCCTGAGCCGAGCAACCCACCCGCTTGGCTCGTGACACCGACGACGGTCGCGGGATCACCGGCAGATCGCGGGCGGTTGCCGGCGGCTTCTTGGAGCAGCCGGTGGATCGACGAGGGCGCGAACAGCTTCCCGAGCGCCTGGATGCTGAGCCACATGCCTTGGCCGACGTCGGTGCCGGCGGTGCTGATCGCCGAGATCGGCCCGTAGTGATGGGTGACGATCGCACTGCCGATCCCCAGGTACCCGTTGTGATTCCCCGTGGGGAAGTTCGGGTTGTGATCGGCGAGTTGCGGGTGGAGCGTGACGAGGTTGCCATCCCTCCGCACGACGATCGTTACGACCTTGCCCCCCGAGGACTGCAGAACCTGCGTCGCGTCTTCCCAGTGATGGATCGCCTGGCCGTTCACCTGTACGAGGACGTCGTTCTTCTGGAACCCGGCCGCGGCCGCAGGCGAGGGCTTCCCCTCGAACGTCTTCTGCACGTCTCCAATCTTCGTAGACGTCGCCGGCTCGCCGTAGGCCATCAACACGCCGACGATGATCAGCAACCCAACGAGGAAGTGCGTGAACGATCCGGCGCTCAGCACGATCGCACGCTGCCACGGCTTCTTCGCCTTGAAGACGCGGTCCTGGTCTTCCGGTGCGATCTCTTCGAACGGATTCATGCCGGCGATGCGCACGTAGCCGCCGAACGGCAGCGCTTTGACGCCGTACTCCGTCTCGCCTTTGCGAACCGACCACAACCGGGGGCCGAATCCGATGAAGAACTGCTCGACCTTGATACCGAACTTCTTCGCGGTGATGAAGTGGCCGAATTCGTGCAGCCCGATCGAGACCAGGATCGCGACGACGAATAGGATCGCGCCGAGGGCGGTCACGCGGTGGCCTCGATGCGCGCGCGCGCCTCGGCGCGCGCCCACCGCTCGGCGTCCAGGACCGCGTCGAGCGTGAGCTCGCCCGCGTGTTCGTGCGCCGCCAAGACGTCTTCCACGATCGATGGGATGGCGAGGAACGCAAGCCGCTCGTCCAAGAACGCGGCGACGGCCTCTTCGTTCGCTGCGTTCATAACCGCCGGATACGTTCCACCCTTTCGAGCAGCCTCGAACGCGATGCCGAGGGACCGGAATGTCGCTCGGTCGACCGGTTCGAAATCGAGGGATCCGAGTGCCGGCCACTCGAGCGGCTCGGCGCCTTCCGGCAAGCGATCCGGCCACGCGAGCGCGATCTGGATCGGCAGGCGCATGTCTGCGTTCGCCGCCTGCAGGATGCACGATCCATCGTGGAACTCGACGATGCCGTGCACGATCGACTGCGGGTGCACGACGACGTCGACGCGATCCATCGGGATACCGAACAGATGGTGCGCCTCGATCGCTTCAAGTCCTTTGTTCATCAACGTCGCGGAGTCCACCGTGATCTTCCGCCCCATCCGCCAGGTGGGATGCGCAAGCGCTTCCTCCACGCGCACGTCCCGCAGCTCCTCGAAGGTTCGGCCGCGGAACGGACCGCCCGAGGCCGTCACGATCACGCGCCGAACGTCGCTCAGACGGTTCCCCGCAAGGCATTGGAACAGCGCGGAGTGCTCGCTGTCGACGGGGAGCAGCCGCTCGGGATGATCGCGAACCTTCGACATGACCAGATCGCCGCCTGCGATCAACGATTCCTTGTTGGCGAGCGCGACGGTCTTGCCGGCGTCGAGCGCGGCTAGGGTCGGGAGAAGTCCGCGCGAGCCGACGAGCGCATTCAGCACGACATCGGCGCCGACGTATGTCGCAGCTTCAAGAACCGCGTCCTCACCGCTGGAGAAGTACGAACCGGAGGGCGGCGGGGCGTCGGCCAGCACGGGCAGCGCCGGGGCGAACTCGTCCACCTGCTCCGCGAGCAGCTCGGCGTTCTTCCCCGCGACCAGCGCCACGACTTCGAACTGATCGCGGTGCTTGCGGATGACGTCGAGCGCTTGGGTCCCGATACTTCCGGTCGAACCGAGGATGGCGATCCGTTTCACGAGGACATCCTGCCAGAGGCGATGAGCATCCGCCGGGTCAGAAAACCGCGACGCGGATCAGCCAGTAGACCGCCGGGGCCACCAAAAGCAGCGAATCGATCCGGTCGAGCACCCCTCCGTGGCCCGGCAGCATGGTCCCCATGTCCTTCACCCCGAGGTCGCGTTTGAGGAGCGACTCGGCGAGGTCGCCAAGTGGAGCGACGACGGCTGCGACGGCGGCCACACCCAGCGCGGTCCCGATCGTGAATGGCTTGATGTGCGGCCCGACCGTGAGCGCCAGAACGAACATGAAGATCGTTGCCCCGGCTGCTCCCTCCCACGACTTCTTCGGGCTGACGCCGGGGGCCATCGGGTGCTTGCCGAAGAACGAGCCGGCTGCGTAGGCCCCGATGTCGCTCGCCGCAACGATGCCGATGTAGCAGATCGTGATCGCCGGCCCGTGCGGGAATCGGTTCATCATGACGACGTGGGCGCCGAAGAACGGAACGTAGACGACGCCGAGGAGCGTGACGGCGATGTTCTCAACGACGCGCTCGCGATTCGGGTCGGCCAGGAACCATAGGAACGACGCGATCACCGTCATCGTGAGGCCGAACGAAAGCGCCGTCGGTCCTCGGTTATACGACCCGACCAGGATCGCGGCACCGGCGACGATCCCGAGCGCCGTCGCCGGCTTGAAGCCGCGCGCGTGGAATGCGCGGTAGAGCTCCGCCTGCGCCGCGAGAACCGCGGCCGAGACCACGATGAACCACGCGATACGCGATGTGAAAAGCGTTCCGAAGATGAGGCCGCCGAGGATCAGCGCCGTAACGATCGCGATGGGGAGGTTGCGTCCGGCGCGCCCCGACGGGGCCGCAGGCTCTTCCTGCGGATGTGGCTCGGGCCAACCCTGAGCGGCGGAGATCGCTCAGACCTCCATCAGTTCAGCTTCTTTGCGTTGCACCATGTCGTCGACCTCACCGATGAAACGGTCGGTCGCTTTCTGCAGCTCCTTCTCCGCGCGCCGCACGTCGTCTTCAGAGACGTCACCAGCTTTATGGTCACGCTCGATCTCTTCCTTCGCGTGACGCCGGACGTTGCGTATCGAGACGCGCCCGTGCTCGGCCCGGTCGCGGATGAGCTTGATCAGCTCTTTGCGCCTCTCCTCCGTGAGCGCGGGGAACGCCAGGCGGATGGCAGCGCCATCGTTCGACGGCGTGATCCCGATGTCGCTCGCCATGATGGCTTTCTCGATCGACGAGATCGCAGAGCGGTCGTACGGCGAGATCAGCAAGCTTCGGGGGTCGGGAACGGAGATCCCGGCGAGCTGCTGCAAGGGCGTCGGGGCACCGTAATAGTCGACGGTGAGGCGCTGCACCAGTGCCGGCGACGCGCGCCCGGTTCGAACGCCGACGAACTCTTCGCGGGTCACCTCGATGGCTTTCGCCATCTTCTCTTCGGCCTGCTTCAGCGCCTTGTCGATCATCCGTGCCGCTCCTTCGCACGTTGTTGACTGACCGCACGTTTGTTGAGTGACTCAGCCTCCGGCGTGCACGAGCGTGCCGATCGGCTCGCCCGACAGCGCGCGCTTGATGTTCCCCTCCACCTGCATATCGAAGACGACGATGGGCAGCTTGTTGTCCATGCACAGCGAGATCGCCGTTGCATCCATGACGCCCAGCTGCTCGTTCAATGCTTGGATGTAGCTCAACTCGTCGTACCGTTTCGCGTTGGGGTTCTTCTTCGGGTCGGAATCGTAGACGCCGTCCACCTTCGTCGCCTTGAAGATGGCTTCACAGTCGGTTTCCAGCGCGCGCTGCGCGGCCGTCGTGTCTGTTGAGAAATACGGCGTTCCCATGCCGGCGCCGAAGATCACGATGCGGCCCTTCTCCAGGTGCCGCACCGCGCGCCGTGGGATGTAGGGCTCTGCGACCTGCGTCATCTGCAGCGCGGACTGCACGCGAGTGGGGACATCGATCTTCTCGAGCGCGTCCTGCAGCGCAAGGCAGTTGATGACCGTGCCGAGCATGCCCATGTAGTCGGCGCGCGCGCGGTCCATCCCCTGCGCTTGCGGCGACGTCCCACGGAAGATGTTGCCGCCGCCCACCACGACGGCGATCTGGATCCCGAGGTCGCGCGCGCCGCGAAGCTCTTGCGCGAGACCGTGAACGACGCCCGGATCGATGTTGTAGCCCTTGGCAGGGTCGGCGAGCATCTCTCCCGAAAGCTTGAGGAGAACCCGCCGGTACCGCTGCCGCTGGGTCACACGCCCACCTTGAAGTACGAGAACCGACGCACCTTCACCGGCTCCTGCAGCTCCGCGGTCGCCTCGACCAACAGGTCCCCGATGGTCTTCGAGTCGTCGCGGATCCATTTCTGATCGAGCAAGCACGTCTCGGCGAAGAACGCGTTGAGCTTGCCTTCGACGATCTTCGGCCAGATCTTCTCCGGCTTGCCTTCGGCCTGTGCCTGCTTCTCGTAGATCTCCTTCTCGCGCTGGACCTCGGCGTCGGGCACATCGTCGCGCGTGAGATAGACCGGCCGGGCGAACGAGATGTGCATGCAGATCGCCTTGGCGAGATCGCGAAAGCGTTCCGTCTTCGCAACGAAGTCGGTCGCGCAGTTGAGCTCGATCATCACGCCGAGCTTCGCCGGAAGGTTTGGGTCGGGAGTGTGGAGGTACGCCTCGACGACGCCCTCCTCCGCGGCACGCGCGCTGAACTTCCCCGCCTTCGCGCCGAGCTGCACGCGCAGGATGTCCTTAGCCTTCTCGATATCGCCATCTGCTTCGGTGAGTGCTCTCTTGGCCTCCATCATCCCTGCGCCCGTCGCATCGCGCAGAGCCTTGACTTCGGCTGCTTTGATCTCTGCCATGGTTTCCTTTTCTGTTGGTCGGATGCGTCCTAACGCATCCGCTTCCTTTCTTCTTCCTCGATCTCCTTGCGCCGCCGCTCTTCCTCTTCCTCTGCGAGCAGCTGGAGCTCCCACTCCGCCAGCGGCTCTTGCTCCTGAGCCGGCGTCGGCGCCACGCTCACGGCCGGTGCCATGTTCGGGTTGCGCCCCGAAAGGCCCTCGGCGACCGCGTCGGCGATGATCCTCGTGAGAAGCGCACCCGCCCGGATCGCGTCGTCGTTACCCGGGATGGAGTAGTCCACTTCGTCCGGATCGCAGTTCGTGTCGATTATCGCGACCACGGGGATGCCGACCTTCCTGGCTTCCTTGACCGCGATGTGCTCCTTGCGCGTGTCGACCACCCAGATCGCGCTCGGGAGACGGGTCATGTCGCGGATGCCGCCGAGGTTCTTCTCGAGCGTCTCCTTCTCTTTCCGCAGCTTCAGCACTTCCTTCTTCGGAAGCACGTCGAACGTGCCGGTGGTCTCCATCGCTTCGAGCTCGCGCAGTCGCGCCAGACGCTTCGAGATCGTGGAGAAGTTCGTGAGCATCCCACCGAGCCAACGCTGGTTCACGTAGGGCATGCCGACGCGCTTGGCTTCCTGCTCGATCGGCTCCTGTGCTTGCTTCTTGGTGCCGACGAAAAGGATCGACCCGCCGAACGCCACGGTGTCGCGCGTGAACGCGTACGCCTGCTCGATGCCGACGACGGTCTTCTCGAGGTCGATGATGTAGATCCCGTTGCGCTCGCCGAAGATGAATCGCTTCATCTTGGGGTTCCAGCGCCGGGTCTGATGCCCGAAATGAACCCCGGCCTCCAGCAGCTGTTTCATGGTTACGACAGACGCCATGCGTCCTCCTTCGGTTGTTCCGCTGCCTGCGTCTCTTCGGGATCGCCGCCCCCTGCGGGGACCGTGGCGAACCGATCGACAGGCATGTGAATTTGCCCTCTTCAGGGCTGGTGCGCATGGTACCAGCCGCCCGCGCGCCCCAACAACGACATGATCTATGGGATCGGTGCGAGCCAGATCACGCGCCATAGATTGCGGCGGATCGACGTCAGGAGGTACGGCTCGGGGTCAAGGTAGTCGCTGCCGGAGCGGAGCCCGAAGTGCATGTTCGGCTGCTCGCCGGCCGCACCTGGGCCCGACGTCGCGATCGGCTGACCCTGAACGACGACCTGTCCCTTCTTCACGAGCACGCCGGCAAGGAACGAGTACGTCGTTCTCAAGCCGCCGCTGTGGTCGATCGAGACGAACAGGCTCCCGCCGACCTGCCCTGCGAACGAGACGGTGCCATCTGCGGCGGCAACCACTCTCGTTCCGATCGGCGCGCCGAAGTCGACGCCGCGATGCCCCGCCGCATACGGCGTCGGCGGCGGCTCGAAGTGGCGCGTGATCGGCCCGTTGATCGGCTGGAGGAGGTCCAACGTCGCGCTTCGCGCAGAAGGAGCGAGAACGAACGAGACGAACGCAAGACAGACGAGGAGACGACGCACACAAGAACGCTAGGTCGTCTCGCGCAGCCGACAAAGGACGGGAAGAAGGAGAAAAACCAGAGAGGGTGGTGCTAGTCGGAGATCTCCGCATTCATCTTGTTGCGGAGCTCGAGCACCGCTTTCGTGTGCATCTGGCACACGCGCGACTCGGTGACACCGAGCACGCTGCCGATCTCGGCAAGCGTAAGACCTTCGTAGTAGTACAGCGTGATCACAAGCCGCTCGCGTTCGGGAAGGATATTCACCGACTTCGCAAGGATCTGCCTCGTCTCTTCGCTCTCGAACATCCCCACCGGGTCCGGCGCGTCCGTGTCTTCCAGCGTGTCGACGAGTGAGACCTTCTCGCCTTTCTCTCCGCCGGGGGACAGCAGCTCGTCCAGCGCCACGACGGACACCAGGTTGATCTGGTTCAGCATGTCTTGCAGGTCGTCGATCGAGACGCCGAGCTCTAGGGCGAGCTCGCCGTCGGTCGGCGGCCGCCGTAGATCGTTCTCCAGCTTGCCGATCGCGCGCTCGACCTCACGCGCCTTGGAGCGGACCGAGCGTGGGATCCAGTCGATCGCCCGCAGCTCGTCGATGATCGCACCGCGGATACGGCTGATGGCGTAGGTCTCGAACTTGATGTCGCGACCCGGGTCGAACTTCTCGATCGCGTCGATCAGGCCAAAGATGCCGTAGGAGACGAGGTCGGCCTGCTCGATATTTTGTGGGAGACCGACGGACACCCTTCCCGCAACGTATTTCACCAGCGGCGAGTAGTTGAGGATCAGACGTTCGCGCGCGCTGGGATCAGCGTTGGCTTTGAATTCCTTCCACAGGGCAGCAAGGGTCGAGCTCTCGGTGGCTTCGTCGGAGAGCTCCGCTGGCGTCCGCCGCTCCCCGTCTGTCGCCGCCCCGCGAGCGCTAGGGGCGCTCGTGCGCCCGTGGGTGCGCTTGGTCATAGACCTGCCGGAGACGCTCTCTCGAAACCTGAGTGTAGATCTGGGTGGTCTTGACGTCCACGTGCCCGAGAAGCTCCTGGACGCTGCGGAGATCGGCGTCCCCTTCGAGCAGGTGCGTCGCGTAGGTGTGCCGGAAGGTGTGAGGGGAGACCTTTCCTCCCGGGATCACCTCTTTGGCGTACTTTTCGACCATCGCGCGCACGTCCCGTTGTCCGATCCGACGACCCTTGCGGTTGTAGAACAGCGCCGCAGGCGGAGAACCTTCCCGTATCGTGCGGCCCCGCGCGTGCGTGATGTAGCGCCGGACCGCGTCCATCCCGTCCTCCCCCAGAGGAACGAGGCGCTCCTTCCTCCCCTTCCCGAAGACGCGGAGCCGCCGCGCCGCGAAGTCGACGTCTTCTAGGTCGAGGGCAGTCAGCTCACCGACGCGGACGCCGGCGCCATAGAGGATCTCCAGGATCGCACGGTCGCGCGTCCCGAACGGATCATCGTCGGGCGGGAGCGCGAGCAGCTGGTTCACTTGCTGCGACTTCATGATCTGCGGGAGCGTGCGCGCGCGCTTCGGCGCGGTCACGAGCGCGGCAGGATTGTCGGCCCGCAGCTTCCGTCGGACGGCGAACCGATAGTAGGTGCGGAGGCACGACGCTTTCCGCGCGATGCTCGTGCGCGCGTCACCGAGCGTCATCCGTTGCGCGAGGAACCGCCTGATCAATTTCGCGTCGGCGCGCATCGGGTCGGTGTGCAGCCGCGCGCAGAACTCGATGAACTGGGCGAGGTCTCGCCGGTATGCGGCTACGGTGTTCGGGGACAGGTTGCGCTCGCCGCCGAGGTGTCGAAGGAAACCCTCGACGGCGTCCCCAGACGAGCGCACCCCCGCCGTTGCAGCCATGAACGCTCCTCGTGATGAGCGGGGCCGTGTCCCCCACTATCGGCGGGCAGGAGCCGGGGGTCAAGGACGCTGCCGGTTAAGGCTTGCGGTAGCCGCCCAGATCCCGAACCACCGCGCCGGCGAGCTCGAGACGGCCGAGTGCGCGATCGACGGTAAGCGGATCTTCGCCCAGGGCGCGCGCCAGCCCTTCCGGATTGACTGCGCGCTCCTTCAACGCCTTTAGGATCCGTGTTTCGAGATCTCCGAAGCGTGACATCCCGGCCTCCTCGAGCCGTTGCGCCAATGCCTCCAACACATCGGCGGCGTTCGCGCACAAGGCAGCCCCCTCTCGGATCATCTGGTGCGGGCCGACGGAAAGCTCCGACCGGATATCGCCGGGAACGGCAAGCACTTCACGCCCGTACTGATGGCACCAATTGATCGTCGTCAACGCTCCGCTTCGTTCACCCCGCGCTTGCACCAGGATCGTGCCGAGCGAGAGTGCCGCGATGATCCGATTGCGCGCGATGAAGTTGCTCTTGTAGCCCTGCGCTCCGAGCGGCTGCTCGGATACGACCGCGCCGTCTTCGATGATCCTCCTATAGAGGAGCCTGTTGACGATCGGGTATGGACGGTCGACCCCCGTGCCGAGAACTGCGATCGTCTTCCCTCCCGCGGCGAGCGCGCCTTCGTGCGCTGCGGCGTCGATGCCGCGCGCCATGCCACTCACCACGCAGATGCCCAGCGATGCGAGCTCCCCCGCAAGCTTCTGCGCGA
This sequence comes from Actinomycetota bacterium, assembly GCA_035307625.1. Taxonomy (GTDB): domain Bacteria; phylum Actinomycetota; class AC-67; order AC-67; family AC-67; genus AC-67. The sequence goes on from DATGHY010000031.1 coordinate 16,659, forward strand.
CGTCGAGACCGTATGAGGTCGGCCCGCGCGCGCCGATGATCGCGACCGGCGGACCGAGCTCATCGAGCCGGTGACCGATAACCCAAAGCTGCTCGACCCGCGGATCGATCTGCCGGAGTACGCGCGGGAACTCATCGTCACCGGGTTCGAGCCGGCGCGGCGACGTCTGGATCACGTCGTCGTATCGAGGACGCGGAACTGCAGCGCGTCGTGGACGTGTTCCTCGGTGACGCTCTCCTCTCCCGCTAGGTCGGCGATGGTGCGCGCGACCCTGATCACCCGATGCGCGCCGCGCGCGCTCAATGCTTGACGTTCGATGCCGAGCTCGACCCGTGCACGCGCCGCCGGTTGGAGCCGGCACGTCTTATCGATGTCTCGCGGAGGCACATCGGCATTCGACCGAGGCCCGCCTCGCCCATACCGAGCGAGCTGGAGTTCACGCGCTTCTGCCACACGCTTGGCAACCGTATCCGTCGTGTCGCCCGCGGGGAGCTTGAAAAGCTCGTTTCGCTTGATGCGCTCTACCGTGCACTGAAGGTCGATCCGATCGATCACCGGCCCGCGGAGCCGGCTCTTGTAGCCGTCCTTGGGCCCCGGCTGGCACGAGCAGCCCTTCAGCTGATCGCCGTCGTAGCCGCACGGGCACGGATTCGCGGCGGCGATCAGCTGGAACCGGGCCGGATACGTGACCGACCAGCGCGCGCGAACGATGCGGATGATCCCGTCTTCGAGCGGCTGGCGAAGCGCCTGCAGCGTCTCGCGACGGAACTCGGCGAACTCGTCCAGGAACAGAACGCCACGATGCGCGAGCGTGACCTCTCCCGGATGCGGCACGCCGCTCCCGCCACCGATCAATCCCGTCATCGACGCGGAATGATGCGGCGCGCGGAACGGCCGTTGCGTGACGAGCTCGCCCCCGTCCGGGAGCAGCCCCGATACCGACGCAACGCGCGTCACCTCGAAGGACTCGCGCTCCGTCATGGGCGGCAGGATCCCGGGCAGCCGCCTCGCCAGCATCGTCTTGCCGCCACCCGGGGGTCCGATCATCAACAAGTTGTGACCGCCCGCCGCCGCGATCTCGAGCGCACGCTTGGAGAACACGTTCCCTCGAACGTCGGAGAGATCGAGATCGTGCTCCGGCGATACGACAGGATGCGCTCCGTTCGGCGCCTCGACGTCGCCCTCTCCCCGTAGGTATCTGATCGCCTGGCCGAGATGTCGGACCGGCAGGACTTCGAGACCCGTGACGAGCGCGGCTTCGCCCGCATTCGGAGCCGGAACCATCACTGCGCGCGCACCGGCCTCCGCCGCCGCGATCGCTGCGGGCAACACGCCGTGGATCCGCCGCACGCCGCCGTCGAGAGAAAGCTCTCCGAGCACGCACACATTCCGCAGCCGCTCTTGCTCGATGCGCTTCTCCGCAACGAGCACCCCGAGTGCCATCGCGAGATCGAAGCTGCTCCCCGCCTTCCGCAGATGGGCCGGCGACAGGTTCACCGTGACGCGCTTCAACGGCCACGTTTCCGAGCACGACTGGATGGCTGCGCGTACCCGTTCGCGGGCCTCTTGGATGGACGGGTCCGGAAGCCCGACGATCGTGAAGACCGGCAAACCCTGCGCCACCGCAACTTCGACATCGACGGGATGCCCGTCCATCCCGACGACGGCGACGCTCTCGGTCTTCGCTATCACTAGAACGCGCCCTCGAGGTGCGTGACCATGAATCCGCCGCGATCGCGCGCGATGTCGACGACGTCGAACCGGATGACGTGGGCTCCCGGATGCCGCTCGGCAAGATATCGAGACGCAAGCGCGCGGATCTTCCGTTGCTTCCGCCATGTGACCGCTTCGGCCGGGGATCCGAACGCGAGGGATCGCCGCGTTTTCACCTCGACGAAAGCGAGCACCCCTGCGCGCGCGGCGACGATATCGATCTCCCCTTCACGGAAGCGAACGTTGCGCTCGACGATGCGCCACCCACGCTGCTCCAAGTAGACGGCCGCGAGAGACTCCCCGATTCGTCCGAGCTCCGTCCGCTCCATCGCACACGACGGTAGAGCCGCGGGACGACCGTTTCGAGAGCGCGAACCGCGCGATGCGCGCGTGAGTCGCGGACGTCACGAAGAAATCCGGGCGGAACGGAATGAGCGTCTAGCGAGACGCCCAGAGGACGAGCAAAAGGATCACCGCTGCCGTAGAGACGAGCAGCGTGATATCGAGTACCTTCGTGCCTCGGTATCGGCGAAGCGGGTTGTAGCCCATCGGCGCGATGCTATCGCGCCGTGCTCAGGTGCGCTCCAAACCCTCCGGCGAGTCGGGAACTTCCGAGCGCTTGAGCTCTTCGATGTTCACGTCGCTGAACGTGAGGACGCGAACGTTCGAGACGAAGCGCGCGCTCCGGTACATGTCCCACACCCACGCGTCCGTGAGCGTCACCTCGAAATAGGTGTCGGACCCGTCCCGATGCTGGTCGACCTTGACGCCGTTGGCGAGGTAGAACCGCTTGTCGGTCTCGATGACGTAAGTGAACATCGGGAGCACGTCGCGGTATTCGCGATACAGCGCGAGCTCCATCTCCGCTTCGTACTTCTCGAGATCGTCGACGCTCACTGCCGGACCTCCACATCCGTGCCAAGGAACTCGTCGTCGCCGCTCGCCCACAGCTTCATCTGGCCGACGCCGTAGAACGACAGCCGGTGCTGCGGCGACGGACCGAGCTTGTCGAGCGCGCGCCAGTGCTCCGGCGTGCCGTAACCCTTGTTCTCGTTGAAGAAGTACCCGGGGTGACGGCGGTTCAGGTTCACCATCATCCGATCGCGCGTGACCTTCGCGACCACGGACGCCGCCGCGACGGCGATGGACACACGGTCGCCCTTCTTGATCGAAAGGCATGGGAACGGCACGCGCCGGATCGGATAGCCGTCCACGAGCAAGTATTCGGGCGAAGGACGCAGGCGCATCGCGGCCTCACGCAGCGCGCGCAAGTTAGACCGATGCAAGCCGCGCCGATCGATCGACGTCGAAGGGACGCGGACGATCGAGATCGCCAGCGCTTGTTCCTTGATCTCCGTGCACAACCGCGTGCGCGCGAGCGGCGTCAGCAGCTTCGAGTCGCGAAGGCCGGGGAGATCGGCCTCCTCGGGCAAGATCACCGCGCACGTGACCAGCGGGCCGGCGAGGGCACCACGACCGGTCTCGTCGACACCGGCGACCAGGCGGAAGCCGGCGTCGCGCAGCCGTCGCTCGATGCGGCCGTCGGGTTCGAGCATCACCATGTTGGCCGGAGGATACTCCCGGCCCGGGACGATACCCAGGGCGCTTACGCCGCGCGCCGGCGTCGAACGACGAATGCCGAACCCAACACCAACGCCGGCGCCATCGACATCAGGCCTGCGGCATTCGTCGTCGGGTAGGACGGCCTATGGAAGAAGCCGAAGCGCCCGACCGGCCACATCCTGATGAACGCCCGGCCGATGATCGATTTCTTCTTGATCGTTCCGAGCGGCCCGCGGCTGTCGGAGGAGTTGGCGCGGTTGTCGCCCATCACGAAGTACGTGCCCGCCGGCACTTTGATCGGCGCTTGTGCCGGCCCTTGGGGGCAGGACGTAGAGGCCCCGCAAGGAACCAGCGAGTCTGGAGACGAGCCGGCGATGTATGGCTCGGTCAGCTTGAATTGCTTGCCGTCGAGCTGCGTTATGAACACGCCGCTGTCGCTAACTTGGACCGTCTCCCCCGGCAATCCGATCACTCGCTTGATGAAGTCCTTCGACGGCGGCTTCGTGACACCGAGGCCTTCCGTCAGGAAGCTGCGGACGCGACCCCAGAACGATCGGTGCGGACCCGGTTCCTCGATGAAGACGATGATGTCTCCGCGACGAGGCGGATGGATGCGGTACACGAGCTTATTGACGAGCACGCGGTCCCCAACGTGCAACGTCGGAAGCATCGATTCCGACGGGATGTAGAACGCCTGCAACAGGAACGTCTTGATCAACAACGCCAACCCGAACGCGATGATGATCAGGATCGGTAGCTCCTTCAGGAAGCTCCCGTGCTTCTCTTTCTCCTTCTTCTCTTTCGGCTCGTCCTCACTCGGCGTCCCCACCCAGTCCGGCACGGCACGCCCGCCCGGTTCGGGACGAGCAGCCTGTGGTTGCGCTCCGGGATCGCTTTGCACCTTGGGAACCGGGACGACTACCTCTGGGGCGTTCGGCGCATCGCGCTCTTGATCGGGCGGCACGCCCTGAACGTCATCCATGATGGGCAGACTCTAGCGCGCGCACCACGAAGGAAACGGAACGGCGGGTCACGATGTTTTCCGGCGCACGATCGCGCCGATACCGAGCACAACGGCAGCCAAAGGCACCGTCGGTGCGGGCTGTGAAGCGCCTGTGGCGACGCCGCCCTTCGGATCGTATGAGGGAACGTGTACGACTCCGATGCGGCCGATGGGCCAGATCTTCACGAACGCTTTGCCGATGAAATCCGAACGCTTGATCCACGGCGGGTTGCGGAATCGGCTGTCGGCCGAATTCTCACGGTTGTCTCCCATCACGAAGTATGAGTTCGGCGGAACCTTGATCGGCGCTTGCGTCTTCCCTTGGGGACACGATGTCGATGTGCCGCACGGGACGAGGGTGCCGTTGCTCGACGGCCGCGCGATATACGGCTCGTAAAGCTTGAAGCGCTTCCCGTGCACGGGCGTGATGTATACGCCGTTGTCCGTCACCTGAACCGTTTCGCCGGGCAGTCCGATGATCCGCTTGATGAAGTCGGTCTCTTTCGGCGTCGTGACGCCGAGCCCCTCCGTGAGGAAGCTCTTCACTCGCGACAGGAAACTCAGATGCGCGGTGTCGTGCTCGGCGATGAAGACGACGATCTCGCCGCGCGCGGGATCGCGCAAGCGCCACGCCAGCTTGTTGACCAACACGCGATCCCCGTTGCATCCGGTACATCCGTGCAGGGTCGGCTCCATCGATTCCGATGGGATGTAGAACGCTTGCACGAGGAATGTCTTCATCAGGAGCGCGAGGATGAACGCGATCACGATGAGGACGGGCAGCTCGCGAAGGAACGCGGCTCTGCTTCGCTTCTCCGGGGGCGTCCCGGCGGGTTCGGTGGGCCAACTGGATTGCAGGCCCGGCTCGGTCCTGGCCGTGTCGCTCATCGAGCCTGCGGGGTTGCTGCTATTCGGCGGTTTCCGCCGACGCCTTCTCGGTGTCGCTTTCGGCGGCCGCCTCGGCCGGCGCCTCCGCCTCAGCGGGTTCGGGCTCGGTGGCCTCCGGCGCCTGATCCGTCTGGACTGCTTCAGGCGCTTCGGCAACGTCGGCTTCGACGGCAGGCTGCTCGTCGGCAGCTTCTTCGGGCACGTCCGCCTCCGGCACCCATTCTTGGATCCGGCTGCGACGCTCCTCGATCTTCGCGCGCCTTCCCGACAGCTCGCGCAAGTAGTAGAGCTTCGCGCGTCGCACCTTGCCGTGGCGCACGACTTCGAGCTTCGCGACCGCCGGCGCGTGGATCGGGAACGTGCGCTCGACACCGACGCCGAACGACACCTTGCGGACGGTGAACGATTCGCGCAGTCCGCCGCCGCGCCGCGCGATCACAACGCCTTCGAAGACCTGGAGGCGCTCGCGTCCACCCTCGCGGACTTTGACGTGCACCTTCACTTGGTCGCCGGGGCGGAACGGCGGGATGTCCTTGCGCAGGCGCGTCCGCTCGATGAGGTCGACTTTGTTCATCGGTGCTCCAGGTGGATGTCGGTTGCCCGTCCGGGCCGGGGGCCCATGCTACCGGCTGACCCCCCGATTCGCACAGTGGCTAGCGTTCGAGCAGGTCCGGCCGCCGCTCCTTCGTTCGCCGGAGCGCTTCCTCCCGGCGCCAGCGCTCGATCGCCGCGTGATCCCCCGACACCAGCACGTCGGGGACCCGCATGTCCCGGAACTCTGCCGGTCGTGTGTAGTGCGGGTAGTCGAGCAGCCCCGTCGTGAACGACTCCTCGAGGAGTGACGCGGGCTCCCCGATCACTCCTTCCCGAAGACGCGTGACCACTTCGACCAACACCAACGCGGCCGATTCGCCCCCGGCGAGGACGAAGTCTCCGATCGAGATCTCGTCGGTCGCAAGGCCGGTCGCAACGCGCTCGTCGATGCCTTCGTACCTGCCGCACATCAGGATCAGGTGGGGCTCGGCCGAAAGCTGCTCGCCGATGGTTTGATCGAGCCGCCGGCCGGCCGGCGTCAGCAGCACGCGCCGCGCGCGCTCCCACCCGTCGATCGCCTCGACCGCATCGAACCACGGCTGCGCCATCATCACCATCCCGGGTCCGCCGCCGAACGGTTCGTCGTCGACGGTTCGAT
>DATGHY010000032.1:0-10931 GCA_035307625.1 Actinomycetota bacterium
GAGAAGCGTTGCTCGACCACCGCGCGGCAGACCTCGGGCGAGATCACGTCGATCTTCTTGACGGCTTGGACCATGTCGTCGACCGACGTCGCGATGAAGCCGTTCACGCCGTCGGTCACGACCTCCGGCACGGCGCCGTAGGGCGTTGCGATGACGGGCGTCCCACAGGCCATGGCCTCGATCATCACCAGGCCGAACGGCTCATCCCACTGGATCGGGAATACGAAGGCGCGCGCGCGCGAGAACAGCTCGCGCTTCCGGTCGTCGGGAACCTCGCCTTCGAACCGAACGCTCTGCCCATCGACGTGTGGGAGGATCATCTCATCGAAATACGCCCGGTCATCGCCTGCATCGATCTTCCCCGCCAGCACGAGCGGCATCCCGGCGCGCTTCGCGACCTCGATCGCGAGATGCTGGGCCTTGTCGCGCGCGATGCGTCCGAGGCACAGGAGATAGTCGTCCTTCTCGGCGCTGAACGGATACGACTGCACGTCGACCGCATTCGGGACGACGTCGGTGATCTGGATCCGCGTGAACGTTCGCGTCTGGTACTGGCTGATCGCGACGAAGTCTGCGTTGTTGCGTACGAAGTGGAAGAAGTCGCGCTCGGCCTCGATCGCAGCGCCGTGGAGCGTGTGAACGACGGGGGTCGGGATCAGCGGCGCGAACGCAAGCGAGAGCCACGCCGTGTGATCATGGACGACGTCGTAGGGGCGACCTGCGCGCGCTTCTCCGGCGATGTGCTGAAACGCGGCGCCGACGTGCATCGAGTACGGCAGCGCTTGATGCATCTGGGCCACGGGGCCGACGTCGAACACGTAGCGAAGCTCCGCCGAGGTCTTCGAATCACCGGTCGCGAACAACGTCACGTCGTGGCCGCGCGCGACGAGCTCCTCGGCGAGGAGCGACACGATCCACTCGATGCCGCCGTAGCCCGATGGTGGAACGGGGATCCACGGTGGCGAAAGCAAGGCGATACGCACGAGTTCTAACCCTACCCGGCGGCTCAGGCTGCTCTGTAATCGTCCCCGATCACGACGGTGAGCGTGACGGTCTGCGACGCCGGCGCCGGTGCGACACGCTTCAGCTCGGGGTGCGCAGCCAGCAGCGCATCTGCAGCCGCCTTGAAACCCGCCTTGTAATAGATGGTGGTTAGGGTCTGGTGCGTCTTTTGGTTGGCGATGTTCTTGACCGTGTAGCCGTCGGACTTCAGCTTGTTCCCGAGCGCCGTCGCGAGCCCTGCTCGTTGCGTCCCGTTCAGGACGTCCACCGTGATCGCCGCAAGGTTCGGCTTGGTTACGGTCGCGCTCGGCGTGACAGTCGTTGAAGGGGTGCTCGACACGGTAGGACGCGTGGAAACCGTCGGCGGGGGCGTGGTCGTTTGGGCTGCCGGCTTCTTGCCGCCCCCTCCAGTCGCGGCGATCGCGATGACGGCGACGACGCCGAGCACGACGAGCGCGCCTCCGACTGCGCGCGCAACAGAGAGGTAGAAGGACGCGGGTGATTCAGGAGCGTGTTTCCCGGGCACGGGTCTTACTCTGGCACACCCAAACGCCGGGCCGCACGTTGGCGCTGACGCGCGACACGCTGGCGCCGCAGACGACGCACGAGCATCGGGTCTTCCTCGAGAGCGGCGGCCGAATCGATGAGTGCGTTGAGCAGCTGGTAGTAGCGCGTGGCCGACATGTCGAACGCTTCACGTACCGCGCGTTCCTTCGAGCCACCCTGCTTCCACCAGCTCCGCTCGAACGCCAGGATCTCGCGTTCGCGCTCTGTGAGCTGCAACGGGGCCTCAGGCTGTTCCACGTTTCCTCCCTGGCCGACCGCGCCATTCTGCCATAGGCCACAGGGTGTTTCTGGGATGGAGGATCAGGGGTAAAGACCGCGCGCGACGTGGGCTTCTGCGACGCGTCCGATGCCGAGAGCCAACGCTGCCAGTCTCAATCGCACGTTCTTCTCGTCTGCGAGCGAGGCCGCCGCATTGAACGCCGACGACATAACGTCGCGAAGCTGGCGGTTAACTTGGTCCTCGCTCCAGAAGTAGGCCTGGATGTCCTGCACCCATTCGAAATAGCTCACCGTGACGCCGCCCGAGTTCGCCAGCACATCGGGAACGATGTACACACCGCGTTCTGAGAGCGCGTGGTCGGCCTCAGGCGTCGTGGGGCCGTTTGCGCCTTCAACGATGAGCTTGGCGCGGATCTTGTCCGAGTTGCGCGCGGTGATCTGGTCCTCGATCGCAGCCGGGACGAGCACATCGCAATCCAGCTCGAGCAGCTCCTCATTCGTGATCGCGTCCGCTGCCGGGAATCCGGCAACAGTTTGCGCATCGTCCTTGTAGCGCACCAACGCAGTCGGGTTGAGGCCGCGCGCGTTGTAGACGCCGCCTTTGTAGTCGCTGACGCCGACGATGTTGAACCCGGCATCGTGGAAGACCTGAGCGGCGAAGCCGCCGACCTTGCCGAAGCCTTGGATCGCCACCCGCGTGCCTTCGATCGGCATGCTCAAGCGTTCCATCGCCGACAGCGCCGAGTACAAGACGCCGCGACTGGTCGCGCCTCCCCGTCCCAGCGACCCGCCGATCGACGTCGGCTTGCCGGTGACGACGCTGGGGACCGAGTAGCCCTTGTTCATGGAATACGTGTCCATGATCCAGGCCATGATCCGTTCGTCGGTGCCGACGTCCGGAGCCGGCACGTCGCTCTCGGGGCCGATGAAGGGAAGGATCTCGCTCGCGTAGCGGCGGGTCAGCCGTTCGAGCTCGCCGGTGGACAACGATGCTGGGTCGACCTTCACGCCGCCTTTGGCACCGCCGTACGGGATCCCGACCAGCGCGCACTTCCACGTCATCCACATCGCGAGGGCTTTGACCTCGTCGAGGTTGACGTCGGGGTGATAGCGGATACCGCCTTTAGCGGGGCCGCGCGCGATCGAGTGATGCACGCGGTAGCCGAGGTAGACGTCGACCTTGCCGTCGTCCATCCGAACCGGGATGGAGACCGTGAGGATCCGTTTCGGCTCGCGGAAGACCTTGTGGAGGTTCTCGTCGAGCGCCATGAACTCGGCCGCCTCGTCGAGCTGTGAGAGCGCAGACGTCCAAGCGTTGCTCATGGCTCCAGCGTAGCGCGCGCGCGATACCCTACCTAGGTGCCCCGAGAGAGGGGCGCGCGCCGGGGTAGCTCAGTTGGCAGAGCAATGGTTTTGTAAACCATCGGCCAGGGGTTCGAGTCCCCTCCCCGGCTCAGCGATCAAGGATCCCGATTCTTGTGTGCAATGGAGCGCGCATATGACGCCAAATGCACACAAGAACCCGATCCGCGATAACGAGATGGTCGGCGCGCGCGCTTTACAGGCTGATGAGCCGGCGCTGCTCGATGTGCTGCTCGACCTTGCGCTTGATCCGCTGCAGCGCGTTGTCGATCGACTTCACCCGGCGCTTCAGCGACGCCGAGATGTCTTGGTAGCTCTTGCCCTCGAGGTAAAGCTGGAGCACCTGCGCCTCGAGGTCCGACAGGATCTCGCGGAACGACGACTCCATGCTCTCGATCTCTTCGCGCGAGATGACCGCCTCAACCGGGTCCGACATCTGCCCTTGCGTCAGCACGTCGATCAGCACGCGGTCGGGCTCCGAACCATCCTCTTGCGGCATCGGGCGCGTCAGAGAGATGTACGAGTTCAACGGGATGTGCTTCTGGCGCGTGAACGTCTTGATCGCAGTGATGATCTGACGCTGGATGCACAGCTCCGCGAATGCGCGGAACGACGACTGACGGTCGGGACGGAAATCGCGGATCGCTTTGTAGAGCCCGATCATCCCTTCTTGAACGAGGTCGTCTTTGTCGGCGCCGATCAAGAAGTAGTTGCGAGCCTTCACGCGCGCGAAGTTCTTGTAACGCAGTAGGAGATGTTCGAGGGCCGCGTCGTCGCCGGCCCTTGCCCGCAGGACCAGTTCATCGTCCCTGGCGTCCGTGAGTCCTTCGTGAACTCGGAGCGCCTCAAGTTCTTTTGCCATGTGCTCCCTGTATCCCTTGGGAGATGTCCGTCGCACTTGAGCGTCGCGCGAAAAAACATATAGGCCAGATTGACTAGGGGTCAAGGTGGGTGAGCTGGGCAAAAGTGACTAGTTAGGAGGTGAAAGACAAAGAGAAATGGGGTAATTCAGAACTTACTTTTTGGCGCTGTCAGAACCCCGAAGAACCTGCCTCCGTCTTGCCGTTTCCCACAATGCGACGGCACCGGCGACGGAAGCGTTCAGAGAGCCCACCCGACCAACGATCGGGATCGCACACACGACGTCCGCGCGCTTTCGGACCAAGGTCGACACGCCCGCCCCCTCCTTGCCCACCACGATCACGACCGGTTCTTCGAGCAGCCTGCATGCGTCGAGCTGAACGTCGCCGTCGCCGGCAAGCGCCACGATCCAAAGCCCTTCTTCACGGCACGACGCGAGCGTGCGATCTAAGTTCGACACTTGATCGACGACGACATGCTCGAGCGCGCCTGCTGAGGCCTTCGCCATCGCCGGCGACAACGGCGAGGAACGCCTCTTCGGGATCAACACTGCGTGTGCGCCGAACGCCTCGGCGCTTCGTACCAATGCTCCCGCATTGTGCGGATCTTCGATGCCGTCGAGCGCGAGGAACAACGGTTGCTCGCCGGCGGCGCGCGCGCGTTGGAGCCCATCGCGCCATGAGGCCGGCGCGCGCGCCGCTCCCTCGGCCAGCACGCCCTGGTGCGCTTTCGTCTGCGCGCGCGCATCGATCGCTGCGCGCGGCACCCGATCGACCCGGACACCGGCCGCGCGCGCCAAGGTCACGATCTCGGCGAGCGTCCCTTTGGTCTGTGCGCCATCTGCGATCAGGATGCGATGCAGCGGCCGGCCTGCTCGCAATGCTTCACGAACCGGCTGGCGGCCTTCGAGTTGGACTCCGTCCAACACGCTCGGGCTGCGCCGCCCCCCGGGCGGCGGTCGCTCACGCGCTCGTTTCACTCGCGACCCACGGGTCGGCAACGTACCAGCGCGCGCCCGTCGGCCGGTCCTCGACCACGATGCCCGCCGTCGTCAGCAGGTCTCGGATCGCATCGGCGCGGCCGAAGTCCTTCGCGTCGCGCGCCTCTTTGCGAAGCTGCAGCAGGTAGCCGACCAGCGGCGCGACGCGCGCGCGAGCAGGCCCCTCGGGCCAGTCGCCAACTGGATCCAGCCCGAGCACGCCGGTCATCTCGCGGAAAGTTGCGAACAACGAACCCAGCGCTTCTCCACCCTTGTCGATCATCGGGTTTGCTTCGCCGAGCAGCTCGTGGAGAACGGCGAACGCCTCTGGCGTGTTGAAATCGTCTTCCATCGCGGACGTGAAGCGCGCGCGCCACGTGTCATCCACCGGGCCGCCATCACCAGAACCGAGCGCTTGCGAGGCGTTGCGCGCGAACGCTGCGAACCGCTCCCAGACCGCGCGCGCATCCGCCAGAACCTCCGGCGACAGGTCGACCTGGCTGCGGTAATGGGGCATGACCAGCGCCGTACGCACGATCGGCGGCGAGTGATCGGCCAGCACGTCTGCCACCGACACGTAGTTCTTCAACGACTTCGACATCTTCTCGTCGTTGATCGTCACGAAGCCGTTGTGCAGCCAGTATCGCGCGAGCGGCTGCCCGGTCACCGCCGACGATTGCGCGCATTCGTTCTCGTGGTGCGGGAACAGCAGGTCTTGCCCGCCCCCGTGGATGTCGAAGGTCTCGCCGAGGTACTTCATGCTCATCGCCGAGCATTCGATGTGCCACCCCGGCCGCCCCGGTCCCCACGGCGCCGGCCACGACACTTGCCACTCCTTCGCGCCCTTCCACAACGCGAAGTCCATCGGGTGATGCTTGCGGGGATCGGGCTCGACGCGCTCTCCCGCGCGCATGTCCTCCAACGACCGCCCCGACAACGATCCGTACGTCGGCAGCTTCTCGACCGCGAAGTACACGTCGCCGTCGTCCAACGCGTACGCGTATCCCGCGTCGAGCAGCTTCGCGATCAGCTCTATCATCTCCGCGATGTGCGCGGTCGCCTTCGGCTCGATCGACGGCGCGCGCACACCGAGCCTCCGCATCTGCTCGTCGTAAACGCGCGTATACCGCTCCGCGATCTCCCACGGGGACGCGCCTTCCTCGGCGGCGCGGTTCAAGATCTTGTCGTCGACGTCGGTGATGTTCTGCACGTAGGTGACGTGGTTCCCCACGTACTCCAGCGTTCTTCGGATCACGTCGAACGCCAGCGCCGCGCGCGCATGACCGAGGTGCGGCTCGTCGTACACCGTCGGCCCGCAGACGTAGATGCCGACGCGCCCCGGCGTGATCGGCTCGAAGGGTTCCTTCGACCGCGTCTTGGTGTTATGGACGACGAGCGGCATGTGGTTAGCGCGCGTCCAGCGTTGCAACCGCAAGTGCGGCGGCACCCTCGCCGCGGCCGACCAGCCCGAGGCCATCGGTCGTCGTGGCCTTGATCGAAACATCCGACACGTCGACGCTGCAGCAATCAGCGACGTGTTTCCGCATCTCGTCCTTGTAGGGCGCGAGGGAAGGCTGCTCGATCACGATCGTCACGTCGACGGACGTTACCCGCAGCCCTGCGTCTGCAGCCATCGAAACGGCGCGCGTCAACAGATCGGTGCTGGCCGCGCCCCTCCAGCGGTCGTCGCTGCTGGGGAAATGCGTGCCGAGATCGCCCAGCGCAGCTGCGCCCAAGATCGCGTCGGCGACCGCGTGACAGACGATGTCCGCGTCGGAATGGCCGTCCAGGCCGCGCGCGCCCGGGATCGTGACGCCGCCGAGGACGAGCGGCCTGTCGTCGGCGAAGCCGTGCACGTCGAACCCGATCCCGGCCCTCACGGCCACACTCGCGTTCCGAGCATCAGCGCCTCCGCGAGCTCCAGATCGGCCGGCGTCGTGACCTTGATGTTGCGCTCGTCGCCGGGAACGATGACGACCCGACCACCGCGCGCCTCGATCAGCGCAGCATCGTCGGTCGCATCATCGCCGGGCGCCGAAGCGTGCGCGTCTCGCAACGCCTTCGCGTCGAATGCTTGCGGGGTCTGCACGCGCCACAGTCCGTCGCGCGCGACGGTCTCCTTAACGACACCGTCCTGCGCGTTCTTGAGTGTGTCCGAGAGCGGCACGGCGCAGATCGCTGCGTCGGCTCCCTTCAATGCAGCGAGACACGCCTCGACCATCGCCGGCGTCACCAGCGGGCGCGCCGCGTCGTGCACGACGATCCGCTCGGCCTCGACGGGCACTCGCGCGAGACCCGCGCGCACGGACGCCTGCCGCGTGTCCCCACCGGGAGTGATCTCGACGGACGCGCGCACGCCTTCGCCCATCGCGGTCTCCATCGCGTACTCGAGCCAGTTCTCGATCACGACGAGCACGATGCCCGTGATCGAGGCCACATCTTGAAACGCGCGCACCGAGTGCACGTACATGGGCACCCCGGCCAGCGGCCGGAACGTCTTCGGCACGCCGTCGCTCCCGAAGCGCGTGCCCTGCCCCGCGGAGACGATGATCGCCCAGTCGTTCACGCGCGCCGTTCCTCGACCGACGCCGGCGCGGTGCCCGGGTCGGCGAGCCGCCCGAAGATCATGCGACCGCCTGCGGACGGCACGACTCGATTCACGAGCACGTCCGCGATCGTCCCGACGCGCGCGCTGGCGTCGGCGACCACGACCATCGTGCCATCGTCCAGATAGCCGACGGCCTGTCCGGGCTCCTTGCCGACGCGGCTGAGCTCGACTCGGATCGCTTCCCCGGGAAGCACCGCCGGCCGCAGGGCCGCCGCAACGCGCCGGAGATGGACGACCTCGACGCCTTGCAGCTCGGCCACGTGCGCCAGCGCCGAGTCGTCCGTCACGATCGCAGCACCACGTTCCCGCGCCAACGCGACGACCTTGGCATCGACCTCGTCGAATTCGGGATAGAGCTTTTCCACGGAACGCACCTCGGCCAAGCCTTCCCGACGGATCGCGGCCAGCGCTTCAAGACCGCGCCGCGCGCGCTGCCTTCGAACCGGATCCGCCGCGTCCGCGATGCCCTGCGCTTCCTCCAACACGAAGACCGGAACAAGCACCGTTCCGCGGATCAATCCGGCGCGGACGTAGTCGAGCAGCTGGGTGTTCAAGATCGCACTCGTGTCGAGCACGCGAAGGTCGGCGGCACGCGTCCTGTAGGTCAGTCCGAACAGCTGCAAGAGATCTTCACGCTTCGTGATGCCGATGCGATACCCGAGGTATCCGAAGATCACCTCGATGAAGGCCAGGATCGGCAATCCGACCGCGCGCGACGGGAGCAACAGCAGGAACAAGCCCGGGACGGTCGCAACGAGAACACCGGCGACGAGGCCAAGACCTCCGGAGACGAGGTCGGCGCCGGGGATCGATGCGATGCGCTTCTCCGCGACTCCGACGAGCGTCCCAGTCGCGCGCCCGAGAACGCCGCCGATCACGTAGCCGACCGCCGAACCGAGGATCGTGCCGACGATGATGCGCGCGGATGCTTTGTCCGCGACGATGTTGCGCGAGATCTGGTAGCCGAGCGCCGTGCAGAGCACAACGATCACGAAGCGGATGAGCTCGACGAGCACGACCGCGCTACGGCGCGGCGGCCTCCGCTCCTCGGCGCTGTTCACGGCCTAAGTGTGCCAGTCACGGCCGAAAATTGTTGCCAGTCGAGATTGTGGAGAGCCGGAAAAGAAAAACGCGACCGTGGGTACGGCCGCGCGCGAGGCTGCTCGATCAGTTGTTCGCAGGTTCGGTCCCAAGGATCTCATCCAGCATGGCTTCGGCCTTCTCTTCCTTGACGCCCGCGGCGAAGGTCAGCTCGGACACGAGGATCTGCCGCGCCTTCGTGAGCATGCGCTTCTCGCCCGCGGAAAGTCCCTTGTCCTTGTCGCGATTGGACAGGTTCCGAACGACCTCGGCGACTTGATAGATGTCGCCGGAGCGCAGCTTCTCGACGTGACTCTTGAAACGCCGGCTCCAGTTCGACGGCGCAGGCGCCTGCTTCTTGGATTGGAGAACTTTGTAGACCTGCTCGAGCTCGTTCTTCGGAACGACACCGCGCAATCCGACTTCATCTGCACCGTCGGTCGGAACCATCAACGTGAGGTCGCCGTACGACAGGCGAAGGACCCAATATTCCCTGGTCTCGCCCTCGATGACCCGCTCTTGGGTACCCTCGATGACGG
The DNA here is from genome assembly GCA_035307625.1 of Actinomycetota bacterium. Taxonomy (GTDB): domain Bacteria; phylum Actinomycetota; class AC-67; order AC-67; family AC-67; genus AC-67. The sequence continues at coordinate 9,218 of DATGHY010000032.1, forward strand.
CCGCCCCATGGTGGGGATAGACGACTTTGTCACCGACACGAAATGCGCGTTTGCTCATGAGGAGACCTAAAAGATACCAGAGATGGCGCCTTCCGGCAACCGAAACTCCCTGGTAAACGCGGTTAAATCCTAGAGATAGCGCTCCAAGATGCTGGATTCCGCGAGACGGATCAATCCATCTTTCACCAACGATGCGCGCGCTGCACCGACGCCTTCTACTGCGAGCAGGTCGTCGATAGACGCAGACATCACTTTCGGCAACCGTCCGAATGCGGCGACGATGCGATCGACGACGGTCGTCGGCAAACGCGGGATCTTCGACAAGATGCGATAGCCGCGCGGCGACGACGCGACGTCGAGCGATTCGGGTGAGGGTGGATATCCGAGCGCGCGCGCGATCGCAACGGGATCGAGCAAGTCCTCGGGCGACAACGCTGCCAATTCGATCAACACCGTTTCGAACGAACGCAAGCGCTTCTGTGCGATGTGGTCGCGAACGAGCATCCTTCGCTCGGTCTCAACGCCGCCCATAAGCTCTTCGAGTTGCAGCCGCATGAGACGACCCTCTGTGCCGAGCTCGACGACGAGCGCTTCGACCTCGGACGCGATTCGGCGGACCATCTCGATGCGCTGCACAACGGTAACCACGTCACGCAGCGTGGCCTGATCTTCGACCTCCGACGCGAGGAGGCCCGAGGCGACCTCGTTCAGCCGCAGCTTGTAGCGCTCGAGCGTCTGCAGCGCTTGATTCGCGCGCGTGAGCAAGGCGGTGACGTCCTCGAGGACCCACTTCTTCGAATCGAGGTAGACGGTCACGATGTGCATGCTCTGGCTGACGGCGACGACGGGGAAGCCGGTCTGGCGCGCGACACGCTCCGCGGTGCGGTGACGGGTGCCGCTTTCCATGGTCGGGATGCTCGGGTCGGGGACCAGGTGAACGTTCGCACGGATGATCTTTCCCGCATCGTTCGTCACGACGATCGCGCCGTCCATCTTCGCGAGCTCCGAGAGCCGCTGCGGGGAGAAGTCTTCGTCGATCTCGAACCCGCTCGAGGACACTTGTTGAACGACGCCGTTGTCGCCGAGCACGACGAGCGCGCCGGTTTGCGCGCGCAAGATGCGTTCGAGGCCGTCGCGCAGCCCCGTTCCCGGCGCTATCGCTTCCAGCGTCGCGCGCAGCGCGTCGGGGGTCTTATCGGTTGCCATCGCGCCGCGATTGTACGCCGCGGATTGAACACCTGAACGGGCCCTTTTTGGCCCGTGACTCCGTGTGATGTTGAATGACGTCATGCCCACCGTGAGCGAACGCACAGTCGACGCAGCCGGCACATCGATCTTCGTACGCGAATCCGGCAGTGGTTCGCCCGTCGTGCTGCTGCACGGCTTCCCCGAGACCGGGAAGTGCTGGGACAAGGTCGCCGCCTCGCTGTCGGCCGAGCACCGGGTCCTCGCCCCCGATCTCCCCGGCTACGGACGGAGCGCGCGCCCGATCTCGTACGACTCGGCGACGCTGGCGAACACGATCGCGGCGTTCATGGAGGCTGCGGATGCGCCGAAAGCCACCGTCGTGGGACACGACTGGGGCGGCGGCGTGGCGTTCCGTTTAGCACTTGGTCATCCGGACAAGGTGGAGCGCCTCGCGGTGATCAACTCCCCGTTCCGCAAGCTCGATCTTCGCCGCGGCTGGCACATGCTGTTCTTCAACCTGCCGGCC
>DATGHY010000033.1:0-8763 GCA_035307625.1 Actinomycetota bacterium
CGTGGAACGGGGGATTAGTGACGATGACGTCGTAGGTCTGCGATACGTCGGAGTACACGTCCGATGCGAACGAGGAGCCGGCCGTGCGCGCCGCCGCTTCGACCGCCAGCGCGTCCACGTCACACGAGCCGACGACGTTGCTCCCGGCGCGAAGCCACGCGCCGATCACGCCGCTCCCACATCCGATGTCCAGGACGCACGCGCTCGCATCCACATCCAATACGTCGAGCAGCCTTCGCGTGCCCTCGTCTACGCGGCCCCGCGAGAAGACGCCGGGGAAGTCGTGCACCCCGACCACGCGCCCGGCGACCTCCGCCCGGAACACACTCTCCCAATCGTCGAGCGACGAACGTGACTGCTCTCGAGACGCCGTGGCGGAGAGCGCGCGCGCGTGGAACCGGAAGTCCAAGACCTCGTTCTCACCGACGATCTCGGTGAGATGCCGGCCGGCCGACTTGATGCCCGAGTCGTTCCGACCGATAAGGACGAGCCGCCCGCCGGGGATGAGGGCCGCGCCGACCATCGAAAGCGTCATCCGAAGCCGCTCGGTCTCTTTGGGCAGCTCGACCAATGCGGTTTCGTAGGGCTGCTCGGCCGTGAACCACGCACCGAAGCGCACGTCGTCACCGGAGGCCGCGCGATAGGCGCGCCAGCTCTGATGGAAGACCGTAGTCGGGGAGAGCGCGCGCGCAACGTCGGCATCGAAGCCGACGATCAGCAGGCGGCCGCCGTGGATGCGCTCCGCGTTGGCCAGCGCGAGCTGGCTCTCCGCCGAGGGCACGCTCAGTGCGAAACGAGAGAGTCGAGCAGCCGCTGCGACGCTTCGGCGACCTCACGGACGGCGGCGTTGAACGCCTCTTCGTTCCGCTTCGCGGGCGCCCGGTAGCCGCTCACTTTCCGCACGTATTGCAGCGCCGCTTCGTCGATCTCTTGCTCGGAAGCAGGCTTTTCCTCGTTCCGAAGTTTCTTGATGCTCCTGCACATGGCCGCCACGGTAACACGGTGTCCGCGCGCAGGGCCCAGGCCGCTCCGGTAAACTGCCGTTCCTATGAATGCCAAGGTCGAGCCATCGGCGATCATCGACGGGGTGTACTACGTACACCCCGATTCTGCGGTAGACGACCGCGGCCGTTTCACGGAGATCTTCCGCGAGGAGTGGGTCCCCGGCGCACGCAAGATGGTCCAGGCGAACCGCTCGGAATCGAAGGCCAACGTGCTTCGCGGCATGCACTACCACCTCTTCCAAGCGGACTACTGGCACGTGCTCCACGGCAACGCCTTCATCGCGCTCTTCGACTTCCGCGCAGCATCCAAGACCGCGGAGAAGACCGAAACGATCGAGATCAAGGAAGGCGACGACACCGGCCTCTACATCCCGCCCGGCGTCGCGCACGGCTTCTACGCCGTCACCGACACCACGCTTCTGTACATGGTCGACCAGTACTTCGACGGCACCGACGAGCTGGGCATCTACTGGGCCGACCCTGCGCTCGAGATCCTCTGGCCGGGCGAGAGTCCGATCATCTCCGAGCGCGACGCAACCTGTCCCATGCTCGCAGACGTCCCGGAGGAGAATCTTCCCCTCTAGTCAAGCACCGCGCCCTACAATCGGGCGCATGAGCAGCTTCCTCGATGCGCTCGCCGAGCGCGTGCTGATCTTCGACGGTGCGATGGGCACCCAGCTCCACGCTGCCAACCTGTCGCTCGACGACTACTGGGGTCAGGAGAACAACTCCGAGGTGCTCAACCTTTCGCATCCCGATGTCGTGCGAGACATCCACGCAAGGTACTTCGAAGCCGGCGCAGATTGCGTCGAGACAAACACCTTCGGTGGAAACGTGCTCGTGCAAGGCGAATACGGACAGGCCGACAAGGTCTACGACATCAACGTGATCGGCGCGCGACTCGCACGCGAAGCGGCGTCGAGCTTCACCGATCGCCCCCGCTGGGTCGTCGGTTCCATGGGGCCCGGCACCCAGCTGCCGAGCCTCGGGCAGACGACGTTCGAGAAGCTCGAAGAGTCCTACACCGTGCAGGCGCGAGGGCTGCTCGACGGAGGGGTCGACGCGCTTCTGATCGAAACCGCGTTCGACATGCTGCAGGTGAAATCGGCGATCGCGGCCGTCGTGGATGCGTTCGATGCGACCGGGAAGCGCGTCCCGCTGATGGTCCAAGTCACGATCCAGCCCGAAGGCACGATGCTGCTCGGGTCGGAGATCGGCGCCGCTGTTGCGACGCTGCACGCGTTCGACGTCGTCGACTCGATCGGGATCAACTGCGCGACTGGACCCGTCGAGATGGTCGAGCACGTCCGTTACATCTGCCAGAACTCGCCGCGGCTGGTGAGCGTGCAGCCGAACGCCGGCCTGCCGGAGATGGTGCAGGGGCGCGCGCATTACAACCTGTCGCCCGAAGAGCTCGTGAAGTACCACAAGATCTTCGTCGACGAGTTCGGCGTGAACATGGTCGGCGGCTGCTGCGGCACGACGCCGGACCATATCGAGCAGCTTGTGGCCGCCCTGCGCGATCACCCCCGGCCGGAGCGCAATGCGACGATCGAACCCGCCGCCGCGTCGTTGTACATCCCGCAGCCGTTCAAGCAAGCGACGTCGTTCTTCGTGATCGGCGAGCGCTGCAACGCGCAGGGTTCGCGCAAGTTCAAGGAGCTGGTGGACAAGGCGGACTGGGATCAGACCGTTCAGGTCGCGCGCGATCAGGTTCGCGAAGGCGCGCATGCGATCGACGTGAACATCGACTTCGTCGGGCGAGACGGCGTCGCCGATATGAGCGAGGTGATCTCGCGCTTCGGGACGCAGGTCACGATCCCGATCGTGCTCGACTCAACGGAGCCGGATGTGATCGAGGCGGGCCTGAAGCGCATCGGTGGGCGCCCCATCATCAATTCGATCAACCTCGAGGAGGGCCGCGGACCAGAGACGCGGATCGAAAAGAACCTCCGCAACGCGAAGAAGTACGGGGCCGCCTGCGTCGCGATCGCGATCGACGAACGCGGCCAAGCGACGACCGCGCAGTGGAAGCTGGAGGCCTCGACGGCGATCTACAAGGTGGCTGTGGACGAGTTCGGCCTGCGGCCGCAGGACATCATCTTCGATTGCGTGGTGCTGCCGATCTCGACCGGCCAGGAAGAGACGCGGCGAGCCGGCGTCGAGACGCTGGACGGGGTCGAGCAGGTGAAGAAGCACTTCCCCGACTCGTTCACGAGCCTCGGGATCTCCAACGTGTCGTTCGGTCTCAAGCCTGTCGCGCGCCAGGTGCTCAACTCCGTCTTCCTGCACGAAGCCGTGCAGCGCGGCCTCGACATGGCGATCGTCTCGCCGGCGCAGATCCTGCCGATGAATCGGATCGAGGAGCGCGCGCGCGAGGTGGCGCTCGACCTGATCTACGACCGGCGCACCGACGCCTACGATCCGCTGCAAGAGTTCATCGAGCTGTTCGAAGGCGTTGAAGGCGGCGGCGCCGCGAAGCGTGAAGATGAACTGAGGTCGCTGCCGCTCGAGGAACGGTTGAAGCGGCGCATCATCGACGGCGCGCGCGACGGGCTGCAAGCCGATCTCGACGAAGCGCTCCAGACCCACGCCGCGCTCGACATCATCAACGACTACTTGCTCGAAGGGATGAAGGTCGTCGGCGAGCTCTTCGCCTCCGGCGAGATGCAGCTGCCGTTCGTCCTTCAGTCGGCTGAGACGATGAAAGCCGCCGTCGCGCACCTCGAGCCGCACATGGAGAAGGTCGAGGACGGCGGCAAGGGCAAGGTGGTCCTCGCGACGGTGAAAGGCGACGTTCATGACATCGGCAAGAACCTCGTCGACATCATCCTGACGAACAACGGCTACACGGTGTTCAACCTCGGCATCAAGCAGCCGATCGGCGCGATCATCGAGGCCGCAGAACGCGAGAAGGTCGACGCGATCGGTCTGTCCGGGCTGCTCGTGAAATCGACCGTCGTGATGCGCGAAGACTTGGAGGAATTGAACCGGCGCGATCTCTCACATTGGCCGGTGATCCTGGGCGGAGCAGCCCTCACGCGAAGCTACGTGGAGGGTGACCTGCGCACGATCTACAACGGCAAGGTCTTCTACGGCCGCGACGCGTTCGAAGGCTTGCACACCATGGATGCGCTGATGACCGAGAAGCGCGGCGGCGTGGCCGTCGAAGCGCCGGTCAAAGAGAAGAAGGTCCGCAAGGCGACTCCGAAGATCGAAGTGGGCGAGCAGCCGGCCCGCTCGGACGTTGCAACCGATGTGTCGATCCCGACGCCGCCGTTCTTCGGGAGCCGGGTCGTGAAAGCGATCGAGGTCCCGAAGGTCGCCGAATACCTCAACAAGGTCGCGCTCTACCGCGGGCAGTGGGAGCTCAAGCGCAAGCGCGAGCAATCGAAGGAAGAGTACGAAGAGTGGCTGAAGGAGCACGCCGACCCGATCTTCCGCGAGCTGCTTTCGACGTCGATCGCAGACAACATCCTTCAACCCGCCGCTGTGTACGGCTACTTCCACGCGCAGTCGCAAGGCAACGATCTGATCGTTTACCACGAAGATGCCAAGACCGAGTGGGTGCGATTCACCTTCCCGCGCCAGCCGCGCGACCGCCGCCTGGATATCGCGGACTTCTTCCGCAGCGTGGACTCTGGTGAGATGGACGTCGTTGCCTTCCACCTCGTGACGATGGGCCGGCGCGTCAGCGAACGCGCGCGCGAGCTGTTCGCGGAGAACAAGTATCAGGATTACTTCTACCTGCACGGGTTCGGCGTCGAGATGGCCGAGGCGCTTGCGGAGATGTGGCACCAGCGGATCCGTCAAGAGCTGAACATCGCCGGCGACGACGCCGCGAACGCCGAGGGCTTGTTCGATCAGGGTTACCGCGGATCGCGGTATTCGTTCGGCTACCCGGCGTGTCCGAACCTCGAAGACCAGAAGCAGCTGTTCGAGCTGCTGGAGCCCGGGCGCATCGGTGTCGAGCTAACGGAGGAGTTCCAGCTGGATCCCGAGCAGTCGACGAGTGCGATCATCGTCCACCATCCTGAAGCGAAGTACTTCTCGGTCGGCCGCCAGGGCTGAGCTACTGAACAGTTACCGTTGCTGAGATGATCTTGATCGACGGGTTCGGTGTGATGCCGAGACTTCCACCCTGTCCGTCGGGGATATCCGCGCCCTGAGCCTTGATCATGCGGTCGAGCGTTGCGAAGCTCGCCGCCCCGGTGACCGTGCCGAAGACCGTGTACTGCGGGGGCAACGTCGGCCAGCTTTGAACGACCGCGAAGAACTGGCTGCCGTCCGTCGACAGGCTCCCCGAATTGGCGATCGCGAGCGTTCCGCGCGAGTACTTCTCGCCCTTCGGGGGTGACTCGCCCTTATATGAGTAGCCGGGCCCTCCGCTACCGGTTCCCGTCGGATCGCCGCCTTGCACGATCGCATACGGACTGCCTCCGCCCGCAGCGGCTTCTGCAGCGCTCACAACCTGGATACGGTGGAAGATCGTGTTGTCGTAGAAGTGCTGCTTCACGAGGAAAACGATGTTGTTCACGGTGACGGGCGCGATCTTCGGATCGAGCTTCCATGTCATCGTTCCGCACGTCGTCTTCATCGTGACGATGTAGGTCTTAGTCTTGTCGATCGTCATCGCGGGCGCCTTCTTGAACTGCTTGCCGCTCGGCTTCGCCGTACTCGGCTTCGTGCAGCCGCGGATCAAGTAGTAGGGGGTGGGGCTTGGGCTCGGCGTGATCGACGCCGACGGCGACGCGCTCGGGTTGGCCAGCGGCTTCTTCTTGCCGCCGGTCAGAGTCACTCCGAGCACCGTGCCTAGCAATGCAAGCACGGCGATACCGATGGCCCACTGACCCGCCATCTTCCTGCGGCGCGCGCGCTTGCGAGCCCTACGCTCCGCATCCTTCTTCTGCTGCAACCGCTGGCGCTGGTATCCGCCCTTCGCCACTTATTCGTCCTCCTTGCGGCGGGGCAGCGCCGCCAGCCCGCGCCAGGCCAGCTCGGCGAGCGATTCCACCAGCTCTGCTTTCTCGATCTCTTGTTTGCGGTCGAGCCACCAGGTCGCGGCGGCTTCACTCATCCCCATGATGCCGCGCGCAAGCAGTTCGGCAAGCTCCAGTGACTTTCCGGTCTCGTCCGAGATGATCGCGCCGATGCTCGTCGCCGCGGCATCGTGGAAGCGGTCGATCGACTCGCGGAACTCCGGATCGGCGCCCATCGTTTCGCGGAAGAGCAGCCGGAACGAGTCGACGTTCGCTTCGATGTAGTTGAAGTACGCGGCAAGACCCTTGCGGATCCGCGATGGGTTGTCGTGCGCAGACTCGATCGCGCCGGAGACTTGGGCGAGCAGCCGCGACATGTCCGAGTCGAGCAACGCGAGGTAAAGCTCCTTCTTCCCCTCGAAGTGCTGATAAAGAACCGGCTTCGTGACGCCCGCGCGCTGCGCGATCTTCTCCATCGCCGCGCCGGGGTAGCCGTCCTCCGCGAACACCTCACGAGCCACCGAAAGCAGCTGCGCGCGACGTGCTTCGGCGGTGAGTCGCCTGGTCGCCACGGTTCCTCCGGATCGGCTCATGAGCTGGACTTGACGGTGATTACGACGAGGGGCAATATTACCCTACAGTAAGTTACCAACAAGTAACATCCGGGTAGGTTCGGGTCTAAGACCCGCCGACGGGACCGAGGAGTTACGCCCATGGCCGATTTCGCGCTCACAGCGGAGCAGAAAGAGTTCAGGAAGTGGGTTCACGACTTCGCTGAGAAGGAGATCCGTCCGGTCGCTTCCGAGTACGACGAGAGCGAAGAGTTCCCATGGCCCGTCGTGAAGAAAGCAGCGGAGATCGGCCTGTACGCGTTCGACTTCTACATGCAGGTCGGTCAAGACGAATCGGGATTGATGATGCCGATCGCGCTGGAGGAATCGGCGTGGGGTTGTGCGGGCATCACCCTCGGTATCTTCGGCACCGGACTTCCCCTCGCGGCGCTCGCCGCGAGCGGGACACCGGAGCAAACGCTCGCGTGGGCGCCCAAGATGTTCGGTACGGCCGAGCAGCCCGCGCTCGGCGCCTTCTGCGTCACGGAAGCGAACGCGGGATCCGATGTATCGGCGCTGCGTACGACGGCGAAGCGCGAGCGCGACGGCTGGCTCATCAACGGCACGAAGATCTTCATCACCAACGGCGGCATCGCCGATGTGCACGTCGTGATCGCGACGGTGGACCCGCACCTCGGTCACCGCGGTCAAGCGACGTTCATCGTCGACAAGGGAACGCCTGGCATCCGCCAGGGGAAGAAAGAGAAGAAGCTCGGCATCCGCGCGTCCCATACGGCAGAGGTCGTGTTCGAGGACTGCTGGATCCCCGGCGACAACCTCGTCGGCGGCGAGGAGAAGCTTCAAGCGAAGCTCGAGCGCGCGCGCAGCGGGCAAGCGAGTGGCAAGTCCGGCGCTCTGTCGACGTTCGAGGCGACGCGCCCGTCGGTCGCGGCGCAAGCGGTCGGCATCGCGCAGGCGTCGTGGGAGTTCGCGCGCGATTACGCCAAGGAGCGCTCGACGTTCGGCCGTCCGATCATCGAGCACCAAGGCGTCGCATTCCAGCTCGCCGACATGGCGATGGAAACCGAAGCGGCGCGGTTGCTGACGTGGCGCGCGGCGTGGATGGCACGCACCGGCCAGCCGTTCGTTCACGCGGAGGGCTCGATGTCGAAGCTGAAGGCGGGCGAAGTGGCCGTCAAGGTGTCCGAGCAGGCCGTTCAGCTGCTCGGCGGGTACGGCTACATCAAGGACTTCCCCGTCGAGAAGTGGTACCGGGACTCGAAGATCTACACGCTCTTCGAGGGGACGAGCGAGATCCAGCGGTTGGTCATCTCGCGCGCGCTCGCTGCCGAATAAGCTTCGCGCATGGCCTACCTGCGGGTCCGCGGCGAGGGCGGGACACTCTTCCCGAAAGACCGCTGCGTCGTGTCCTTCGACGGCACGCACCTCGCGTACACGATCAAGGGTTCGAGCGGCCCGCTTGTCGCCCTCAACGCCGGCTTCTGCTGCCCCGATAACTTCTGGCGCTACCTCGCGCCTGCGCTCGCGCGGAAGTACAGGGTGCTCATCTGGAACTACCGCGGGATGGGCGTGTCGGGCATGCCGCGAGAGCCCGGATATCGCGCGCGCAACTACTCCGTCGAAGACTTCACCATGGAGAAGTACGCGCGCGACCTGAAGGCGATCCTCGACCACGAGGGGATCGACGACGTCATCCTGCTCGGTCATTCGATGGGGACCCAGGTGTCGCTGGAGACCTACCGGATCATGCCCGAGCGCGTGAAAGCGCTCATCTCGATCACCGGCCCGTACGCGAGCGCGATCAACAGCTTGTACAACGCGACGATCGCGCCGCGGCTGTTCCCCGCGGGGATCTTGCTGGCGCGGACGGCTGCGCGCCCGATCTGGCGGCTGCTGTTCAAGCTGCCGATCACGCATCCACTGGCGATCCAGTTCGGTGCGCTCGGTCCGAAGACGAAGCTCGAAGACATGCAGCCGTACTACGATCATCTCTCCGAGCTCGATCCACAGATGATCCTGAAGGCTGCTCAGGCGATGCACGCGCATTCGGCCGAGGACCTGCTGCGCAAGGTGAAAGTGCCGACGCTCGTGATCGTAGGGGAGCGCGATAACTTCGTGCCGCCGTGGCTCGGTCACGTGATGACGTCGCGGATCCCGGTCGCGGAGATGCTGGTCGTTCCGGGCGGGACACACGGGACCATCGTCGAA
>DATGHY010000034.1:0-2330 GCA_035307625.1 Actinomycetota bacterium
GCCACGAAACGCAGGTGGCCATCCTCGAGGACGACCTGGTTGCCGAAGTCTTCGTCGAGCGCGAGCGGAATCGCGGCGTCGTCGGCAACGTCTACAAGGGCCGGGTCTCGAAAGTGCTCCCCGGCATGCAATCCTCCTTCATCGACGTCGGTCTCGAGCGAGATGGCTTCCTGTACGTGTCGGAGGTCGTCGACACGATGGAAGAGTTCGACAAGCTCGAGTCGGGCGACGAGGAGACGCCCTCGCCCAAAGACAAAGAGAAGCCGCCGCCGAAGATCGAAGATCTCCTGAAGGAAGGGCAGGAGATCCTCGTGCAGGTCGTCAAGGAGCCGCTCGGGACGAAGGGTGCGCGCCTGACGTCCCATGTGACGATGGCGGGCCGGTTTCTGGTGTTCATGCCGACGGTGGATCACGTCGGCGTGTCGCGGAAGATCGAGTCGCGCGAGGAGCGCAGCCGGTTGCGCGGAATCGTGCGGGAGTTCCGCGAGCAGCACGGTTTCACGGGCGGCGTGATCATCCGCACGGCGGCCGCCGGCCGTCCCAAGGACGACATCGTCACGGACCTCGAAGCGTTCCACAAGATCTGGCTCGAAATCCGCCAGAAGACCGAATCGTCGCGCGCGCCGGCGATCGTGTACCGGGAGCAGAGCCTGGTCAGCAAGCTGATCCGCGATCTGCTGACCGAGGAATATCAGGCGATTCGCATCGATAATGCGACCGAGTATCAGCGCACGCTGGATCTCGTCGAACGCATCATGCCGGGCGTCGCTCCGAAAGTGAAGCTGTACTCGAAGCCATTTCCGATCTTCGACGAGTATGGCGTGCAGGCCGAGATCGACAAGGCGCTCAAGAGCAAAGTCTGGCTGAAATCTGGAGGGTCGATCGTCATCAATCAGACGGAGGCGCTCGTCGCGATCGACGTCAATACCGGACGCTACGTCGGCAAAAAGTCCTCGGGACGCCTCGAGGACACGATCGTCAAGACCAACCTCGAAGCGGTCAAGGAGATCGTGCGTCAGATCCGCCTGCGCGATCTCGGCGGCATCATCGTCCTCGATCTGATCGACATGGAAGAGAAGAAGAACCGCCAGAAGGTGTTTCAGGCGATCGATCAGGAGCTGAAGAAGGATCGGTCGCCGTCGAAAGCGCTGCAGGTCGCCGATTTCGGTCTCATCATCATCACTCGCAAGCGCGTCAAACAGAGCCTCGAGCGCATGATGACCGATCCGTGCCCGTACTGCACCGGCACGGGCGTGATCAAATCGAGCTCGACGATTTGCTACGAGATCCTCAGCGAGGTGAAAAAGATCAGCCCCGAGCTGAACGGCCACCGGCTGCTGCTTCGCGTCAACCCCGAGATTGCGCGCGCCCTCAAGGAAGAGGAGTCAGCCGTCGTCAGGGACCTGAAGCAGGCGATCGGGAAGGACGTCACGATCAGAGCCGACGTCCAGCTGCATCACGAGCAGTTTGATGTGATGGCGGTCTAAGGAGGTGCGGGGTGCGGGCGAAGTCTGAAGTCGACGTGTTGGCGGAACGTCAGACTTCAGACTTCAGACTGGAGGTTCCCGGTTGGGCCTCAGGCCGGGGGCATGTTGATGATGTAGTTCGTGCCCCCTTTGTTGATCCAGACGCGCCAGTAGGTGCCGCCCTTGAGCATCTGGACGAGGGAGCCGTTCGCCTTCGGTCTCGCGCCCTTGGCGATCTGGCCGATGTCCTGGGCCGAAATGACCGTCGCCACTTCGCGACCCTCGACCTTCCCGCCTTTCAGGAATTCCACGTAGCGCTCCGCCCCCTGTTCCTGCCCGGCGCCGGGTTTCGGCTCGTCGCTGGTGAGCCGGACCTGATACGTGCCTGCCGCGAGCGGCTTCCCATCGGCCATGAGTTTCTTTGCCAAATGGACCGTGCCGAGCGTGGAGCCGGCGCTCGCCATCGACGGCTGAGCAAAAGCGGTCGCCGCCCCGAGTGCGCCGGCGAGAGTCCCTACTAAAAACAGTCGCTTCATCATCCCCTCCAATTACGGCTGAGCTGACGCTTCAATTATACGTCTAACGGGAATGGAGCAAGGCGAGTGCCAGGTCAGCAGCGAGTGCGAGCGCGAGTGCCAGGTCAGCGCTTGCCGATCACGATGCTGCCGCTGAACGTGCGAAGGGTCAGCGTCGCGCTGCCGTCGCCGTTGGTGCCGTGGACGGACTGGCCGAGGCTCATTCTCCGGCGTCCACGATCATTTCCGGTGTCGCTGCGAGTCGTTCCGCCGATGGTGATGGGGAAGTCGGTCTGAATCGACCCGCTGAACGTGTCAGCGTTGAGGTAGAACCCGGAAGGGTTGGACA
>DATGHY010000035.1:0-10962 GCA_035307625.1 Actinomycetota bacterium
CCCACGAAACAGAAGTAAGCCCGCCGCAGCGGCATTCCTCGCGATCGCGTTCAGCCTGTTGCTGACAGCTTGTCCGGGGAAGCCGTTGCCGCGCCCCCGCGCGACCGGAACGCCCGTCAGCGGCGGAACGCTTCGCGTCACGCTCACCGATGACGTCGATTCGCTCGACCCTGCGCGCGCGGCCCGGCCGTCGGCATGGTTCTTCGTGCGTGCGATGTACCGAGGGCTGCTCGCATTCCCGGATCTGCCGGCGCCGGACGGCACGAACCCGGTTCCCGATCTTGCGGCGTCGATGCCGGCGGTGTCGCCGGACGGGCTGACGTATCGCTTCCAGCTCCGCAGCGGAATCACCTTCGGCGCTCCCGCGTCGCGCCCGATCCGCGCATCGGATGCGCGCGCATCGATCCAGCGCGTCATCTCGAGCGGCGTCGGCATCGCGCCGTTCCTGGGTTCGATCACCGCCATGTCCGCACCCGACGCTCAAACGTTGGTGATCAGTCTCAGCCGCGTGACGCCCGATCTGCCATGGATCCTCGCACAGCCACAAGCCGCGATCGTGCCCGCGGATACACCGCCCCCGGGCACGATCGCGCCCGATCAGATCTCGCCGAGCGGCCCGTACCGACTGACCTCGTACGTGCCCGAGGCGTCGATCGCGCTCGCGCGCAACCCGGCGTGGAGCGCCGGCAGTGACCCTCTACGCGCAGCCTACGTCGACGACATCGACGCGACGATCAACGTTCCGGCTGCGCGCGCGTTCGCGGAGACCGTCGCCGGCACCGCGGACGTCGTTCTCGACACCGGCGCACCCGATCTGCGCGCCGGCACAGTCGCGTTCCCGGTGGGCGCGCGCGCTGTGCGCTCGGGGAACGGCTGCACGCGCTATCTGTTCATGAACACCTCGGTAGCGCCGTTCAACAAGGCCGCGGTCCGGATCGCGGTCGCGTCGGCCGTGGTGCGCGCGCGCTTCGACGGCGCCGACGCCGGGGGAACGCCGGCGACGCGGTTGCTCCCACCGACGGTCACGGGGCACGACACCACCCCGGTGGTGCCCGAGGATCTCAAGCGCGCCAAAGAACTACTCGCGTCCGCGAAGCTGCCGCGCTTCGCAACGACCATCGTCGTCGCGTCGTCGCCACGCGACCGCGCCGAGGTCGCCATCCTTCGGGGGCTGCTCGCGGGCGCAGGCATCAGGCTGCGGGCGCAGTTCGTTCCCGCCGCCACGCTCTATCCCTCTTCCTACGAGCGGCCTGCCACGCGCGTCCCCATGGGCATCGCAACCTGGTGTGCGGACTGGCCGGGCCTGGCAGGCCGGGACGTGCTCGGGACGATCGCGACCCCGACCGGCTACGCACATCTCGGCGGGCTCAACATCACCCGCGCTCTGGCGTTCGCGACCGACTCACCCCCGGGGGAGGCAGCAACGCGATGGGCAACGGCGGACGAGGCGGTCGTTTCCACCGGCGCGCTCGTGCCCTTGATCTGGACGGCCGACGACTTCGCATTGTCCCAGCGTGTGCAAGGATTCACGGCCGCACCGATGTGGCCGCGGGGCGATCCGACGGCGATGTGGCTGCAGTGAACGAGGGTCCCGCGGCGCCGCAGGGCCGATGGTAGGATTTGCGCCCGTGAACGCCCGGGGAGGACTCAAGTGACCGCAGCGATCGTAACGATCCACATCATCGCTTCCTTGATCCTCATCTTGTTCATCTTGCTGCACGCGGGGCGCGGTGGCGGCTTGTCGGAGATGTTCGGCGGAGGGATGACGTCGGGAGGTTCCACCGTGGTCGAGAAGAACCTCGACCGTCTGACCGTCATCGCCGCGCTCGTCTTCGCGATTACGACCGTCGCCCTCTTCTACCGCCTCAAGTAAGCGTGCGCGGGCGACCCCGCTCCCTCATCTTCGGCGCCGTGGCGCTGCTCGTCGTCCTTGCGCTGCTCGGCGGCTGCACCTCGAAGAAGAAGACGAGCACGAAGCCGCATCCCGGAGGCACGCTCGATGTTTCGATCCGTGACCTCGGAACGCTGGATCCTGCGAGAGCCTCCGGCAGGGGAGCGCTCCTCGTCGTGTCGCAGGTCTTCGACTCGCTCACCGCGATCGATGGGACGACGGGCCTCGTGAAACCGGCGGCCGCGTCGTCCTGGACGACATCGGCCGACGGGAAGACCTGGACGTTCACGCTCGCACAAGCGAAGTACCAGAACGGGGACCCGGTGCGCGCGCGCGACTTCAAGTTCGCGTTCGACCGCATCGCGCAGAAGGCATTGAGATCCGAGATCGCGTACGAGCTGCAACCGATCAGCGGCTACGCAGCAGCGCAAGTGCTCGGCAAGGCGAAGTCGCTCGCGGGTGTGAGCGCGCCGAACGACACGACGCTCGTGATCAGGCTCGACCGGCCCTTCTACGAGTTGCCGTACAGCCTCGCCGATCCCGGGTTCGCGCCGATCGATCTGAACGTCTACGGCGCATCGACGGACGGTCTCAAGACCGCGCCGGTCGGCAATGGGCCGTTCAAGGTCGTAAGCGCGACGGCTGAGTCCGAAGCGGTGCTCGCGCGCTACGACGACTACTACGGCACGAAGGCGTACCTCGATGGGATCAAGTTCCACGTCACGAATATCAGCGACGGGTGGAGCGCGTTCCAGTCCGGCAAGACCGACATAACCGACGTGCCGGCAGACCAGGTCGCGTCGGGCAGCGGATTCGATCAGCAAGGCTTCACCCCGGTATGGGCGACGCTGTCGTTCGGACCGAACTTGAGGCTGCCGAAGTATCAAGACCTCAACGTTCGGATCGCGATGGCGCTCGCGATCGACCGAGAGAAGATCGCCACGGACGTGTTCAAGAGCACGAAGGACGCCGCGACCGGTCTGATCCCCGCAGGCGTCCGCGGGTACGAGCCGGGCGGCTGCTCGAATTGCATCTACAACCCGGATCGCGCGCGCGCGCTCCTTGCGGCGAAGTTCCGCAGCGGCCCCCGACCGTCGATCTCGATCGACTACCTCGGTGAGCCGACGAGCAGGTCCGTCGCCCAGTCGATCGAATCGGATCTGAACGCGGTCGGGTTCCACGCATCGCTGCGCGCGCACACGCCCGACGAGTACACGAAGCTGCTCGCAAAGGGTGCCCAAGACTTCGCCGAGTACGGCTGGATCCAGAACGTGCCCTCGCCCGATGGCTTTCTCGCGCAGCAGCTGCTGACCGGATCCGTGAACAACCGCGTCGGCTTCCAGTACGGGCGGTTCGACGCCGATATCGCAGCAGCGCGTGCGACCAAGGATGAGAACGCGCGCCTCACCGCCTATGCCGGCGCCGAGAAGCGCGCGTTCGGCCTGATGCCGATCATCCCCATCGTCTTCTACCGGAACCGCACGGCCGTCGCGTCTCGCGTGAACGGCTTCACGCTCGACGGCGCCGGTGTCTTCGACGCGTCGACGATCTGGCTTTCCTAGCGTCATGAGAGCAGGCCGGCTGGCCGCGGCCCTCATCGTGCTCGCACTTCTTGCGAGCGGCTGCCCGTCGAAGCACAAGCAAGGACAGCCGACCCCAACGACGACCGTGTCCGGATCGCCGAGCGGCACGCTCACGATCGCGTACCCGGCCGAACCTGCAACACTCGATCCGTTCACGCCCGCCGGAGACACGCCGGCAACGCGCGATCTCGCGCGCATGCTTATGCCCGGCCTCTACAAGGTGACGCCCAGCGGCGCGCGCGAGCGATGGCTGCTTGCATCGGAACCCGTCGAGTCGAGCGGACCGCCGTTCTCCGTGACGATCGCCTTGCGCGACGATGCGGTCTGGAGCGACGGTCAACCGATCACAGTGGACGATGTGCGCTTCACGTGGCAGCTCGCCGTTCGGAGACAGATCGCGCGCGCCGGCTACGACCAGATCGCGCGCATCGTGACCCTGTCGCCCAAGCGCGCGCGCATCGAGTTCCGCGCGCCCTTCCGCCGGTGGCGCGATCTGTTCTCCGCCGGCCTTGGCGTTCTGCCGGCGCACGCACTCTCAACACCGCGCAGCGTTGCATCGTTGTCGAGCGGCTGGCCGGTCTCCGGCGGACCCTTCGTGCTGACTGCATGGCACCGCGGGCTCGACATGATCTTCGAGCCGAACCCGCACGGGTGGGCAGGCACGCCCCACCTCAAACGGCTGCGCGTCGTGTTCGTGCCCGATTCGCTTGGTGCGCTGACCTTGTTCCACGAAGGCGCCGTCGACGCGCTCGCGCCGTACGAGGCGCCCGATTGGATCAATCGCATCACGGGGCCCGGCGCGTCGGTGACGACCGACGCCGGGGAGACGTGGACGGGGATCGTGATGAACACGCGCTCGAAGCTTCTCGGCGACATCCAGGTCCGTCACGCGTTCGCAGACAGTCTCGACCGAGGGCGGCTCGTCGGGGGATTGATCCAAGGAGAGGGTGCGGCGCTGAACGCGATCCCACCCGCGACGAGCACAGCCTTCGCGACGTACGGAGACATCGGCCGCGCGCGCGCAGCGCTTTCGGCCGACGGCTGGAGCGGCTCGGGGATCCGAACGAAGCATGGCGCCAAGCTCTCCTTCACGATCGCCGTCGCGGATTCCGATGAGCTCGGTCAGGTGCTCGCGCGCGCGATCACGTACCAAGCCGCCGGAGCGGGCATCGACGTGCAGTCCGTCTCGCTGCCGGTCGACGAGCTGATGTCGACGTGGCTCACCGGTGCGCGGTTCGATGCGGCGATCCTCGAGTGGCGCGACCCGCCGGAGGGCGCGGTCAGCGCGCGGTTCGCGAGCGGCGGAAGGCTGCTCAACGTCGCCCGTTTGACCGATGAAACGCTGAACCGAGATCTCAGCGCGGAGGACGCGGCAGGCGCGATGGGTGCCTCGGAAGTGCGCCTCGCCACCGACCTGCCTGTGCTCCCGCTCGCGACGCTGGCCGTGTCGTTGGTGTCGTCGGGGCGCGCGCACGGGCTCATCGCGAACGCCGAGGCCGACGGGCCGTTCTGGAACGCGGAGCAGTGGTCGGTGAGCTGAGGTTCGCAGTTGCTATCCTGCGTTCCGCTTTCGCGGGTGTGCTGGAATAGGTAGACAGGCATGGTTGAGGGCCATGTGTCCGCAAGGACGTGGAGGTTCAAGTCCTCTCACCCGCACTGGCGACACGAGATTCTTTACCTATCTACCTAGGTAGAGTAGTATGGCTTCGTGATCGACTTCCATATCGAGCGGGGCACCGTTCCTCCCTATCTGCAGATCGTTCAGCAAGTGAAGCAGGCGTTGCGGCTGGGTTGGCTTGAGCCGGGCGACAAACTTCCCACTGCGCACGAGGTTGCGGCAGAAGCAGCCCTGAACTTCAACACCGTGCTCAAGGCTTACAAAGAGCTCGAACGCGAAGGCCTCGCGACGGGCAAGCCGGGTCAGGGGACGTACATCGTGAAGAGCCTTACGCAACTGACACCGGCGTCGTACTCGATCCTTCGCCGCCGCCTGGCCGCGTGGATCGCCGCGGCACGCAAGGCCGGTCTCGACGTCGACGGCATGGAGGATCTATTCGCAGCTACCGTGCACGAGCTTGACTCATCGGAGATCGCGTGACCTTGGCAGTACGCACGCGCGCACTTGGTTGTCGGTTCGGCGACCTATGGGCCTTACGAGATTGCACCTTTGACCTTCCTGCAGGACGAGTGGCCGCACTTGTCGGTCCGAATGGCGCAGGAAAAACGACCCTCCTGAACCTGCTCGCTGGTTTCCTCGCCCCCTCTGAAGGTGAGGCGAGGGTCTTCGACGACGCTCCCAGTGACAAGTCGCCTTTCCTGGCCCGGATCGGCTTCGTCGCGCAGGACGCGCCGCTCTATCGAGATTTCACCGCCGCAGACCATCTGCGGATGGGACGACATCTGAACCCGACGTGGCACGAGGAGGCGGCACGTGAGCGGTTGACTAACGCGGAAGTACCCCTCGAACGGCGAGCATCGATGCTCTCCGGCGGTCAGCGTGCCCAGCTAGCGCTCGCCCTCGCGATCGGCAAAGCGCCGGACCTCCTCCTCCTCGACGAGCCACTCGCCAGTCTGGATCCGATCGCCCGGCGGACATTCTTGCAATCGCTCATGGCCACGGCTGCGAATGGAACGACGATCATGCTCTCATCACACCTGATCAGTGACCTCGCGAACGTCTGCGACTTCTTGATCGTGATCGTCGCCGGACGATTGGTACTCGCCGGCGATCTCGACGACCTTCTCGCGCAGCACCACTGGATCGTTGCTTCGACCGACGATGCGGCACACCTTCCCTCGGGCGTTCACGTCGTGACCACGTACAAGCAAGACCGCAACGCGCGGCTGCTCGTGCGAACGACCGAGCCGCTATTGAACCCGGGACTCATCGCAAGACCAGTCGATCTACAAGACCTCGTCCTCGCCTACCTCGAGAAGAAAGCATCTTCCGTCGCCGCTGTATCCGATCAGGGTGTCAACGCATGATGTGGATGACGTGGCGGCAGCATCGCGGTGCGGCCTGGGTCGGAGCCACTGTGCTCCTTGCCATAACAAGTGGCCTCACCTTCCTCGGCCTAGCTATTCGATCGAACGTTCGCCGATCCGGACTGTCGGCGTGCCTGCGGACAGGGTCGGATTGCAGCACGGCGATCGCGCATCTCTACCGCGAATACCACTGGCTGCCGCCCGCAGCTGCGAGTCTGATAGTGCTCCCGGTCCTGGCCGGCATGTTCTGGGGCGCTCCTCTCGTTGCGCGAGAGATCGAAACGGGTACGCACCGCTTGGTCTGGGCACAGTCCGTCAGCCGCCTGCGATGGATCTCCGCCAAATTGATGCTCATGCTCGCGATCACCGCGACCGCGACTCTCGGCCTCGGCCTGCTCGCGGTGTGGTCCTTCCAACCGCTCATCCCCGTGCTTGGAGGCAGATTTCAAGGCAACTGGTTCGACATCCAAGGGATAGTTCCGGCCGCGTACGTGATCTTCGCCCTCGCTCTCGGGGCCTGTATCGGAGCGGTCTTGCGTCGGACCATACCGGCCATGGCTACAACGATGGTCGTCTATGCGGCGCTACGAATATCGATGCACAACATCCGGCAGCACCTGCTATCGCCTAACGTCAAGACGATTTCGACGTTCATCGGCGACAAGCCGATCGGTCTCGGCGCCGGTGATTGGATCCTCAGCCAAACCCCGACCGGTATGCCGACTTCCGGTCCTCCAACGAGTGGACCCCCGGCGACGATCTTCCACTACATACCGGCCGGGCGGTTCTGGACACTCCAAGTGCTTGAAGCGGGGGTTTTCCTCATCGTTGCAGCCGCCCTCGTCGCGGTCTGCATCACGGTTGTCGTTCGCAGCCGTCAGAGCCGACAACCGAAGCATTCACAACTCGCGCGCGCACAGTTGCATCGCGTCGCTTGACGGCGTTGTAGTTGCTTCGGTCGGGAGCGGGGCTCAGCCACTAGATCGGGCCAACTAACCGCGCGCGAGCATCCGCTGGAGGTTTTCTATCGCAGGTAGGTTGCTCTGGATCAGTCTCTGTGCCGAGGCTCTCGAGGCATCGTTCATGTAGCGAGCAGCGTCGTGCAAAGGGTTGAGACGGGTGGCGGTGAACCATTCACGTAGCTCCGGATCGCCCATCCATGCGGTGCGCGCCAACAGGGTGACGAGCATGGCAGGAGCGAAAGCGGTAGCTTCGCCCCTCATGTCGTTCGCGGGGCACAACCGGTTCATGTCCTCATCGCCGCGACCTGTTGCTTCAACGCGGCCGATCAATGCTGCACTGAACGGATCGATACCTGCCTGGACCCGCTGGATGGTGATCCGTCCTTGCTCGAAGATAGGGCGCGTCGGCGGTGTTCCGAGTCCCGGTGCGGTGCAATCGATGTGCACGTGCTTGGGGTCGGTGTTGATCGTGCCGCGGTCGAGCTCGATGGTGTCCAGGCCTACGTGAAGCAAGCGTCCGAGACGCACGACGTTGTCGATACTTCGAAGGGTGGCGAGCTCCTGCTCGCTGAGCGTTGCTCCGCGATACACCGAGGGCTCCACATCCGGGTCGAGACGCTGGAGAACGCGGCTGGCTTCGAGCCGATGCACGAGATCGGTCGCGTCCGTCGCTTCAGAGGCAGCTTCTGTCTGCAAGGCAAGCCACTCGATCAGCGACCCCATCAGACCCAATGGCTGCATCCAGGAGCGATCAACTGTGTAGGGATCGCGCGGCCGGATCCACCGGATCGACTGGGGCGTGACGCCCTGCTCGATCAGCCAGCAGCACGTGTCCATCGAAGTCTTGCCGGCACCCATGACCGTGAATCCGGAGCCCGGGTCGGCCAGATCCACTAACTCGTTCGGCGCGATCACACGCGCGCCCGGATCAGCGCTGAACGTCGGCTTGTGCATGGATGGGATCGTCGTGGCGATGTAGGTCGCATCTACGAGCTTGCGACGCACCCGTATAGCCGTCGTCTCGCCCGTGAGGAGCGAGGTGATCTGATGCTCGCCCGCGGTCTCTCCGACGTACTCGTGCATGCCGCGGAAGCGCACGCGGCCGGAGGGAACGAGGTTCTGTTCGAGGACCCGCGCGTAGTAGTCACATATCTCTGCGCCGGTCGCACGTTCGTAGAAACCCGCATTTGCTCCGTTTTGGTCTATCCGGTCGGTGCCGAGGGCGCGGGAATCCACTCCGTAATAAGCCGAGGGCTGGTGGAGTCGAACGAATGGATAGTCGTCGTTCCAATGACCGCCCGCTCGGTGTCGCCGATCGATCAGCACCACGTCGGCGTCCGAGTGGGCGATCAGTGAGTCCGTGAACGCCATTCCGGACGCTCCGGCACCGACGACCAAGTAATCAGTTTCGATGATCGTTGAGTCCCCCTTGGCACTTCGTTTCAAGTCGACCGTCACAACTCTCGTTGAATCGTACCGCCCTGTCTGGCTTTCCCGAACGTCTCGATCTGCCGGGACCTTCGGCCTGAAAGACGCCAAACGAGGAACGGGCATGTTCACGCCCTCGTCCAAGCGGCGGACCGTCATGGACTTCTCGATGGTTGAGGGGAGGTGTCATCTGATGGCTCTCATGCAGACCGCGCATCTTGCATCAGCGTGGTTCGTCGCACGTCTCCCTCTGAAGAGTGAGCGCGGCGCGACGGCGGTTGAGTACGCCGTCATGGTCGCCCTTATCGCGGCCGTGATCATCCTTGCCGTGGTCTTCCTCGGTAGGACGGCGAGCAAGACGTTCAGCACAACTGGCTGCAACGTCTCTACGAGTGGGGCAGGTCCCTGCCCGTAGGAGATCGGGGCGCGAGCCGGGATGCGACCCGGCTCGCGCTCAGCGCGAGTCGTCACGCGAAGGCGACATCGACATCTGGATGTCTGGTTTGAGACCCCGGTCACGTTTACCAGATAGATAGTTGCGCTGGGGGGCATGTTGCGCCACAATCACCCGGTCGCGCGGTCTGCGAGTAGACCGCGCGACGTCTTCTGCTGGCCCGCCGAATGAGCGGGGTGCGAGATGAGGGGGTGGGATGTACGAGCAGCCCAAGTTGGTGTGTCTTGCATCCGGAGCCGCCGAAGGTGACTCCGAACTAACAGCCTTTGACAACGCTCTCCGAAAAGGCGGCATCGGAGACGTAAACCTCATCCGAGTAAGCAGCATCGTGCCGCCCGGCGCAGCGATTTCTCCGTTGCCCGATCTTCCATTCGGCGCACTCACGCCGGCCGCCTATGCGGTCCAAACTAGCTCGGTTCCCGGCATGCGCGTTGCCGCGTGCATCGGTGTCGGCTGGACGCCGCGCGGTGGCGTGCTCATGGAGGCGCACGGCCTGGAAGAGACGGCCGAAGAGATCGAAGAGCGCACGCGCCTCATGGTCGAAGAAGGTATGCGCGCGCGCGGCCTCGAGCCGTACGAGCTTCACTTCGCAACAGCGGAACACACCGTGGAACGGATCGGCTCCGCGATCGCGGCAGCCGTGTTATGGAGGGGGTGACAGGATGAACGCGTTGGGGCGGCATTTTCTGATCGAGCTTTGGGAAGCAGATAATCTCGATAGACCGGATATCGGCGAAGAAGCACTCGTAGAAACGGTACGGGCGACCGGTGGCACTCTCTTGGATACGCGCTTCGTCCCGTTCCCCAATGGGGGCTACTCCGGCGTTTGCATCATCGCGGAGTCGCACGTGACGATCCATACATGGCCGGAGCACAACTACGCCGCTGTGGACATGTTCACGTGCGGGCCGAACATGGACTTCGACGCCGGCATCGAGATGCTCAAGAAGTACTTCGCACCGAAGTCGATGCAGGTCGCCGAAGTGCGACGCGGCATGATCGCGTAATCCACTTTCTACGGTGACCCTGTCTCTAAAGTGACGGAGTACGGCGAGCAGATCGTCCCCGGCTTCGCGTACGGGTTCGAAGGCGAGCAGCTCCTCTCGGAACGTTCGGCGTTCCAGCAGATCGACGTCTACGAGAACGCGTCGTTCGGCAGGCTGCTCGCGCTTGACGGCCTGACGCAGACGACCGAGCGCGACGAGTTCATCTACCACGAGATGATCGTGCACGTCCCGCTGATCTCATTGCCGGATCCGAAACGCGTGCTGATCATCGGCGGGGGAGACGGTGGCACGTTGCGCCGCGTTCTAGAACATCCGTCTGTCGAGAGCGCGGTCATGATTGAGATCGACGAGCGCGTGACGCAGGTGTGCCGCGAGCTGATGCCGTCGATCGCCGGCGACGCCTTCGAAGATCCGCGCGCCGAGGTGCACTTCGCCGACGGCATCGCGTACGTGCGCGACGGCGGCGAGTCGTTCGACGCGATCCTGATCGACTCGTCGGACCCCGTCGGTCCAGGGGAAGGTCTGTTCACGGTCGATTTCTATCGAGCAGCCCGTGGTCGCCTCACCGACGGAGGCGTCCTATGCGCGCAGTCGGGCTCGCCCGGCTTCCAGCAGGATGAGCTGCACCGCACATACAAGCACGCCTCGCAGG
>DATGHY010000036.1:0-8615 GCA_035307625.1 Actinomycetota bacterium
TGGGTGATCGACGGGCAGAAGATCTGGACCTCGTACGGGGCATTCGCAGACTGGATCTTCGTGCTTGCACGGACCGATCTGAATGCCGAGCGGCACCGCGGTTTGTCGTTCGTCGCGGTCGACCTGCGGTCGGACGGTGTCGACCCGCGGCCCATCGTGCAGCTGGACGGCCACGCCGGGTTCGCCGAAGTCTTCTTCACCTCGGTGCGCGCGCCCGTCTCGCAGACGATCGGGGAGATCAACGACGGCTGGTCGGTCGCTCTGTCGACGCTCGGGTTCGAACGGGATGCGCCGGCGCGACCGGCTGCTCGATATGAACGTGACCTTCGGGAGCTGATCGCGATCGCGCGCGCGCGCGACGTGTGGGACGACCCGTCGGTACGGGATGCCGTCGGCGGGTTGGCTGCGCGTGTCGAAACCTACCGGCTGCACACCTTAAGGACTTTGACCCGCCTGCAGCGGGGGCAGTCGATCGGCGACGACGCGAGCGTGACCAAGCTGCTCTGGAGCGAGCTCGAGCGAGACATCTTCGAGTACGGGATGTCGTTGCTTGGGCCGTATGCCGGCGCGCTGTCCGACTCCCCCGTGGCCGCGTCGTTCGACAACCGCTATTGGTATGCGCGCGCTGCCACGATCTACGCCGGCACGAGCGAGATCCAGAACAACATCGTGGCCGAGCGGATCCTGGGGCTGCCGCGGTGATCGACTTCGAGTTCTCCGACGAGCAGCGCGCGCTCCGCGACGTCGCGCGCGACCTATTCGCGAAACAGTCTCCCCCATCCTTGATCCGCGCGCGATGGAACGGCGAGCGAGACGAGAAGCTGTGGCGCGCGCTGGCCGAGGTCGGGCTGCTCGGAATAACGATCCCTGAACGTTTCGGCGGGGCTGGTGGAGACGAGACCGACGCTGTGCTGGTGCTGGAAGAGGCCGGCCGGGCAGCGTTGCCCGAGCCGTTCGCGGAAACGTTACTGGCATCTCGACTGATCGAGCTCCACGGGGACGATGTGCTTAGCGAGAGCGTGTTGCCGGGCATCGCTCATGGCGACCTTGCGGCGACCGTCGGCCTCGAGACAGATCCATTCGTTGCCTTCGCAGCCGAAGCCGATCTCATCGTTCTTGTCGATGCAAGCGGCGCGCGCCTCCTCACGCGAGACGACGTCAAAGCAAAGCCTGTACGGAGCCAGGATCCCGCGAGACCCCTCTACACCATCGAAGCGAAACGTGGTGAGCGACTAAATCTGACAACTCCTGGCCTGCGCGCCGCAGCTGCGATCGCCGTAACCCAGCTCGGCGTCGCTCGCAAGCTGCTCGAGATGACGGTCGATTACGTGAAAGATCGCAAGCAGTTCGGCAAGCCCGTCGGCTCTTTCCAAGCGGTGAAGCACAAGCTTGCCCGCGTTCACACCGCGATCGAAGACGCGCGCCCAGCAGCGTGGTTCGCGGCCTACGCATTTGCACGCGATCTCCCCGACGCAGCCATGGCGGCGAGCGTCGCCAAGGTTGCAGCGTCGCGCGCGGAAGCGCTGGCGAACGCGGAAGCCTTGCAGTGCCACGCCGGCATCGGCTTCACGTGGGAACACGATCTTCACATCTGGTTGAAGCGCGGCCTCGCGTTGCAACCCGCGTTCGGGACACCGGCCGAGCACCGTGCGATGCTTGCGCGCGAGGAGGAAGCGCGCGATGCCTGATCCGGTTCCCGGCCACAACCTGCTCGAGGGCAAGATCGTCTTGATCACCGCCGCGGCCGGCGCGGGGATCGGTGTCGCGACCGCGAAGCGCTGTCTCGAAGAAGGCGCCAAGGTGATCATCAGCGACAAGCACGAGCGGCGTCTCGAAGAGACCGCATCGGAGCTCGGTGTTCTCGGCGTCCCCGCCGACGTCACGCAAGAGGACGATGTGCATCGCCTCTTCGACACCGCGATCAACGAGTACGGCCACCTAGACGTCGCCGTGAACAACGCAGGTCTCGGCGGCACCGCGAACATCGTGGACATGACCGACGTGCAATGGCAGATCGTCTTAGACGTGACGCTGAACGGAACCTTCCGTTGCACGCGCGCCGCGCTGCGGCACATGATCCCGCGCGGGAACGGCGTGATCATCAACATGTCGAGCGTCCTCGGATGGCGCGCGCAAGCAGGCCAGGCGCACTACGCGGCGGCGAAGGCGGGCGTGATGGCGCTTACGCGCGCGGCCGCGATGGAGGCTGCCCCCTCGGGCGTGCGCGTGAATGCGGTGGCTCCCTCGCTGGCGATGCACCCGTTCCTCGAAAAGGTGATGGATCCGGTCGAGCTAGAGCACCTCGTCACGCTGGAGGCCTTCGGCCGCTCGGCGGAGACGTGGGAAGTCGCGAACGTGATCGTGTTCCTGGCGAGCGACTACTCGAGCTACATGACCGGTGAGATCGTGAGCGTCAGCAGCCAGCATCCGTAGATGGGCCCGATCGCGTTACGCCGGCCGTCCGATGAGAAAGTGATCGGCGTCTGGGAGCAACAGTCGAGCCTGCCGATCACCTACAAGAACGCAGGCATGACGCGCGGCGGGCCACACCGCGGGTACCGCCATCATCGCGCGACCGTTTCTCTCGGCGTCGGAACATTCGAGAAGGCGAGGGACGCCGTCAGGTCCTGGGGCGCGCAGCGCGGTGCCGGCTTCGGCGTTCATCCCGAGCGGCCGGTCGCCCAAGGGATGGCCGTTCTTGTGTACGGGCGCCTTGGGCCTCTCTACACGTCGGTGTGCTGCCGTGTCATCTACATCGTGGACGAGGATGATCGATGGGGATTCGCGTACGGGACGCTGCCGCACCACGTCGAGCGCGGTGAAGAGAGCTTCATCGTCTCGAAGGACAAGGACGACAACGTGACCTTCACCGTCGAGTCACTGTCGCGCCCGGCCACCGTGGTCGCGCGCCTCGGCTCACCGATCGCGCGCGCGATCCAAGCGCGCATCACGCGCCGTTACCTCGAGGCGCTTCAACGCTCGGTGGCGACCTAGCGCGAGGCGTTCATGGGTGCGATCTGCGTCAAATAGCGGCTCGAACGCACCAAGAACGGCGCTTGACCTTCGGGAGGATCAGAGGCGGCGCGTCCACCAGAAGCGCCTAAGCGACATCCATGCGCTGATCATCGTCAGTGCTCCCAGTTGCCCGATCACCGAGGCAAGGGACAGGGACCAAAACGAAGTCTCGACGCTTCGATCCGCGATCGCCGCACCGACCACGCCGCCGGCATAAAGGATCGGACTGTAGAAGACGACGAGTCGCAATAAGCGCCGGCGCTTGTTGCGCCAACGATCGGCGACGCTCCCCCCTTTCGACCCGACGTCCGGCAGGTCGCTGCCCCGATAGACGACCTGCGCGAGGAACGCCCCAAAGAGAGCCGTCGGTATCAGCGGCGCTAAGAAGATCAACGTCGACTAGCCGCGCGCGCCGTCCGTGTATCCCTCGAAGCCCGTCGGCGCGTGCGGTCCGAGCACCAGCTGCTCCAAGCAACCGATCCCCACTTCGTCGCCGCAGCGCACGCGCACAAGCTGCTCGATATGGAATGTCGTTGGGTCGAGCGCGTCCAATTCATCGACCTTCCACGTGTCGGAGCCCTCCGCGTATTCGCCGCGGTCGTAGCCGTGAAGCCAGTTCGGGTTCAGATAGCCGAGGCCTTTCAGGGGGAAGCTCATGATCGGCTCCAACACGATCTCGTCCGCCGGCGCGCCGAAATAGGTCTGGGTGAAGCGCGCGCGGGAGATGCGCCGCGTTCCCGGCTCGAAACCGATGTCGTAGGCAGTGCTCTCAGCGTGCTTCACATGAACGTCCGGTCCCCACAAGGGATCCCCCGGCTTCAAGATCGGCACGCTGTCCGCGTTGGTGTACCAGCGGTGCCCGTCGGGGAACTCGAAGAGCATCGCGTGCGTGCAGCGGTCCTCGAAGTGCAGCACCGACCACAGATAGAAGACGCCGCCGCCGACCAACGCGTTCAAACCGGGAACGGGCTCCCCCACCGGCCGGATGCCCCACGAGCGATCCTTCATCCCGCGCGACGACTGATCGATGTCGATGCGCGCGCCGTCCACGTCGATCGTTCCCGCCCACGAGCCGAACTGCACCAGGCGCGTCACGTCCATCACCGTGCGCGGACCTTCCATCAGGACTTGGCTGGGCTCTTCGATCGCGGCGGTCCGCGGATGCCAGAGCAGGTCGGCCGTGACGCCGAGGTGTGCAGCCTCGACCCGCACATGACTTGAACCCAACGGCTGCACCACTTCAACGGAGATCGGCCCGATCTTCGACGGCCGATCCAGCGGCAACCGGCCGCTCGCGAAAACGGAACGTTGCACGCCGTCGCGTACGACGCTGAATGCGCCGTCGATCACGCGCCGGTTCGGATAGATCCCGAGCGCGACGCCGAAGTAGAACTCGCCGTCCGGGTCGAAGCCGTTGAAGAAGTAGCGGTCGTAATGGTTGGGGTCGCCGCTCGCGGGCGTCGCGATCGGCATCGCCGTTTGATGCACCGGGTAGTCGTCCCACGGCGTGATCATGCGCCCTCCTCGTCGAGCACCTTTCCCACGAACTGGATCGCGAAGCTGTCGGTGTCGAACCCTTCCGCATCGGTGATCAGCTGACCGAGCCGCATCAACACTGCAGCGAACGTCACCGAAACCCACATCTGCCACCACGCCAGATGCTTCACCGGCCGCCCGGAAAGCTCTTCATATCGAGCAGCCGTCTCGTCGCGCCCGGGGAAGCCCGGCAAGCGCGCGACATTGAGCCCTTCGCTCAGCACGCGATCGAGATAGAGCCACCACGCGAGATCCATCTCGGGATCGCCGATGGTGACCATCTCCCAATCGAGCACCGCGACGCAGGTGCCGTCCTTGAAGATCTGGTTCGCAAGCCGGCAGTCGCCCCAGCACAACGCGGGATCGTCGGTCGAAGGCGGCTCGTTCTTCGCGAGCCACGCGAGGCCGTCCGCGACGAGCGGCGGAGGCGTCGGCGTGATCCACGCGAGGTAGTCCTCGAGCCAACGTCGTTGCCGGTCGGCGCCGGGTTGGCCGGGACCGCGATCCAACGGCTGAAGCCCGAGCGCGCGCCAGTCCGCACGATGGATCTTCGCTGCAGCCTCGAGACCGCTCCACCACATCTGTTCCTGCGTGCCGGGCGGTTCGTCTGCCGGCCAGCCGCCGAACGCGTACGGCGGGTTGTCGCTTGGGATGCGACCGTCAACCTGCTCGACGACGTAGAACGGCACACCGAAGTAGTGTGCGTCCTCTTCGTAGCCGAACGTGCGCGCCATCGGAACGCCGGTGTGGTTCGCCAGCGCGTCGATCGCACGATATTCGTTCGCGAACTCGAAGCTGTTGAAGACGCTGTGGCCGGTCGGCTTCAGGCGCGCGACCAGACGCTGCTCGCCGTCGTCCCATCGCGCGCGGAACAAGAACGTCTCGCCCGAATAGCCGGTCGACGCCGGCATCGCGAGGTCGTCGATCTCGACTGGGGCGTTGCGCGCGATGCGGCCGGAGCTCCATTCGGCCAGGCGCGCGCGCACTTCATCGAGATCGCGATCGACCGGGCGCGCCATCGTGCGGCGAACGATAGATGGGTGCGCGCGCGCGAGGCAAGCGTGGTCCGGTTCCAGCGACATATGTGTCGCTGATACCGGGCCCGTGGGGTCAGAGGCTGCTCGACCAGGCAAAACGCATCGCTCGGGCCCCAAAACTAGAACGTGTTCTTGACCGGGCAACCCCCGCCCGCATACGCTTTGGCCCTCGTTCGAGAGGAGCTCACGCCCATGGAATTCGGCCTCTTCCTTCAAGGTCACGTCCCCAACAAGCGCGTCGCTGAAAACCCCGACTACGAGCACGTCAGCTTCATGAACGACGTCGCGCTCGCGAAGGAGGCCGACCGCTCCGGCTTCAAGTACATCTGGGTTTCCGAGCACCATTTCCTCGACGAGTACTCGCACTTGTCGGCGTCGGAGACGTTCCTCGCCTACCTCGCCGGGCAGACCGAACGCATCCACCTCGGTTCGGCGATCTGGAACATCTCGCCGCCCGTCAACCACCCGGTGCGCGTCGCCGAGCGCGTCGCGATGATGGATCACCTTTCGCAAGGCCGTTTCGAGTTCGGCATGGGACGCGGCGCCGGCAGCCACGAAGTCACCGGCTTCATGATCAGCGGCAACGACGCGACCAAACCGATGTTCGAGGAAGTCGTTCGCGAATTCCCGAAGATGTGGCGGCAGACCGACTACTCGTTCGACGGCGAATACTTCAAGGTCCCCACGCGCAACGTCCTTCCGAAGCCGTGGAAGAAGCCGCATCCGCCGATGTGGCAAGCGGCCGGCAACCCGCCGACGTACGAGAAGGCGGCGCGTAGCGGCTTCGGCGTGATCGGCTTCAACTTCAGCGCGGCGCCTGCGATGACGCCGCTCATCGAGACCTACAAGAAGGCCATCGGCGAGGCGGACCCGATCGGCGACTACGTCAACGACAACGTGATGATCACGAACTCGGTGATCTGCATGGCGGACGGACGCAAGGCGCGCGAAGTCGCCGCCGCGATGGGTTCGGGCCGGCTGCAGTCGCTGGTGTTCCGCTACCACGACACGTTCCCCAAGCCGCAAGGCGTTCCCGACTGGCCTCAGACGCTCCCCGACCCGACGCTCGAGCAGGTCGAGAAGCGCATCAAGGACGGCTACCTGCTGTGCGGCGACCCGGACGAGGTCTACGAACAGGTGAAGAAGTACGAGTCGACAGGCGCCGACCAGATCGTGTTCGGTATGCCGGTCGACATGCCGGTCGAAGCGGCGCTCGAGTCGATCAGCCTCTTCGGGAAGCACGTGCTGCCGAAGCTCGACAAAGATCCTGTGCACCGCTCGTCGCGTATGCGCGACGCCGCAGTCGTCAAAGCGTAGCGACCCGCAAGACGAACACGGCTGCCGCCGCAACGAACGTCAGCCCCAACGTGACTCGGATCCGCCTGTCCTCTGGATAGAACGGCGGCGATTGCACGCTCGCATAGACGAGCAGCCCTAACCCAAGGCCGACCGTCGTCACCGTGCCCGGCGCGCGCGCATCGACGAACGTTGCAACGGATGCGCCGACGAGAGCTGCTCCCGTGAGAAGCTCTGCCGCCAAGTGGAAGCGCATGACCGGCTGATCGAGGGCAACCTGTCTCGCGATCAGCCGTTGGACCCAGAACCCGAGTATGCCGACGCCTGAGCTGAGGCAGAACAGCGCAACGATCCAATCGCACAGATTCACGCGCGCAGCCTAAACGAGGAAGGCGCCTGATCGGCGCCTTCCTCGCTTCCCTCACCCGGTTCTAGGGAGTTGGATCGGCGAAGGAGCCGCCGTAGATGTCGGAGTTCCCGAAGTTCGCCGGGCAATCAGTGCCGGGCGACGGCTTCGGAACCGTCGTCCCGTCCACCAGCGACATACGCCACGCGTCGATCGCGGGGCAGTCTGCCGCGTTGCGCACGTCGTTCCAGACGGCGGATCCATACGTGCGCGTCGCCACCGCATACACGTAGTCACCGAGGAACTCATCGGTCAGGTTGTTCGCGCTCGAGCCGCGTGGATCACCTGGGGTCGACCGGTGCAGCTCGGCGAACGTTCCCGTCGAGGCTCCGCTCACATCGGCGTGCAACACCACCGCCAGCATGCTCCGAGGGTCCGATGTGTTGTCGCGGTACGGCGTCGTGAATGCGTTATACACGACGTACACGTCGGTCCCGTTCGGCGAGATGGCCGGCGCCGCATAGAAACCGTTGTCACTCGCGGATGCTTCGATGTGACGAGGCGTCGCCCACGTCGAGCCGCCATTCGATGACTCCGTGAACTCAACGTGCGGATCGGCCGTCGTGCCGTCCACGTACGACATCACGATCCTGTTCGTCGCGTCGCTGCCTGTTGGAGCTCCGTTCGCGATGTCAACCGACGGAGCGACCGAGAGGTCGTTGCGCGCGCCTGCGACCCCGTCTTCTGTCAGGCGACCTTGGGTCACGTCCAACTCACCAGGCTGTTGGATCGGCCCCGCGACCGCCACAGGGGATCCCCATGTCACGCCGCCGTTCGACGACTTCACCATGAACTCGTACCGCCCCTTCTGAGCGTTCGAGAGCGTAGCGATCCCGAATACGTAGGCGTTGCCGTGGCTGTCGGTTCGGATCGTGCAACCATCGAGAGGGTTGCGCTTGTTGTTGTCCGCCGCAGGCGAAACCTGCCGGACCGTCCAGGTGTTGCCGCCGTCGCGCGAAGTCCCAACTTGCAACGCCGCCGGAGCCGCGTTCCCCTTCTCCTGGCCGACGAAGCTCGCCCAGCACGAGTAAACGTTGCCGAAGAACGGGCTGCTCGCTGCGTTGTCGGCCCAGACCTGGTCCTTATCGCTGAATGTCGTCGAGTTCTGCTTCGAGATGAGGACCGGCGGCATCCACGCGCTCTTGTCGCCGTTCGCAGCCGCTTGGACGTTGTCGGTCCGCGAGACGCCGATCGCTTCGAAGCCTTTGAACGTTGGGCTCCCCGGGAATTGGGACGTGAGGTTGCCGTAATAGAGCCTTGATCCGTTCGACCAGCTGAAGTGGCCGTGAGAATCAGGCTTCGGTCCAAACGCCAGCGCCGGGTCG
>DATGHY010000037.1:0-3077 GCA_035307625.1 Actinomycetota bacterium
GCTTCGCTGCTTTCACGCCGATCCCGATGGGGATCAGCGTGTCATGCTCGGCCCACAGAACCGCGCGCGGGATGCCGGTGGCGGCAACCTTCGTGAGCACCTCGTCCTTCGGCTTTCCGA
Source organism: Actinomycetota bacterium (assembly GCA_035307625.1). Lineage (GTDB taxonomy): Bacteria > Actinomycetota > AC-67 > AC-67 > AC-67 > AC-67. Next base: position 121 of record DATGHY010000037.1, read on the forward strand.
GGAACCAGCGTGCGGAGCGCCAAAGGCTCTCGACGCCGCTGCGCGAGGTCGCCGAACGCAGCAACGCGATCGCTGCCGGTCCGTGACCAACGACGCGGTAGTGGGTACCGGGCAGCATGATCCGGCCGAGCCGCAGGTTCCCGAGTGACACCAACGGCGAGTCCACCGCGATAAGTGCTTTGACGAAATCGGTGTGGTCGATCGTGACCTGCGTGCCGATCACGCCGCCGAACGAATGACCGACGATCGGCGCAGGTGCTGCATCCACGCCGGCCATCGCTTCGGCAGCGAACTCAGCGGCGCGCTCGATCCCCCAATCGTCTGCGACGGCGATCCCGGGCGCGGCGACGCGGTACCCATGATCGGCCAGTGCGAGCATCGCACCGCGGTACGCGCGCCCGGAAAGTCCCCATCCGTGAAGAAGCACGAGCGGCTTTCCTTCACCGGCGACCCACACGTCGAGCGGGCGCGCCCGATGACGCAATCGATAGCGCTTGATGTCTGAGGTCATGGGTAGTGTCTAACGAATATGGTATATGCCACGGAACGCGCGCACTCGGGCACGCTGGGGGACGTCAACTGATGAGGATCGCGGTCGTCACCGACTCCGCTTCGAACCTCCCCCGCGAGCTGGCGGAGAGCGAAGGGATCCAACTCGTCCCAATGATCTTGAAGTTCGGCGAGCGCGCGCTGCTCGACGGCGTCGACATGCCACCGGGGCAGTTCTACAAAGCGCTCGTTGAAGAGAAAGTCGCGGTGTCGACGTCGGGTCCGTCCGTTGGGGACTTCAAAACGGCGTTCGAACGCGCGCTCGACGGCTCCGAGGGCGTCGTGTGCGTGAACGTCGCATCGTTCGTCAGCGCGACCTACAGCACTGCGGTAGCGGCGGCCAAGGACTTCGACGGCAGGGTGCGGGTCGTCGACTCGAAGAGCGCGTCGCTCGGCGAAGGTTTCGTGGCGTTGGAGGCGGCGCGCGCCGGCGCGCGCGGCGACAACTTGGACGCGGTGGTTGCGCGCGCCGAACAAGTCGTCGACCAGGTTTGCTTCGCTGCGACGATCAACACGTTCGAGTTCCTTCGCCGGAGCGGCCGCGTCAACGCGCTGTTCGCGTATGCGGGGACCGCGCTGAACATCAAGCCGGTGTTCGCGTTCCGCGGGGGGAAGATCGAGCAGCTCGGCCGCCCGCGAACTCGCGCGCGCGCGATCGACCGGCTGGTCGAAGAGGTGCAGGAAGCCTCGGCGCGCGGGCCGCTCCATCTGGGTGTCGCGCACGCGGACTGCGAAGAGGAGGCCGAGCAGCTTCTCGCGCGGCTGAAGGCGGAGATCCCTAACGTCGAGACGCTCATCAGCCCGTTCACTCCGCTGATGGGCGCCCACACCGGGCCCGGCGTGCTCGGCGTCGCGTTCTTCGCCTGAACGAAGCCCGTTGCGCCTCGATATCATGCGCGCGTGAGCACGACCGAGCGCGCGCCCCGATACATCTCGATCCGATCGGCGGAGTTCCGCGCTGTGGTCGGCGCAACGCTGTTCATCATGCTCGGTTACGGCTTGATCGTGCCCGCGCTGCCGCAGTTCGCGAAGCACTTCGGTCGCGGAGACGCGGGCGTCAGCTTGATCCTGTTCGGGTTCGCGCTCACGCGACTCGGCGGTGACTTCTTCGTCGGCAGCCTGATCGAGCGTTTCGGCGAGCGGACGGTCACCGTCGCCGGCGCCGGAATCGTCGGGATCTCGTCAATCGCGGCCGGAGCTGCCGCAAGCTTCTGGCAGCTCGTCGTCTTGCGCGGTGTCGGCGGCTTCGGTTCGGCGCTGTTCCTGGGCGGCCTGACGGCGTACCTGGTCGGGACGGTGCTCCCCGAGGAGCGCGGGCGCGCGATGAGCTTGTTCCAAGGCTCGGTGGGGATCGGATTCCTGCTCGGTCCCGTCTTCGGGGGTCTCATCATCGCCGCGGCAGCGGCGAACACGCCGTTCTACATCTACGGCGGCGTCTGCCTTGCGTTCGTACCGCTGTGCGCGCGAGCGATGAGTCGCGTCGCCGAAGTGGGGCGCGCGCACGAAGTGGTGGGGAAGCCGTCCTGGAGCGCGATGAAGCCGTTGCTGAGGAACTCCGCGTACCGATCGGCGCTTGGCGCGAGCGCGATCGCCTTCATCGTGACGGCTGCTCCGCAGACGATCCTTCCGCGCTACTGGACCGATACGTTGCACCTTTCGAAAGCGAGCAGCGGCATCCCCTTCTTCGTGGAGGCCGCGGCAGGGATGCTCGTTATCTGGCACGCGGGCGCGTTGAGCGACCGGCGCGGCCGCAAGTTCGTCTTGGCCCCGGCGCTTGCCGCGGGCGTCGTCGCATCGATCGGCTTGGGCGTGTTCGGCGGAACGATCGCACTGATCGGCTGGATGGCACTGCTCGGTTTCGCGAACGGGTACTCGCGTCCGGGGCCGACGGCGATCGTGGCCGATGTCGCGGGGCCGGAGGAGCGCGCCGTCGCCGTTGCGGGCTACCGCATCGCAGGTGACATCGGCGCATTGATCGGGCCCGTGCTGGCAGGGGTGCTCGCGCAATACGTGGGCTACGGCGCTGCGTGGATCGGCGTTGCAGCGTGTGTCGCGGTCGTGTTCTTCATGACGGTCGGCTCCGTCGAAACGATGCCGGTCCGCGAAGCCGCGTAACGTGCTGCTCTATCGCGCCTCGGTGCGTGTGAACGCCTCGCCGGAGCGCGTGTGGGAGTGGCTGAGCGACTGGGACCGTTCCGCCGGGTGGATCCTCGGCACCACGGTCGAAGTCGTGGGTTCGCAACGAGAAGGGGTCGGTGTTCGTACGCGCGCAGTGACGCGCATCGCGGGCATCAAGCTGATCGACGAGATGAGCGTGACGCGCTGGGAGCCACCTCGCTTGATCGTGGTTCGGCATCACCGGAAGCCGGTGCTGGGCGACGCATGGTTCGAGGTCGTTCCAGTCGGCG
>DATGHY010000038.1:0-6268 GCA_035307625.1 Actinomycetota bacterium
ACAAGCAGCTCGTCACCGGTGGGGACCAGATCGTCTACACGTTGACGTACTCGAATACCGGGTCCGCGTCCTCGGAGGCGACGACGATTACGGAAACGATCCCGGCGAACACGTCGTTCGCTTCGTGCTCGAACAGCTGCACGACCAACGGGCCACCGATCACAACGGTAACGTGGTCGATCGGCAGCGTGCCAGGGCACTCGTCCGGCTCCGTGACGCTCACCGTCAACGTCCTCAACTCCGTCGGATGCCAGGTCTGCAACACGGCATCCATCTCGAGCCGTAGTTTCAACAACGGCACGCCGGTGAACTCCAACACGCTATGCATCAATTCCACACCGGCAGCAAACCCAGCCGGTGCCCACGCGAATGGCAGCGCTTTCGGCTTGTACGTCCATGAAGGGCTGCTCGTGCCGTTGGATGTCACCCTGTCACCGACGAGCAGCTCGCAGAGCGGCGTCGGCACGAACAGCAACGCCAACTCGCTGCTAAACACCGGCGTGCCTGGGATCGTCAACGTCGATCTGCTCAGCACGACGAGTAACAGCGTCGTTTCCTCGACGACCAACTCGGCCGATCAAACGACCACGGCAGAGACGGCGGGGCTGAACATCCTGAACGGGCTCGTCACCGCGAATGTTGTTCGGTCGGTGGCTACGACCCACGCGAACGGCAGCTCGTCGTCCTTCAGCTCGATCGGATCCACGATCGTCGGTTTGAAGGTGAACGGAGTCGCGTACAACCAGATCACGCCGGGTCTGCAGATCAAGCTGCCGGCCGCGTTGTTCGGCTCTGGTAGCTACGTGGCCGTCTACGAGCGGACGGGCTCGACTTCGGGTCCTGCCGCGGGTCAGAACTCCGGTGGCACGTACGCCGCCGACCTGACGGTGAACATGATCCACGTCCACATCACGAAGCTCCTGATCCCGCTGGGCGGGACGGCGCTGCTGGACGTCAACGTGTCGCACGCGGTTGCTCACTCCGACTTCCCGCAGACGACCGTCTGCAATCCCGGAGTGAAGCAGGCCGTTAGTGGGCACGCGTTCATCGCGTACGAGAACACGAACCCATCGATCCTGCCGATCCTCTACGGCTTCGCAAGCATCCCGTCGACCGGTGGTCACGACTTCAAGACACTCGACACTCTCGACGTTCCGCCGGCAAACGGCAACGTGCTGCATCTCGGTGTGACCGACGACGACGTAAACGGTCAGCCGGGTGCTACAAGCAGCAATTCGTCGAGCTATGCGGAAGCTGCGAACGTATGTCTCCTTCGGATGGCGGATGGCTCGTGCACCATCGGGGCGACAGCGTTGAAGTCCCAGGCGAATGCGACTGCCAATGCGAGCGGTGCGTCGTCAACCGACACGGGCACGCAGTTCGTCGGGCTCCAAGTCCTGGGGCAAACGATCTCGCTGCCGGTAGCGCCGAACACCGTGATCAACCTGCCTGGGCTTGGGTTCGTCGTCCTGAACGAACAGGTCTGCGACGGCGGTCCGTTCCCGACGGCGCCAGGACCGGTCACGCCGTGCGCAGGCGCTACGCATAGCGGCTTGACCGTCCGGGCGATCGACGTGGTCATCACGGTGCCGCCGGTCATTCCGGGGCTGCATCTGGGCTTGCAGATCATCGTGGCCGAGGCCCACGCCGACGCCACCTGGATCAAGTAGGGCCCGCATCGACCTGGAGCCCGGCGACCCACAGTCGCCGGGCTCCGCGGTTTCCGTGTTTCCGCAGGTCAGACGTTTGTGTCACCGCCTCCCTCTAGCATGCGGTTCCGTGATGACAGAGCCAGGGTTCGTGATCGACTGCAGCGGTTGCCCCAACCGCGTCGGCGAAGAGGCCTGCGAGGACTGCCTCGTCGGGTACATCCTCGACCGTCCGGAGGGCGCGATCGTGTTCGACGCCGCGGAAGAGCGCGCGCTGCGCGCGCTCCGAGATGGCGGCCTGATCCCAGACGTGAAGTTCGGCCGGCAAGGTCGTCGATCCGCCGGCTGACCTTCAGATCTCCTCCCCCAGGAGAGCGAGGCGGCGCCCGCGGCCGGCGCCCCTCGTCGTTTTCTGGGACCTGGAATGCCTGCTCGTTTGCTCCTTTCGGCCTGCTCGGCAAGAATGCCCACCGCAGGTACTGGGGGGACATTCGTGAGGAAACTGCGAGTTATCGGCTCGTCCGAAGACTTCGAAGAGCTGATCCTGAGCAACAAGGAGCGCGGCCGGACCGGATCGCACGTCGTGGCGATCGATAAGCGGCTGCTCGACGTGTTGCAGAAGGCCGTCTACGGCCGCCGGGATCAAGCGAGGGTCAGGCCGGTGGTACCGGCGAAACCCGAGATCGAATCGAAGCTGCCGCTCAAGGAGATCCAGCAATCCCTACGGGGCGGCCAGTCGCCGGCGCAGATCGCGCGCGCGGCCGGGGTGACCGAGGAGTACGTCGAGCAATTCCTAACACCCGTCCTTTACGAGCGCGCCGGGGTCATCGCAGACGCGCAGGCTCTGTTCCAGGAGAAGCAGCGGTTGGGGCCGTCATCTCTCCCGCTCGGCGAAGCCGTCGCGGCCAACCTCGCGTCGCGCCGCGTCCGATTGGACGAGGAAGGCCTCGCCGACGCGTGGACGGCCACCCGTCAAGAAGGTCAACCTTGGGTGATCAGCCTCACGTTCCCGTTCCGCGGGCGCGCGCGCACCGCCCGCTGGCGCTTCGATCAACGGACGCACTCGCTCGAACCGGCGAACAAGCTCGCGATCGACGTAGGGTGGATCGGCGGCTCGCGCGCGCGCGCATACATCGCATCGGCGAACGGATCGAAGTCGGGGGAGAAGGCGACGGCCAAAAAGCCCGCGCGCAAGAAGCCCGCGCGCAAGAAAGCATCTCCACGGAAGAAGCCAACGAGACGTCCCTCGTCTCGCAAGCCGGCGCGCCGAAAGCCCGCTGCACGTAAGAAGGCCCCTCCACGCAAGAAAGCAACAAGGCGCGCAACGTCTCGCAAACCGGCTCGCCGCAAGCCGGCTGCTCGAAAGAAGGCCCCGGCGCGGCGTAAGCCGGCTGCTCGGAAGAAGACTTCAGCCCGCCGAAAGCCCGCCAGGCGCGCGCGCCGGCGCTAGCTCAGACCGACCCCCGCCCGTACGTCCGGTACTGCTCGCGCCCGCACGACGGGCACTCGAACCGCTCCCCCCACAGGTCGTGCATCTGCTTCCCTTCCTTGAACTCCATGCGCGCGCCGCAGTTCGGGCAGGTCGGCGCGGGACGGCCCGCGCGCGAGGGTGGCACGGGCTGGTCGTCGGTCATGTTCTTGATGGTAGTCCCTTGAACGGGGTACAAGCCGCCGACTAAATTAGGCGCTACACGGACGCGGATAGGGGGATCGATGGCCGACTTTCCTGGCATCACGCACGTCGCGCTCACGGTGACCAGTCTGGACCGAAGCGTGCCCTGGTATCAGAACCTTTTCGGGAGCGACCCGTTGCTCGATCAAGACACGGGACCGTTCCGTCATGCCGCGTGGGCGATCGGCAACGGCACACTGGTCAGCTTGCACGGCTTCAAGCCCGGGAAGACGGATCCGAAGGACAAGTTCAGCGAGTTCCGCGTCGGCATGGATCACCTTTCGTTCGGTGTGCCGGCGCGCTCGGACCTCGAGGGCTGGGCCAAGAAGCTGGACGAGCTCGGCATCGCTCACGGCGACATCGTCGACGCCGACTACGGTTCGGGCCTGTCGTTCCGCGATCCCGACAACAACGCGCTCGAGTTCTTCGCACCGCCGGGCACGTAATTCGAGCACTGCGGCCGGACCCTAGAATGGCCCGGCCGTGAAGCGCGTTGTCCTCGTCACGATCGCAGCCGCCGTCTGTCTCGTCGGTACGCCCGTCATGGCGGCCGCCGCGGTGCACGCGCCGCGCGCGCGCGTCGACGACTACTTCACGGCCGCCGATATCGCGCGCTCGCATGGCTATCGTGGCTTGGCGTACGTGCTCGGATTCCTCTCGCTCGGCTTGAACCTGATCGTGCTCGGCGTGCTCGGTCTGGGGCGTGGCGCGCGCGCGCTCGGCGCGTGGTCCAAAAGAGTTGGACGTGGCCGCCGTTGGGTCCAGGGGATCATCCTCGCCGCGATCGTTACGGTGGTTCCCACGATCGTGATCCTCCCGGCCGGGATCGCGTCCTGGTATCACGAGCGCGCGTACGCACTGGTGACGAACCAGATATCCGGTTACCTTTCGGACACGCTCAAAGCAACCGGCTTCTCGATCCTCGCGGCGGCGATCGTTGCGCTCGTCTATCTCGGTCTCGTCAAGAAGCTGCGGCGCTCGTGGCCGTTCGCGGTTGCCGTCGCCGGTGTCGTGCTGACGTTCGCGACGATCTTCATCTTGCCGGTCATCTACGAGCCCGCGTTCAGCAGCTTCCGGCCCGTCGACCCCGCGACGCGCGCGCGTGTGATCGCGATCGCGGCCAAGGAAGGGGTCAAGGTCGACAAGGTGCTGATCTCCTTGCAGAGCGTGCGCACGACGACGGAGAACGCGTACGTGTCGGGCCTCGGCGCGACGAAGCGCGTGGTGCTGTACGACACGCTGCTCGCGCGCTTGAAGCCGCGTGAGGTCGACCTCGTCGTCGCTCACGAGATCGGCCACGTGAAGCACAACGACATCTTGAAGGGCGCGCTCCTGGGTTCGGCCGGTGTGATCGCCGGTGTTGTCGTGATCTGGTGGTTGCTGCGGCGGCGGAGGCTGCTCGACTTCATCGGCGCTCGCGACCACGCCGACCCGGCGGTGTTGCCGTTCCTGGCCTTCTTCCTCGCGGTCGCGACCCTGGTGACGCTGCCGCTGCAGAATCTCGTGTCGCGCCACATCGAGGCTGCGGCGGATCATGCCGCCTTCGTCGCGACGAACGACCCGCAAGGCGCCGTTATGCTCGAAGCCGATCTCGCGCGCGCAGATCTCTCCGATCTCACGCCGAACGCCATCATCAAGGACATCTTCTTCACGCATCCGTCCACGATGGAGCGGATCCAAGCGGCGCTCGACTACGAGGCCCAACACCGATGAGGGTCCTGCTCGTCACGAACGACTTCCCGCCGCGCGTCGGCGGCATCCAGAACTACCTGTGGAACATCTACCGTGGTCTCGGTGGCGACGTACGGGTGCTGGCGCCCTCGTTCCCCGGCGATGCTGCATTCGATCGAGCAGCAGGTGTAGAGGTTGTGCGTTGGCCGGGCGCCGTCGCATGGCCGACGCAAGCGCTCGACCGAAAGGTGAAAGAGCTCTCGCGCGACGCCGATGTCGTTGCGTTCGGCGCGGTCCTGCCGATGAACCTCCTCGCGATGCGCATCGACAAGCCCGTCGTCGTGCACACGCACGGCTTCGAAGTTGCCTGGGCGCGCGTCCCGATCATGCGCCGGGCGTTGCGTCGCATCGGGCGAGCAGCCTCAGCCATAACGGTTGTCAGCGACTTCACCGCGCGCTTCATCGATCGCGCCGTCGGGCAGCCGGACAAGATCCACCTGCTCCGCACCGGCGTCGATCTCGACCGCTTCTCGCCGGACACAGACGCGAAAGCGATCCGCGCGCGCTACGACATCGACGAGCAGCCGGTGATCGCGTGTGTCAGCCGCCTGGTCGCACGCAAGGGACAGGACAAGATCATCGAAGCTATGCCGGCGGTGCGCGCGCGCGTGCCCAAGGCCACCGCGCTGATCGTCGGCGGCGGCCCGATGCGTGCGCGGCTCGAAGCGAGGGCGCGCGCGCTTGGTCTCCAAGACGCGGTTGTGTTCACCGGCGAGGTTCCTGAGAACGAGCTGGCTGCCCACTACGCGGCGGGGGACGTCTTCGCGATGCCGTGCCGCTCGCGCTACGCCGGTCTGGAAGTAGAGGGCCTCGGCCTCGTCTACCTCGAGGCGCAGGCGTGCGCGCGCCCCGCGATCACGGGCGACTCCGGCGGTGCGCCGGAAGCCGTGATCCCGGAGGAAACCGGCCTCGTCGTGCCGGGCAACGCGGTGGGACCGCTCGCGCAGGCCGTCGCGAGGCTGCTCGCAGATCCAGAGCGAACGCGCGCGATGGGCCAGGCAGGACGACGGTTCGTCGAGCGCGAACATCGCTGGGAGGACGTGATCGCGCGCTACCGGGCGATGCTCGATTCCATCCGGTAACACCATTGCGCGACGCGAAGCCGGACGGCTATACAACAGGCCTTGCGTCACGGGGAGCAGTGGGAGGAACCATGTCAGCGACCGTCGTCAGCACGTTCTTCGATCAGGTTCAAAGGCTCTCCGACGCTGCTTCG
>DATGHY010000039.1:0-10692 GCA_035307625.1 Actinomycetota bacterium
ATCGGGGCGTTGTCTTTCGTGATCGACGTCTGGTGCGGGATCTCGAGGAAGAACTCCCTGAGGTCGACCCACTGAGGCCGGTCGATGATCGGGATGAGGAATACGATCCCCGGTCCCTTCGGTCCGATCATGCGGCCCAAGCGGAAAATGACGAGCCGCTGGAACTCACGCACCACCTTGATAGACAAGGGCAAGAGGATGAACAAGATGATGAACAGGACTACCCCGACAACTATCAGAGCGGTCATCGACTGTCTCCTTCTGTTTGGCTGACGTGAGAAACCTCGAGCGGTTCAACTTGAAGCGTAAGGCCCTGTACGCCGGTGATGCGTACGTGCGCGCCTTCAGGGATGGGTCCGGCGGCCGCTCGCGCGCTCCACTGCTCACGGTGCGCGCGCACGATACCGACGGGGTCCAACGCACGCACGACGACTGCCTCCGCACCGACGACGTCCTGCAGTTTGGCCGGCTTCGGCAGGCGCTTACGGGTCTGGATCATGACGCGGAGCACAAGAGTGAAGAAGGCGGCCAGCGCGATCGCGATACCGACGACCAGCCACTTCGATACGGCCGCATTCGGTACGGATGACTGGAACAAGAAGAGCCCGCCCAAGATAAGCGAGGTCACGCCGAGGGTCGCCGCAACCCCGACGGTATGGATGTGGACTTCGAACGCGAGCAAAGCCATTCCAACGATCAACAGGACGACTCCGGCGATGTTCACGGGAAGCAGGTCGAGAAGGACAAGGGAGATGATGAAGGATAGAACACCGAGGACGCCGGGCAGGCGGATACCCGGATGCAGTATCTCGATGATGATGCCCACCAATCCGAACAAGAACAGGATGAAGATGATGTTCGGGTCGATGATGCCGTGCAGCACCGACTCGATGAACGTCATCCCGACTGCTTTGAACTCAGGATGCGCAGCCGTGACCGTCACACCGTTGATCGACCGGCCGGCGATCTCCTCGAACAGCTGCGATCTGGTCGCCGCGATCAGATCGATCGCTTTCTGACGCAACGCCTCTTCCGCGGGCACGCTGATCGAATCCCGCACCATTCGTTCGGCGAGATCTGCGTTGCGGTTATGCGCCTGCGCGAGGGCGCGCGCATACGCAGCCGCGTCGTTGGTGATTTTCTCGTCGAGGACTTGGCCGCTGAAGCCGACGGGGTGCGCAGCGCCGACGTTCGTGCCCGGGGCCATCGCTGCGATCGGACAGCCGGTCAGGATGATCGCGCCCGCAGAGGCTGCGCGCGCGCCGCTGGGCCCGACCCAACAGACCACAGGCACGCTCGTCGTGGATATGGCCTTGATGATCGACCGCATCGAGGAATCGAGCCCGCCGGGCGTGTCGATTCGGATGAGGACCGCCGCGGCTTTTGCGTTCTGGCCGATCCGGAGGCCGCGCTCGACGTAGCGAGCAGACAGTGGATCGACGGTACCGGTTAGGGAAACGACGATGACCTGGGCCTGCGTGGTTTGTCCGATTGCGGGACGGACGGCTCCGAAACCCAGCACCGCGGCGAGAACCGCGCCCCAAACCCCCCAGCGTTTCATCCTTCTCGATGTTGAGTGTAGCGCCGGCCAGACCGCGGGGCCGAGCCGATCCATCCTCCCGAAAATAGACGCCCGGCTCGCCCCAGCATCGACCACTTTGAGTGAAAGATTCAGCCACTAATAGCGTCAAGGCATCCTCTTCCAGGACCGATTCCACAGTGGGAACGGTTCAGTCCTTCCCCCTTTGTCGGTCATGGCGACGGCTTTCGGGGGATCCGGCCGACCGTGGGGAGAGGACTTCGTGGGGTTGCAGCGCCGCGTGCCACATGGCACCCGATGGGTAGCTGCTGCCCGTGATTCCCGCCTGGACGCAACGAAGCCCTCGCGAACGAAAGAGGTAGCGATGGGCAACGAGCGGCTGAAGCGCATCGGACGCGCGATGGCGGCAGGGCTTCTGGCCCTTCCACTTGTCCCGATCCTGGCCACGTCGGCCAGGTCGGCAACGCTGTGGCAGACCATCTACGCACAGGCCGACACCTCCACGTCGTCCTGGGCCCCCCACGTCAACTTCGGGAGGGATCCAACCCTCTTCACGAGATACAGCTGGCCCACGGACTACGCCTACTTGCGCTTCGACATCCCGGCTTCTGCTCCGATCACGCAAGCGACGCTGTGGGTCTACTCGTGGAACACGAACTCCAGGGGCATAGCCGTTCACCCGGCCAGCGACCTCTGGAGCGAAACACGCGTTACGTATCGCAACCGTCCGAGAGTCGATCGGACGTACGCACGCTCGGGCGCGGTGCGCGCGCAACGGTGGGTTGGGATCGACGTGTCACGATTCGTGACACAGGGTGGCTCGTACACCTTCGCCATACAAGACATGTCGAGCGCATCGATCAACCTGTCCTCGCGCGAAGGAAAGCGGAAGCCTCACATCGTCATCCCGGGGCCCGTCCCTTCCCCGTCAGGCTCGCCAACCGACTCGCCGTCTCCGTCGAGCAGCCCTTCACCGTCGAGCAGCCCGACGCCTTCGGCCAGCCCCTCGCTGTCGAGCAGCCCTTCACCGTCGAGCAGCCCGTCGCCTTCGGCCAGTCCCTCAGGCCCGTCCGTCGTCACAGACCCCTGGGCGATCTTCAGCGATCCCTCGATCGCAAAGCCCGGCTACCTGAACAGCTTCATCGATCCGAACTTCGGCACGACGGTTACGAGGATCGTCGGCGATGCGGGGACCGGCTACACGAACGCCGACGGCACGACCGGCGTCTGGGGATCCGACGCGCGCCAGCACTACAACGACGATCAAGCGTGGAACGCCGACGGATCTTTGCTGTGGCTCCAGAACCAGCAAGGTGGTTCTCCGTCGCACGTGATACTCGACGGCAATACCTACAAGCCAGTGCTGCAACCGTGCCCGAACTATTCGGTGTACGACGATCGCTGGTCGCCCGTCCTGCCACACGTGCGGGAGTTCCGCGACGGCTCGCAGATGGGTTGGTTCGACATCACGACCTGCACGCTGCTCCGTTCGTGGACGCTGCCCATCCAGGCGACGATCGACTCGCAAAACGGTCCATCGCGCGACGGCGCCTACTGGGCCGAAGGCGACGCATCGACCGGCAAGGTGCTCGTCATCAAGATGGACCCGATGCCCGGGCAGATCGGTCCGCTGTTCGACGCCCAGACGAACTGCGGGCTTTCCGACTGCACGATCTCCCACATCGCGATCGCACCCGACGCGAAGTACGTGCTGGTTCACTACGTAGGCGACCACGACCGCGTGCTCGACGTGAACCCGACGACGCTCGCCTTGACACCACACGTGTATCCATCCGGAACACCCCTGTGTGTGGGAAGTTCGTCGAACGGCTTCATCTACGACGTCGGTCACAGCGACCTGACGTTCGACGACGGCGGCAACGACATCGCCGTCGGCCAGAACCGGTCGTGGTGCCCGCAGACGGTCAACGGAGTCGCGCTCGGCCAGGTCTACAGCGTTCGCTTCAGCGATGGGAAGGTAACGTCGCTGATCCACACGAACACCGCGCAGAGCTACCACATCTCGTGCCGAGACTTCCTGCGCCCCGGGTGGTGCTACGCGAGCTTCTGGCCCGGTAGCGGCGAGGCGTTCAACGACGAGATCATCGCCTTCCGGCTGGACGGCTCGGGTCAGGTCGAGCGGCTCGTGAATACGCACACCGACACGACGAACTGCTACCGGTGCGAGTCTCACCCGGTCCCCTCGCCGGACGGCATGCGTGTGCTGTTCGCGAGCTCGTGGTCGGTGAGCTGTGGCGTCTTGTGCGGTACCCAGTCGAACCCGCAGGCATACATCGTCGATACACGAGCGCTCCGCTGAGCGCGCGCGCGGCGGCCTAGTCGAGGAGCGCGCGCGCGACGCGGACGACGACGAGTCCTGCAAGGACTCCGATCGCGTTCGCGCCGACGTCGCCGATCTGAGCGTCGCGACCGACCAATCGCTGCGCCAGCTCCATCGTGGCCCCGAATAAAACGATCACAACCGCGCGCGCGAGATCGACCCAGAAGGACCCGCCCTTGCGAGAGGGCCATACGAGGGCGGCAACCGTGATCGCCGCGTACGCGGATGCGTGTGCGAGGAAGTCGCGGATGTTCGATGGACCGACGACGTCCGGCCCAAGCGTGAACAGGACGGTGACGGCGACGACACAGGGCAACGGAAGCCGGAGCAGCCAACGACGAGTCGGCTCGGACGGGGCGCGCATGCGGTTGCCAAGGGTAGCGGCACGCGCAGGGCGCTCGGTTCTCAGTTCGATATCCGCCCGCGCACACGTGGCCCGAGGATGTTCGCAGCAGGCAGCGGCAAGTGCCGCCAGGCGCGCATCGCCCATCCGAACTTAGACGCGTTCTCCGCGCTGCTCCCCGCGTCGGCGGGGTGGTAGTACCAGTACTGCTGCACCGGCGTCGCGCCCCACTGTCGTTTCGCTTCGAGCGTGCCGGTTCCGTTCGACGAACGGCCGAAGTCGAACCGGGTGGCACCGTCTGCGATGGAGTAGTCGATCGCGCACCAGTAGAGAAGCTGGTTCGGACACTTCGGGAAGAACTCGCGCAGCGACGAGACCCACGGAGCCGTCACGGTGTCGCCGTGCCGCTGCATCATCGCGGCTCCGACGGGACGGCCGTGCGCCCGCACCACGACGAGGCGGGTCTGATCGCCGAGGTTCAGAAGGATCTGCTCGAAGAACCGGCGCGCGTGAACGGGCGAGCCGAGATCGCGCATGTTGCGCGCGAAGACGGCGTAGAAATCATCCAAGGCTTCGATGCCGTAGACGGCTGCGACAAGCCCTTCTCGCTTCGCCTTCTTCACCCGGTTGCGGCGCTCGGCCGGCAACTTCGTCCACTGCTCCTCGGCGGAGCGCTCCAGCGCCAGAACCATCGAAACCTTGTCGCGGGACACGGGTAGATCGACGCCGAGGTCGTGAGTCGTTCGCACGTCGAGGATGGCCTTGTCTCGCACTGCCGCCTCTCGGGCTGCCTCGAGGAGTGCGCGCGAGACGTCGTCGTCCACCGCGACGGCTCCCCCTCCCTCACCGAACGGCATCGAGACGAGCCGTCGTCCGACGAACGGGCCCGCCATCGACACCAGGGGAAGAACGCCTACCAGCTCGGGCCCGCTGAACGCCCCCATGTATCTCGAGTCGTGCCCGTACGCGTTCCGGATGATCTCGCGCCATTCCCATCGATGCATGATGCTGGTGTTGGGCGCGCGCTCGACGAAGCCATTCCATGCCTCCCGGTCGGTGACTTCGCCGACACTCGTTCCGTGGGTTACGCGCGCGCCCATCACCTGCGCCTGACGACGATCTTCGACACTTGACGGGCGAGCAGCCTTACGTCGTTCCACAACGACATCCGATCGAGGTAGCCGAGATCGAGACGGACCCGCTCGTGCATGAGAACCTCGACGTAGTACGCGAAAGGGTCATCGGCAGCTTCGAGGATCGCCGACTCGTCCATCGACGCGAGAGTGGACGGGCCCAGGAGCCCCGGCTTGACGGCCAGTACACGGCGCTCCTCCGGCGTGTAAAGCGCGACGAACTCCGGCGTTTCGGGACGCGGTCCTACGACGCTCATCGATCCGACGAGCACGTTCAGGAGCTGGGGAAGCTCGTCGAGGTACGACCGCCTCAGGATGCGGCCGATCCTGGTGATCCGGGGATCGGATGAGGGGCTGACGTTCGGGGCGAGGCGATCCGCATCCGGCCTCATCGTTCGGAACTTCCAGATGACGAACGGCTTCCCCCGCAGACCGATCCGGATCTGACGGAAGAAGACCGGCCCCCGGTCGTCGATCCTGATGGCCAACGAGATGATCGCGATCACGGGCGAAAGCACGATGATCCCGATAAGAGCACTCGCAACGTCGAAGAGGCGCTTCAGGATGCGGGTCCTCGTGGGCGCGCGCACGAGGACGCCTTCGACCGGATAGAAGTCGCGGGTTGCGTGCACCCGGCGCAGCTCGGGGAGGCGAACTTCAGATGGGTCAACTGCCATCGGCCGTCTCCTCGTTTTCCGTTACGACTTCACGCACGAGCATGAATGCTTCCGCTGCAGCCAGGCCCGATTCGATCCCATGGCGCTTGGCGTAGACCTCAATGGCTTCGTACGAGCGCGGATGCGGGTACGGGCGCACTTCACTCTCGCGGGCATCGCTGTAGCAGCGCATCGCGTCGATCTTCGCTTGCAGCGTTTCCGTGATATCGACGTAGACGCTCGGCGCGAAGACGTTCCCCCCGAACGGGGGCGCCCACTCCGTCGACGACGCAGCTTCGAACGACAGGACGCGACGGACGCCGGAGCCGGGGCGTGTCGCGACCATGGTCGCGTTGAATACGACTCGATGATCTTGGTTCACGTCGTTCCCGAAGTGCGTGTAGACGACGTCGGGCTGGAAGTCGGCCACGAGCTGCTCGATCGGTTGAATCACGTCCAGCAACGCGCGTTCGTCGAGGCGCTGATCTGTGAATCCGAGGAAAACCACCTTCTTCACGCCCAACACGTCGGCAGCGCGCAGCGTGCATTCGGCGGCTCCGTGCGGCGCACGGCCGTCGGTCAACACGCACGCCCAAACCTCATCGCCGTGCCGCGCGTGCCGCGCCATGGTGCCGCCGGCGCCCAGCGTCTCGTCGTCGGGATGCGCTGCTACGACCAGGACTCTCAACTGGTCACCTCCGCGAGCGGCGGGGCTTCGGGCGCGCGCGCACCGTGGGAGCGCGTTGCGACCCGGAAGAACCACAGATGCGCGGCACTCGTCGTGAGGTAGGCGACCGTGCTCGCGATAGCAGCGCCCTTTACGCCGAGGCGAGGGATAAGGACGAGGTCGAGTGAGATAGTAACGACCACACCCGCTCCGGCGGCGATCGAGTTCAGACCCGGTCGGCCGTCCGCGAACAGGAACGCGGTCACCACGCTGCTCACACCGGCGCCTGCAAGCCCTCCGAGCAGGATCAGCGTTGGGACGATCGCACTTCGGAACTGCCCGCCGTAGACCAACGGCAATGCGAACGCGCCGGCGGCGAGCGGGAATGCCAGCGCGATCGGGATCCACCCGGCGCGCCGGAGCATCTTGCGCGCGCGCTTCGCCGCTTCTTCTCCTCCGACGCGGGAGTACTGCGGATACAGCACGTATTGAACCGCCGTCGTCGGGACGCGCAAAAGCTCTGCCAGCTTCGACGCGACTGCGTAGACGCCGAGCGCGGCGGGCCCGACGATCGCGGCAACGATCGCGAAGTCCAGCCGTTCGTTGAGCAGCATCAGCAAGCTCCCGACTTGCGCGCTGATGCCGTACCGAGCGATGCGGGCCGCCAGCGAAACGTTCGGCTTGCCTCCCCCGGCGAGCAACCCGCGACGAGCGAGCCGCGCCCATGCGACCGATGCGTTGATGACGTCTCCCGCAGCGAGCGCAGCGACCATCGCCTTGATCTGCCCCAACCCAACCCACAGCAGGAAGACGTAGATCGGCAGGTAGAGAACCTCTTCAAAGACGATCACGCGGTTCGCACCGGTCATGTCCCCGGTGCCTTGCGCGCACGCTTTGGCCGTCGATTCCATAAGCTGTGTCAGAACGAGCGAGCCGGCAGCGGCGACCGCAGCAACGGAAACGCTCTTGAAGAAGAGGTCCTCGATCCAAGGCGCCGCTATCGCCCAGATCGCGGCTGCGACCAACCCGGACACGATCGCCATCGCGAGAAGCGTGGGACCCACGTTGCGGTCCCTGCGTGTCGGACCGGATAGGAAATACGGCGCGGCTCCGACGACGCCCTGGCTCGCGATGGCACCCGCGAGCCACGGGAGGACCCGGAGCAGCGAGAAAACGCCGACCGCCTTGGCTCCGCCCGTGCGCGCGACGATCACGGTTGCGATGGCAAGCGCGACGAGCGCGATGATGCGCGCGGCAAGGTTGCTGATGACCGGCTGCCGGTCGGATCGCGAGATGCGCGCGCTCATGTCAGCACCGCGAAGGGACGGAGGCGCGCGATCGGCCGGATGATCCCGTGGCCGGCGAGGATCGACATCGCTTCGTCGACGCCACGATCGTCGAGCTGCGGCACAGGCACGGGACCGTTTCCCTCATACCCGAACCGCAACGTCGCTCGGCGATGGGGATCGGCGGCGGAGAGCCCGCGGGAAACGAAGTCGTCGATGATGGATCCGGTCCCGTGGGAGGTCGAGTACAAGCTTTGGCCCGCACCCTCGGCCCCGACCGCGAGGTACGAGGACGTTCGGTTGGTTCCGGGCACCAACACCGGCTGGCCCGTCTGTTCCAACAGTCCCCGCCCGCTCATCATCGACGGCGGATAGCTGCGGGCAACCTTGTATCTATGAACGATCGCCTGGGCGCCGGCGATCTCTTCCTCGTACAGCGTGTCGTGAGGAGAGTCGACGATCAGCTTCGACGATGCGCCGAACGACTCCTCCGCGATCGCGCGCAGACGTGCATACACGGCGAGCCGGAAGGCGAACCCGTAGTTCATCGCAGCGGCGTTCGCGAGCATGTAGCGATCGCCTTCCGAGCTGTGACGCGCGATCGGTGGGCACGACCCCGAGAAGTACAGGGCGCGGCGGCTCCGAAGATCCGACCTCGAACGCGACGAGACCAGGTGGTACGCGGGCTTCGCCAGCGACATGATCGCGCGATGCTTGCCCGGGTAGTCCGTGCGACGGCCGAACAGGCGGCCGACCAGCCCCGTCAAGACGCCGCCACCGGCGTGGAACTGCAGCGTGACCTGTCCCGGCCGGACCCCCAGGAGTCCTGCGGTGCCAGGTTCGAGGATCTCTTCAACGCGTTGCAGCTCGATGAAGTGGTTGCTCGGTCCGACCGTTCCGAAGCGAAGGCGCGCGAGCTGAACGATCAACGCGGGCAGCTCCCGACGGAGCTTGTCGGCGCCGCCGTATCGGTCGAGGTCGAGCCGGCCTCCCTCTTCGACCCGCACGAGCTCGGCGGGATCGAGCCCGAAGCGATCGGTCGCGAAGTGTGAGCCCGCGATGCACGCATCGATTACTTCGCGACTGGAGAGCTTCGTCGCCGGCCCGCCTCCGGCCGGCATGGTTTCGCGGATGCGCGCATAGAACGACGCGATCGCGGGTTCGGAGGGCTGCTCGACATCCAGCGCGATCAGCGCCATGCCGCAATTGACCGCGGCGTTGCTGAGTGTTGGTCGGATGAACTCGCGCGTAGCTACGGCGATGCTGCACGGCGCTTCCATGTTCCGCTCTTGGTGGAAGTCGGGCAGCGCAACCGGCGGCGCCGCCAGGTCTGCGTCCTTGACCAGCGCAGCAAGCCGCGCGGCGGCTTCCTCGTCCAAGACGTGGTCGGGGCTATCGAACATCCTGACCCGGCCATCGGGCGGCTCGTTCAGCAGAGGCATCGGAGCTTGCACCGTTCAGTTCCTCGCCCTGTGTGCTTCCGTGCGTTCCGGAGAAACGACGGACCCAACCTTCGGATCCTGCTCCCGCCAGAGCCACGTCGACTCGCGCTCGGCCGACAACGCGACGATCGCGGAGCGGTATCCGGCGCGGAACGTGGGATCCGGCAGGGCAAGGGCCTGCTCGGCGAGGAACAGCGGGAAGAGTGCCCAGTTCGCGGCAGGCGGTATGCCGAGGCGTCCAAGCTGATCGAGGATCGACGCGCGCACGAGATCGGGGAACCACCCGAATCCGAAGTATGCGTATGCGAAGCCGATGAGGTTGGGCCAGTCGCCGTACTGGGACCATTGCGCGCGCAAGCTTTCACGACCCGGGTGCGCGGACCGGCGACGCCCCGTCCTGCGGGACACCCGATCTAAATAGAAACCGTAGCTCGTGGGGAACTTGTAGATGTCGGCGAGAGGGAGCCAATGCGGGTCGGCCCGCTCCCAATCGATCACACCTTCGATGCGGTCCCCACGCACGAGCAGGTTGCCCATCCAGTAGTCGCCGTGGGACGCGCACATCGGCACTCCGACGTCACTGAGCGAGCGCGCGCGCGCCGAAGCGTCCGCGAACAACGCCTCCTCGTCTGCGCTGCAACCGATCTCCTCGTAGTAACGGTCGAGAACACGCTCCGCCCATCGCGCGGCCGCGTCGGGGAGCGAGATCCTCCGCGCCAATGTTTGTGTCTGAAAGTCGGTGAGCCATGAGAACGCCCTGTGGAAGTCGTCGCGGACGTTCTGCTCGCGGTCGGTATGACCTTTCGAGTAGTAGCGCGACATCATCGGCTCGCCGTCGAGCCCGGTCGTGATCAGAACGAGGCGACCATCGATCCGAACCAGCCCAGCCGTTCGCGGGATCTGCATCGAGGCCGGATAGAAGACATCGCCGCGCACGTCGCGCAGGGCTTCGAACTCGGCGGCCAGATCTTCTTCGGCCACATGGTCTCGAGCGACCTTCGCAACGAGAATAGGACGCCGGGATCGGTCGAGGAAGATCAGCGTCGTCTTCGCCGAGGACGCGGCGTCGATCCCAGCCACGATCACGCCGCCGACGTCGGTGAGCGCCGGGTCGCCACGCCGGACGTGGTCGAGGATCGCGCGCGCCAACGGGCCGGTCACGACGGCCTCCGAGCAACCACGGCGAACGCCGGCGCGAGGCGAGCGCGCACACGGTGGGGCAGGCGGAGAGCGGTCCCGCGCGCCAGAGGCAGGACCGCGCGCGTCATCCTTGCGCGCGCACCC